>NZ_BAMP01000069.1 GCF_000615975.1 Nitratireductor aquibiodomus NL21 = JCM 21793 | reverse complement strand
TCTCGTTCGAGATGGCCGACAGCGTCTTCTCGTCGGCGCGGCGAATGATCGGCGTGATCAGCCGCCGGGGATCGACACGGCAACGCCCACATCGGCGTGTCTGTGCTTTACCATGGCGCTCTCGGTCCACGAGACATTCGCCTCCGGCACCATGGCAAGCGCCTTGGCGTGGGCTTGATCACCATGTCGTTGACCGACAGCTTGTAAGCCGGCTTCTCGCCATCCTCGGTTTTCACCTTCGGCGCGGCTTCGTTCAACTGCTTGCGCAGTGCCAGAAGCGCGTCGATCTCGCAATCGAGCGTCAGGTAGAAATGCGGGATGGTGGACTTGGCCTCGACCAGACGCCGCGCGATGGTCTTGCGCATGCTGTCATGCGGGATCAGCTCGTAAGAACCTTCCTCGAACAGTTTCATGACCTGGTCGTCGGACATGGCCGGCTGGACCGGAGCGGCAGAAGGTGCGGCAGCGGCTGCCTTCGCACCGCCATCCTTGCCAGCGGCTTCCACATCGGCCTTGACGATCCGGCCCTTCGGGCCCGAACCTGAAAGCGCTGCAAGATCAAGCCCGGCTTCCTTCGCCAGACGGCGCGCGAGCGGTGAGGCGAACACACGCTCGCCATCACCGGACGGTGCTGGTTTCGCTTCAGCCGGTTTTGCCTCGGGAGCTTCTTCCTTTGCAGGCTTTTCCAGCTTCGATTCAGACTTGGGCTCCGGCTCAGGGTCGGATCCGCCCTCGGCCGCTTTCGCCGCCGCGCCGGCATCCTCTCCTTCTTCGGCGAGAACCGCGATCAGCGCATTCACCTTCACGCCTTCAGTGCCTTCCGGCACCACCAGTTTCGCAACGGTGCCCTCGTCGACCGCTTCCACTTCCATGGTCGCCTTGTCGGTCTCGATCTCGGCGATCACGTCGCCCGGCGCGACGCTGTCGCCCTCCTTGACCATCCATTTGGCGAGATTGCCCTCCTCCATCGTTGGCGAAAGGGCAGGCATGGTGACTTTGATCGGCATGGTATCCTCCCCCTTAGCTGCGATAGGAAACGGCTTTCACCGCCTCGACCACTTCGGCGACATTTGGCAGCGCGAGCTTTTCAAGGTTCGCCGCATAAGGCATCGGCACATCCTTGCCCGCAACCGTGATCACCGGCGCGTCGAGATAGTCAAACGCCCGCTGCATCACCTGGCTGGCGATATGCGCGCCGACCGAAGACTGCGGGAACCCTTCCTCGACCGTCACCAGACGGTTCGTCTTCTTCACCGAAGCGATCACCGTATCAAGGTCCATCGGGCGGATCGTGCGCAGGTCGATCACCTCCACGTCGATCCCCTCACCCGCCAGCTCTTCAGCCGCCTTCACCGCATAGGTCATGCCGATGCCGAAGGAAACGATGGTGGCGTCCCTGCCTTCCTTGTGGATGCGCGCCTTGCCGATCGGCAGCACGAAGTCATCCATCTTCGGAACGTCAAAACTCTGGCCGTAGAGAATCTCGTTTTCGAGGAAGATCACCGGGTTCGGATCGCGAATCGCGGCCTTCAAAAGCCCCTTCGCGTCGGCTGCCGTATAAGGCATCACCACCTTGAGCCCCGGGATATGCCCATACCAGGCCGCATAGCACTGCGAATGCTGGGCGGCCACGCGGGCAGCCGCCCCGTTCGGTCCGCGGAACACGATGGGCGCACCCATCTGGCCGCCGGCCATATAGAGCGTCTTGGCTGCGGAGTTCACGATCTGGTCAATCGCCTGCATGGCGAAGTTGAACGTCATGAATTCGACGATCGGCTTCAGCCCGGCAAAGGCCGCACCAACGCCGACGCCGGCAAAGCCGTGCTCGGTGATCGGTGTGTCGACCACGCGCTTGTCGCCGAACTCCTGCAAGAGCCCCTGCGTCACCTTGTAGGCGCCCTGATATTCGGCCACCTCTTCACCCATGACGAAAACGTCGCCGTCACGGCGCATTTCCTCGGCCATGGCGTCGCGCAGCGCCTCGCGCACGGTGGTCGAAACCATTTCCGTGCCTTCGGGAATGTCCGGGTCCGCCGCGATTTTCACCTCGGGCGCCGCCGGCACGGAACCACCGGACTTTTCTTCCGGTTCAGCCTTCGTGGCGCTGTCATCGGCAACCTTTGTCTCTTCGGCAGCCTGCTTTGATGCTGCCTTGTCGAGATCGGCCTCGCTTTCGCCATCTGCCAGCAGCACGGCGATCGGCGTATTCACCTTCACGCCTTCGGTACCTTCGGAGATCAGGATTTTTCCGAGCGTGCCTTCGTCCACGGCTTCCACTTCCATGGTCGCCTTGTCGGTTTCGATCTCGGCGATCACGTCACCGGGCGCGACGGCATCGCCTTCCTTTTTGATCCATTTGGAAAGATTGCCCTCTTCCATGGTCGGAGAGAGCGCGGGCATGAGAATTTCGGTTGGCATGTCGGCCCTCCCCTCAAAGCAGAATGTCGGTGTAGAGTTCAGACACATCCGGTTCCGGATCCGTCTGCGCGAATTCGGCCGAATCGCCGACGATCTCGCGCACCTCCTTGTCGATGGCCTTCAGTTCGTCTTCATCAGCCCATTTGTTCGCCATGAGACGCTGCTTCACCTGCTCGATCGGGTCGTGATCCGAGCGCATTTTCTGCACTTCATCCTTGGAGCGGTATTTTGCCGGGTCAGACATGGAATGGCCGCGATAGCGATATGTCTGCATTTCCAGAATGATCGGCCCCTTGCCCGAACGGCACCAGTCCACGGCCAGATCGCCTGCAGCCTTCACCGCGCGCACATCCATGCCATCCACCTGGATGCCCGGAATCTTGAAGGAAAGACCGCGATGGGAGAAGTCGGTTTCCGCCGATGAGCGCGCCACTGCCGTGCCCATGGCATAGCGGTTGTTCTCGATGATGTAGACCACCGGCAGCTTCCACAGCGAGGCCATGTTGAAGCTCTCATAGACCTGGCCCTGATTGGCAGCACCGTCGCCGAAATAGGTGATCGAAACGCTGTCGTCGCCGCGGTAGCGGTTGGCAAAGGCCAGCCCCGTGCCCAGCGGCACCTGCGCGCCCACGATGCCATGGCCGCCATAAAACTTCTTCTCCTTGGAGAACATGTGCATGGAGCCACCCTTGCCCTTGGAGTAGCCATTGCGGCGCCCCGTAAGCTCGGCCATCACGCCGCGCGCTTCCATGCCTGTTGCGAGCATGTGACCATGATCGCGATAACCGGTGATCACCTGGTCGCCGTCCTTCATGCTCATCTGCATGCCGACGACAACAGCCTCCTGACCGATATAGAGATGACAGAAGCCGCCGATGAGGCCCATGCCATAGAGCTGGCCGGCCTTTTCCTCGAAACGACGGATCAGAAGCATTTCACGATAGGCGTGAAGCTCCTGCTCTTTGTCGAAATCTTCTGGCTTTGGGGGTTTGGGTGCCTGAACGGCAGCCCCTGCCGCTCCTTTTTTGGTCGAGCGTGACCTCGCGGCACTTGTCTTGCTTGCGGCTCGCGCCATGCCTTTACTCCCTAGCTGACATTCCGGGGAATTTGTGCAACGGTGGAGCCTGGCAAAGGTTGCGCCATGAGCCTCCCGTCATCTCCCGCTTATGGTAGATGAAGCTAGCACGTGGAACACAATTCGGCCATTCAAAATCCGCATAGCTGCCATGCAGCTAAATGCTTGGATTTTCACATCTTATCGTTGATTAAGTGAAATTCAGTTAATTTACTGACCGGCACCGATGAGGACAATCACCTCATTCTCCCGGGCCAGATTCAGCGCCCGGCGCGCCTGCTCATCGAGCATGTCTTTCTCGAGGCTGCCATCGTTCACCAGTGCAACCCGATGCTCCAGCTCCTGGCGCTTGGCGACAAGGGCGTCAAGCCGCTCCTGAGCTTCCGCGATACGGGTCTCAAGCCTGTATTTCGAGTAGATGCCATAATCGCCATTGTAGCATGAAAGCCGAAATAGGCGAGAAACAGCCCCGTGATCGTCGGAACGATCAGACGGCCAGTGTTGCGGCGTTTGTGATGACGTGTCCACATGCGGAAAAAACCCTTCTCCCGCATGTGACCATATGTTGCTTAAAGGACCGTTATTTCCCTACGGTCACCTGCAAACTTTATCCGCGCAGGATCGATTTTCCGGCGTAGCGCGCCTGCGGACCGAGCTCTTCCTCGATGCGGATAAGCTGGTTGTACTTCGCCGTCCGGTCCGAACGTGCCAGCGAGCCGGTTTTGATCTGCCCGCAATTGGTGGCAACGGCCAGATCCGAAATGGTCGAATCCTCGGTCTCGCCGGAGCGGTGCGACATCACCGCCGTGTAGCCGGCCTTGTGCGCCGTCTCCACTGCGTCGAGCGTTTCCGTCAGCGTGCCGATCTGGTTCACCTTGACGAGGATCGAATTGCCGATGCCCATCTTGATGCCGTCGCGCAGGCGCGCGGAATTGGTCACGAACAGATCGTCACCCACGAGCTGCGCCTTGTTGCCCACCAGATCGGTCAGAATCTTCCAGCCTTCGAAATCGTCTTCCGACATGCCGTCTTCGATGGAGATGATCGGATAGTTGCCGACGAGCTTCGCAAGGTATTCGGCCTGCGCCTTGCCGTCGCGCGTCTGGCCTTCGCCCTCGTAGACATACTTGCCTTCCTTGAAGAACTCGGTCGCGGCGCAGTCGAGCGCGATGCCCACATCCTCGCCCGGCTTGTAGCCGGCCTTCTCGATCGAGGCGAGAACGAAGTCGAGCGCATCTTCAGCACTCTTCAGGTTCGGAGCAAATCCGCCTTCGTCGCCCACATTGGTGTTGTGGCCGGCGTCTTTCAGGCCCGCTTTCAGCGTGTGGAAGATTTCCGAGCCCCAGCGCACGGCCTCACGAATGGACGACGCGCCGATCGGCATCACCATGAATTCCTGGAAGTCGATCGGGTTGTCGGCATGCGCGCCGCCATTGACGATGTTCATCATCGGCACCGGCAGGACATGCGCGGAGGCCCCGCCCACATAGCGGTAGAGCGGCAGGTTGGAGGTCTCGGCGGCAGCCTTTGCCACCGCAAGCGAAACACCGAGGATCGCGTTTGCGCCAAGGCGGCTCTTGTTGGGCGTGCCATCGAGATCGATCATTGCCTGGTCGATCTGCATCTGGTTTTCTGCCTCGAGCCCGCTCAGGGTTTCGAAAATCTCGCCGTTGACCGCATCGACCGCCTGTTCGACGCCCTTTCCGAGATAGCGCTTGCCGCCGTCGCGCAGCTCCACGGCTTCATGCGCGCCGGTGGAGGCGCCCGAAGGCACGGCGGCGCGGCCCATGGAGCCGTCTTCCAGAACCACATCGACTTCGACGGTCGGGTTGCCCCGGCTGTCCAGTATTTCGCGTCCGACAATGTCGAGAATGGCAGTCATTTTAACTCTCTCTGATCTGGAGGTTGGTTCCGGCAGTGTTTACCGGAAGGAACGGCTCGCGCCTGTCTTAGCGCAGGCACGTGAAAACTCAATGTCGTGAGCGGGGTCAGTTCGCCTTGGCAATGCGGTCAAAGGCCATCAGGCGCTCAAGAAGTCCCTTCATCTCGTGGAGCGGCACCATATTGGGACCGTCAGACGGCGCATTGTCGGGATCCTGATGTGTTTCCATGAAAACACCGGCAACGCCGACCGCAACGGCAGCGCGCGCAAGCGTTTCCACAAATTCTCGCTGACCGCCGGACGAACCTCCACGGCCTCCGGGCTGGGCGACCGAATGCGTCGCATCGAAGATGACCGGTGCGCCCATAGCCGCCATCTGCGGCAGGCCGCGCATGTCCGAGACAAGCGTGTTGTAGCCAAACGAGGTACCCCGCTCGGTCGCCATCACATTTGGATTGCCAGAATCCGTCACCTTCGAGATGACATTTTCCATATCCCACGGCGCCAGAAACTGCCCCTTCTTGACGTTCACCACCTTGCCGGTCTGCGCCGCCGCGATCAGGAGATCGGTCTGGCGGCAAAGGAATGCCGGGATCTGCAGCACATCGACCACTTCGGCGACAATCCCGCACTGTTCCTCTGTGTGAACGTCCGTAATCACTGGGACATCGAATTCCTTGCGAATGTCGGCGAAGATCGGCATGGCCGCATCCAGCCCCGCCCCGCGCTTCCCGGAGAGTGATGTGCGGTTGGCCTTGTCGAAACTGCTCTTGTAGACGAGCCCGATGCCCAGTTCGTCCGTGATTTCCTTGAGCGCACCTGCCATATCGAACGCGTGCTGACGCGTTTCCATCTGGCATGGACCGGCGATCACCGCCAACGGAGCATCATTGCCGAAAACGACCTTGCCGACCGTCACACGAGGATTGGGTTTCATGGGGAAGACTCCTCAAAGACAAACACGGCACCCTGCCCTGCCGCCGGCGGCACGATGACCGCACCGTCATGTTCGGCAAACAGAACCTGTCGCACCTTCAAATGGTCGCGCAGTCCGGCCAGATCCAGGCATTGGAAAACGATTGCAGCCAGATCGAACCGGCCGGACGCCGGCACCCGGTCTAGGCCATATCTGGTTTTGTAAATATCCGGCGTAATCACCGTCAGCTCGGCATTGGCAAGCTTCAGCACGATCTCTTCGGTCGCCGGTATCTGGTGCCTTTCACCGGAGAACGCGTCGAGAAAGCCCGCATAGTCATCTGGAGCGGCGGCGAGCATGACGATCCGCGCGGTTCCCGTCACGCCGTTGGCATGAGTTTCGAGCGCACCGCGGCCTGCAGCCGGTAAGTTCACGCGCTGGCACGTGAAGAAGAAATGGCCGTTGGCGTTTTCCGGTGCGGCAAAGGCCAGGCGGAACGAAGCCGTGGCTTCGCGCCCATCGACATCGCGGAAGGGGCGCGAGAAGGAGAGCGGGCTTCCAGCGGAAATTCCCGCACCAGCAAAGCGTGCATGATCTTCATCTGCGTCCGTGGTTCCAAGAACCACGGCGGAAAACCCCTCATCGCCGAATTGTTTACGAAACACGCTGTCGCGCTGGACGAAAACATTGCCTGCGGATTCCGCCTTCCGCGCGGCCTGCGGCGCGACCCGGCTCAAGGGTTCGAGATAGGACCCATCTGCGAAGAAGACGCAGCAATTGCCGGTGCCGAAAGGGTGCGCGGCATCCGCTGCCACAGTGAAGCCGAGCGCTTCCAGACGTCCGCGCGCAACCGCCAGATCGGCGGTTGGCAACACACAATGATCGAGGCTGCGATCGATGCTGCGCGGAAATCGCATCTTGTCTTCAGATACCATGCACCGCATGTGCCCGAAGCCCGGGCGCTTTGCAAGTGCCGAGCCGGGCAAGGAGTGGTTCCCCGCCGGAGCGGCGGGGAAACGAGATCACACGAGGCGCGACTGCTCTACAGCTGCTTCAATGAAAGAAGCAAAGAGCGGATGCGGCTCAAAGGGCCGGCTCTTGAGCTCGGGGTGATACTGCACGCCGATGAACCAGGGATGATCGGGATACTCGACCGTCTCCGGCAGTACGCCGTCCGGTGAAAGACCGGCAAAGACCAGTCCGCACTCTTCGAGCTTCTGACGATAGCCGATATTCACCTCATAGCGATGGCGGTGACGCTCGGAAATTTCTTCCGAACCATAGATCGCCGCAATCTTGGAGCCTTCGACAAGTTTGGATTCATAGGCGCCGAGACGCATCGTGCCGCCGAGATCGCCGGAGGCCGTGCGCTTCTCGAGCATGTTGCCCTTGAGCCACTCGGTCATCAGACCGACAACCGGCTCGCTGGTCGGGCCGAACTCCGTGGAAGAAGCCTTTTCGATCCCGGCCAGAGACCGGGCCGCCTCGATACAGGCCATCTGCATGCCGAAGCAGATGCCGAAATACGGCACCTTGCGTTCGCGTGCGAACTTGGCCGCAAGGATTTTGCCCTCCGCGCCACGCTCGCCGAAGCCACCGGGCACCAGAATGCCATGCACCTTCTCAAGCCACGGAGCAGGATCTTCCTTCTCGAAGATTTCCGCCTCGATCCATTCGAGCTTCACCCGAACCCGGTTTGCCATGCCGCCATGCGAAAGCGCCTCGATCAGCGACTTGTAGGCGTCTTTCAGTCCGGTGTATTTGCCGACAACGGCAATCGTGACCTGACCTTCGGGATTGTGAATGCGGTCGGCAACCTCGTCCCAGCGCTCCATGCGCGGTTTCGGCGCCGGATCGATACCGAAAGCGGCCAGCACTTCCGAATCGAGCCCTTCCTCGTGATAGGCTATCGGCACATCGTAGATATGCGCCACATCGAGCGCCTGAATGACGGCTGATTCGCGCACATTGCAGAACAGCGACAGCTTGCGCCGTTCTTCGGCGGGGATTTCCCGGTCTGCGCGCACCAGAAGGATGTCAGGAGCAATGCCGATGGACCGCAATTCCTTCACGGAATGCTGCGTCGGCTTGGTCTTGAGTTCGCCCGCCGCCGGTATCCAGGGCATCAAGGTCAGATGCACATAGACCGCGTTGCCGCGCGGCAGTTCGTTGCCGAGCTGGCGAATCGCCTCAAGGAACGGCATCGCCTCGATGTCGCCGACGGTTCCGCCGATTTCACACAGAACGAAATCGTAGTCGTCATTGCCTTCGAGGACGAACTGCTTGATCTCGTCGGTAACGTGCGGGATCACCTGCACCGTGGCGCCCAGATAGTCGCCACGACGCTCTTTTTCCAGAATGTTCTGGTAGATCCGGCCTGTGGTGATGTTGTCCTGCTTGTTGGCCGAACGCCCGGTAAAGCGCTCATAATGGCCAAGGTCCAGGTCGGTTTCGGCACCGTCATCGGTGACGAAAACCTCACCGTGCTGATAGGGCGACATCGTGCCCGGATCAACATTCAGGTAGGGATCGAGTTTACGGATGCGAACGCGGTACCCACGGGCCTGTAACAGCGCGCCAAGGGCCGCTGCTGCAATGCCTTTTCCGAGGGAGGAGACCACGCCGCCGGTTATGAAAACATATCGCGCCATGGGACTCATCGCTTAACCGGACACAGGCGATTCCGCCAGCAAAAAATAACGAGACGCAAATCTTTTTGCGCACCGCGGTGAATAAGTTCTGCGATTGGCAAAGCCGGTCGCAGCTAAGGCGACCGGTCAACCTCGCGGCACGGAGCTTACTGCCCCGTGGGAACCTGATCTTCAGGATTGGCGTCAGCCGGAGCCGAAGGCTCCTCGGTGGGAGCAGAGGCGCCCGCACCGCCAAGCTGGTCGAGAACGCCACCCGAACCTTCCGTCTGCTCGCTTCCGGCAGGGATACGGTCCAGAATGTCCGTCGGGCTCGCGCCGTAGCGGGCGATCAGCGACAGGGCCAGCGATGTCGCGAAGAACGCGGCCGCCAGAATGGCCGTCGTGCGCGTCAGGGCATTGGCCGCGCCGCGCGCGGACATGAAACCGGAACCGCCGCCGATGCCAAGCCCGCCACCCTCGGAGCGTTGCATGAGGACGACGCCAACCAGCGCGACCACGACGATCAGATGAATGACGATGATAACGGTCTGCATGTTTCCTTCCGGCTCTCCGGCTCGAAGCATCCGCCTCAATGCGGACGCGGCTCATTACACGGCTTTTGCCGATTTTCCAAGACCGCTCACAATCCGTGTCCTGGCACCTGCATGTTTTTCCAGAAAACGGGACCATACGCACCCGTTTTGCGGAGTTTATGACGGTTTTCGGTCAAACCGGCCGGAATTCCCGAATTCCCGTCAAACCCCATCTCACATAGGCGCTTGCGGCTGTAACGCAAGCGTTTTCTCTGCCTCAGACCGGACAGGCAGCCGCAATCGCCAGAAAATCCACCGCCTTCAGACTCGCCCCGCCGACAAGCGCGCCGTCACATGCTCTACCGAAAGCAGTTCCGTCGCGTTGCCCGGTTTGACCGACCCTCCATAAAGAAGCCGCATCGTCCTGGCCTCTTCTCCCAAAAGCTTTTCCAGCTCGCCACGGATGTGCCTGTGCGCTTCGGCAACGTCCTCAACCGTTGGCGTCAAGCCGGTCCCAATGGCCCAGACCGGTTCATATGCAACCACCGTGTTCTTCGCCTGTGCGCCTTTGGGAACGGACCCGAGAATTTGCCGTGAGAGGACCGAAAGCGTTTCGCCCGCTTCACGCTCCGCCTTTGTCTCGCCGATACAAATCACCGCCGTCAGTCCGGCACGCCAGGCGGCTTCCGCCTTGTCGGACACGAGGGCGTCAGTTTCGCCGTGATCCGTGCGGCGTTCCGAATGGCCGACGAGAACATGGGTCGCGCCCGCATCCGCCAGCATTTCGGCCGAAACATCGCCGGTATGCGCACCGGATGCCGCCGTGTGGCAATCCTGCCCGCCGAGATGAACCCTGCCGCCCAGCGCATCCCGCGCCAGCATCATCAGCGTTGCCGGCACGCACAGAAGAGCTTCGGCGCCGTTGAACGTTCCCTCGCCTATGGCCTTCAATTCGCCAGCATCGGCGCTCAAACCGTTCATTTTCCAATTGCCTGCGATCAGGGGGCGAATTCCGGGCGTCATGGGCGGTGTCCTCAACAAAACCAAACTCGGCAGCCTCCCTAGCAAAAACGCGGGCTGATGCAAAAGCAATTGGGACGGCAATTCCCACTCCGCTATCGACACTCGGCGTCTGGGACGCTATTGCGCTTCGTTGGGAACACTGCCCCAATACACCAAGGAACTTCGGAAAAGCCATGCTCGACAGTCTGAGAAACGCCGCCTCCACCTGGATCGCCAAGTTGCTCCTTGGCTTGCTTGTCGTGAGCTTTGCTGTCTGGGGTATTTCCGGCCAGGTTCTGAATGACCAGTCCCGCAACGTTCTGTCCGCCGGCAGCTCCTCGGTTTCCATGCTGGATTTCCGGCTTGCCTATGACCGGCAGATCAACGCTCTTTCGCAACAGCTTGGAACCCGCGTCACGCGCGAGCAGGCTGTCGCCTTCGGTCTGGACGATCAGGTGCTGCAGCAGCTTGCAGCCGGCGCTTTGCTGGACGAAGAGGCCAGCCGGCTTGGCCTTGGCCTCTCGGGTGACAAGCTCGCCCAGTTGACCGCGGACGACCCGGCATTCCGCGGGCCCGATGGCCGTTTCGACCGCCAGCAGTTCGATTTCGTGCTGCGCCAGATCGGCATGCGCCCCGAGGACTATCTGAAGAACCGTGAGCAGGTGGCCATTCGCCAGCAGATTGTCGAAGCCGCGACAGACGGCATGAACGTCCCGGATGAGCTGTTCAAGAATCTTGCGCTCTATCGTGGCGAAGACCGCACCGTCGAATATCTCGCCGTGCCGCGGGCTCTTGTTGAACCAGTCGCACAGCCGGACGATGCCACGCTGCAGGCATGGTTCGATGAGCGCAAGGACGCCTATGCCGCCCCCGAATATCGCAAGTTCAGCTATGTGAAGCTTGAACCCTCCGATATCGCGGACCCGGAAGGCATTTCCGATGCGCAGGTGCAGAAGGCCTATGAAGATCTGCGCGATCGCTACACGACACCGGAGAAGCGCACGATTGACCAGATCGTGTTTTCGGACCGTGCTGCGGCTGAAGCCGCGCTCAAAGACCTGCTGGACGGCAAGAGTTTTGCAGACGTGGCAACGGCTGCCGGCAAAAGCAGCTCGGACATCGCCCTTGGCACGCTCGCCCGCAGTGACGTTGCAGACGATGCTGTCGCCGATGCGGCGTTCTCGCTCGAAGCAAACCAGTTCAGCGATGTGATCGACGGGGCTTTTGGACCCGTCATTATCTATGTCTCGGACATCCAGTCTGAGGTTGTGCAGCCACTGAGCGAAGTCGAGAGCGAAATCCGCCAGGACCTGGCGCTCGAAGAAGCTGCGCGCGTTCTGCTTGATGTTCATGATTCCTATGAAGACGCCCGCGCAGGCGGCGCTTCCATGGCCGAAGCTGCGGAAAGACTGAAGCTTTCCATGCGGACCATCGAGGCCATCGACGCAAGTGCGCGCCGCCCTGATGGAACCATTGTGGGCGACCTGCCCGTTTCAGCCGAGCTTCTGCGCGAGGTTTTCGAAAGCGAAACCGGTATTGAAAACGCACCGCTTTCCATGGGCGGCAACGGCTTTGTGTTTTATGAGGTCGAGGGCATTACGCCGGAACGCGATCGTTCGCTTGATGAAGTGCGCGATCAGGTCACGCAGGACTGGCTGAAAGCGGAAACGGACCGCCTGCTGGCCGAGCGTGCCTCTGCATTCGCCAAGCGTCTTGAGGAAGGTGCTTCCCTGGAGGAAATCGCGACCGAAATCGGCCAGGAGAAGCTGGTCAAGCGCGGCCTCAAGCGTAATGCCAACGACGCCGACCTAGGCCAGGCCGGTGTTGCGGCGGTGTTCTCCGTTCCGCGTAACGGAACCGGCGTTTTTGCGAATCCGGCTGGCGACGGCCAGTTCCTGTTCAGGGTCACGGAAGTGTTCGAGCCGGCCAGCGCGACGGCAGAGAGCATTCCCGACAATCAGCGCGCCACGATGCGTTCGGCACTTGCCGATGACCTGCTCGACCAGATGGTTGCGCGCCTGCAGGGCAAATATCCGGTTACGGTGAACCGGGCGGCCATGCAGGAAGCCCTGAGTTTCTGAGGCGGCAGATGAACGGATTCAAAACCTACATCGCCAAGGCCGCTTCCAGCGCCTCCCTGAGTTTTGACGAGGCGAGGCAGGCTTTCGACATCATGATGTCGGGCGATGCGACGCCAAGCCAGATCGGCGGTTTTCTCATGGCTCTGCGCGTGCGCGGCGAGACCGTGGAAGAGATTTCCGGCGCGGTGGCAACCATGCGCGACAAGATGCTGCCGGTCTCTGCTCCCGATGATGCGGTGGACATCGTCGGCACAGGCGGCGATGCCTCCGGCTCTTACAACGTTTCTACCTGCTCGGCCTTCATCGTTGCGGGTGCCGGCGTGCCCGTCGCCAAGCACGGCAACAGGGCGCTCTCTTCGCGGTCCGGTGCGGCTGACACGCTGGCTGCCCTTGGCATCAATATCGAGCTGACCCCGCAGGAGATCGCCGATTGCATCGACGAAGCGGGGCTGGGTTTCATGTTTGCGCCCGCCCATCACTCGGCCATGCGTCACGTCGGGCCATCCCGCGTTGAGCTCGGGACCCGCACGATCTTCAATCTTCTCGGGCCGCTTTCCAATCCGGCGGGTGTCCGCCGCCAGCTTGTGGGCGTGTTCGCACCGGAATGGGTGGCGCCGATCGCCCACGTGCTCAAACAGCTGGGCACAGAATCCGCATGGGTCGTTCACGGCGCCGGGCTGGATGAGATGACCACCGCCGGGACGACGCAGGTTGCGGCGCTCGAGGGCGGTGAAATCCGCCATTTTGAGATCATGCCCGAGGATGTCGGCTTGAAGCGGGTCACGATGGCGGATCTGAAAGGCGGCGAAGCGGCGTACAATGCCAGGGCGCTGAAAGCGGTTCTGGAAGGCGAGAAAAACGCCTACCGCGATATCTGCCTGTTGAATTCGGGTGCGGCGCTGGTTGTCGCAGGACGCGCAAAGACCCTGAAGGATGGCATGAAGCTGGCCGCTGAATCGCTTGACCATGGGCATGCGCTGGCCACCCTGAATCAGCTGATCGAGGTTTCAAACAGGGGAGCCCCGAGCGGTGACGACTGATATTCTACGCAAAATCGAAGCCTATAAGCGCGAGGAGATCGCTGCGGCCAAGACCACCACGCCCCTGCCCGATCTTGTTGCCAGAGCACGCGACGTCGAGGCACCGCGCGGCTTCGCCGATGCGCTTCTTCACAAACAGGCGACCGGCCGCTTTGGGCTTATTGCCGAAATAAAGAAGGCGAGCCCGTCGCGCGGGCTCATTCGCGCAGATTTCGACCCTCCCCGACTGGCCGCGGCCTATGAAGACGGCGGTGCCGCATGCCTTTCCGTGTTGACCGACGGACCTTCCTTTCAGGGTGCGCCTGCGTTTCTCGAAGCTGCCCGCTCAGCATGCGCGCTGCCGGCGCTGCGCAAGGATTTCCTGTTCGAACCCTATCAGGTTTATGAAGCGCGCAGCTGGGGGGCGGACGCCATCCTGATCATCATGCCAGCGTTTCGGACGATGAAGCCCGGGCCCTTGAGGATACGGCCCTCGAACTCGGCATGGACTGCCTGATCGAGGTCCACGACGAGCGTGAGCTGGAGCGGTCTCTCGAGCTTTCGTCACGCCTCATCGGTATCAACAATCGCAATCTGCGCACCTTTGAAACAAGCCTTGAAACCAGCGAACGGCTGGCCCCACGCGTGCCTGAAAACCGGCTGGTGGTTGGCGAGAGCGGCATCTTCACCAATGAAGATTGCCGTCGCCTGGCGCGTGCCGGCATGAACACCTTTCTGGTCGGCGAAAGCCTGATGCGGCAGGAGGATGTCGCAGGCGCGACCCGTGCCCTGCTGGGGCTCGACACGGCAAATCCGGCAGGCTGAACGATGAGTGATGAAACCGGAAAGCTCACGCATATCGGCGCTTCCGGAGAAGCGCATATGGTGGATGTGAGCGGCAAGCAGGAAAGCCGCAGGGAGGCCGTCGCCGAAGGCGCTGTCGTCATGCAGGCGCAAACGCTGGAAGCCATCCTTTCAGGCAATGCCAAGAAGGGCGATGTGCTTGCCACCGCGCGCATAGCCGGCATCATGGGCGCCAAGAAGACATCTGACCTCATTCCGCTATGCCATCCGCTGGCACTTTCCAAAGTGGTGGTGGAAATCGAGGCGGATAACGCGCTGCCCGGCCTGAGAGTGCGAGCCCGTGTGCGGGTGACCGGCCAGACCGGGGTTGAAATGGAAGCGCTGACGGCCGTCTCCATCACCTGCCTGACCATATACGACATGGCAAAGGCGCTGGATAAGGGAATGATCATCAGAGACGTTCGCCTTCTGGAAAAGACCGGCGGCAAATCCGGCGACTGGCGCGCACCGGAGCCTTCGACATGACGCTTCTGCCGGTGGATGAGGCTCTGGAGCGCATTCTCGACGGCGTGAAGGCCCTGCCCGGTGAAATGGTGCCGATCGAAGAGGCGGACGGACGTGTTCTGGCCACCCCGCTTTCGGCGATGCGCACACAGCCGCCTTTCGACGCGTCGGCCATGGATGGTTACGCCGTGCGGGCTGCGGATGTCGAAACACCGCGTGCGGTGCGGTTGCGGGTGATCGGGGAATCGGCTGCCGGCAATCGGTTTCACGGCGCGGTCGGCGCTGGCGAGGCCGTTCGCATCTTCACCGGAGCGCCGGTGCCGGAAGGCGCCGATACGGTTCTCATTCAGGAAAATGCCGATCTTCAGGATGATGGCAGCATCGAAGCAACGAGCACGGTGGCCAGCGGGCGCCACATCCGCAGGGCCGGGCTCGATTTTGTCGAAGGCGATGTCGTTCTTGAACAGGGGCGCCGGCTCGGGCCGGCCGGTGTCGGTCTCGCCGCTGCCGCCGGCCATGCGATGCTTTCGGTAACCGAGCGTCCGCTGGTTGCCATCATCGCCACGGGCGATGAGCTGGTGCGACCGGGCGAAACCTGCGGCCCCGATCAGATCGTGGCTTCCAACGGGTTCGCCATTGGGGCTCTTGGCAAAAGCGAAGGGGCCCGGATCCTCGATCTCGGCATTGTCGGCGACGACAGCGCCGCGATCACCGCCGCAGTGCAAAGGGCCGCCGCGGCGGGGGCGCATGTGCTTGTAACCCTTGGCGGCGCTCCGTGGGGGCTCGCGATCTGGTGCGGCAAGCCCTGCTTGATGCCGGCATGTCGCTCGACTTCTGGAAGATCGCCATGCGCCCGGGCAAGCCGCTCATGTTTGGCCGGCTGGAACATCGGAA
Organism: Nitratireductor aquibiodomus NL21 = JCM 21793; assembly: GCF_000615975.1. GTDB lineage: Bacteria > Pseudomonadota > Alphaproteobacteria > Rhizobiales > Rhizobiaceae > Nitratireductor > Nitratireductor aquibiodomus. Next base: position 8,028 of record NZ_BAMP01000069.1, on the reverse strand, counting down.
CAGCCGAAACCCAGGTTCCACTTCCCGGCCCGATACCACCGGAACCATGCGGGTGCTTGGCCTTCCCGGCAATCCGGTCTCAAGCCTTGTCTGCGCCCATCTTTTCCTGCGCCCGCTTGTTGCCCGCCTTGGCCAGCGTAGCCATACGCCGGATCTGCGCGCAGCGGTTCTGGCAAGTGCCCTGCGCGAGAATGACGATCGCCGCGACTATATCCGCGCTTCGGTCGCTTCCGGCCCGGAAGGCTGATCGCAACGCCCTTTTCGCTGCAGGATTCCTCCATGCTGACCACCCTGGCCGCGGCCAATGCGCTTATCGTGCGCGAACCAGGCGCGCGGCTGCCGAGCCGGGTTCACGCTGCCGCGTTCTGATGCTGGCATAGCCTCCAGGTATCCGCCGGAGAGCGGCGCTGCAGGGTAGGAAAAATCGGGACCGAGGACCTTACCCGTTCCCGCGGCCGGGAATGGGCAGCGTCACCTCTCTTCCGCCAAATCCATGAACGGAATCGCGTGCGCGAATGGTGACATGGGTCAGCCCGTCAGGCAGTGACACGCCAGAGAGGCCGCGGGTAAATGGCTGTTCGTCTACATGCGGGTGCAGGAGTTTGCGTGACCCGAGGACATTGCCGGCATCGTCGAGCACGTCCCATTGATCCGCGTAGTGCTCCCACCCCTCGTCTGCATGTTCCACGGTGACGTCGAAGCGGTATGTGCCGCCGGTTTCGGCGGAGACTTTCACGTCGACGACATCCGCTTCACCGGCCATCACCGCTGGTGTGAACGCCGCGAACACGATTGAAAATGCGAAAAACCCGGCGCGCCATGCCCGGCTACCATGGAGACGTCCATGGATCGGGGCGGCACTGCCGGGTTTCAACACGACCCTGTTCCCGATCAGAACGGGATTTCGTCGTCGAGGTTCTGCGAGTAACCGCCTCCGCCGCCGCCGCTGTCGGCAGGGCCGGACTGGCCGAAGTCGGAGCTGCGATTGCCGCTGCCGCCACCATAGCCGACCTGACTGTCACCGCCCTGCCCGCGCGTGTCGAGCATCTGCAGTTCGCCGCGGAATTTTTGCAGCACGACTTCGGTCGTGTAACGCTCCTGACCGTTCTGGTCGGTCCATTTGCGCGTCTGGAGCTGGCCCTCGATATAGACCTTGGCGCCCTTCTTCAGATACTGCTCGGCAACCTTGGCGAGATTGTCGTTGAAAATCACCACATTATGCCATTCGGTACGCTCACGCCGCTCGCCCGACTGGCGATCACGCCATGTTTCCGATGTGGCAATCCGCATGTTGACCACCGGATCGCCGGAATTGAGCCGGCGAATTTCCGGGTCGGCGCCCAGATTTCCCACCAGAATGACCTTGTTGACGCTGCCCGCCATAACGCTTCTCCACGCTTGTCCGAAATCTGCCGCGCACCTTATCGCAAGCGGAACTGCCGCGCGCTCTTCGCCTTTGCCCGCTCCGCTGTCGTCCACAGCTCATTTGTTCTTATTATGTTCACATTCGACGAACATCTGTCAATGCCTTCAAGGGCGCCGTCCGGGGCACCTTCCGCGGCCTCCTGCGCGATGCTTCGGTCCGGCATTGCAAGGAAAAGCCCCGCCGCCTTCTGGTCGCGCGGGGCTTCGGGTCTTCTGACCCTCCATACCGGGAATGGTTTACCGGTGTCGTCAGGCAGGGCGGTTTCACCAACCCTGTCTTCAAGTAAATCTGATTTTCGGGGGCAGCCAGCCGCCAGCGTTGTCATGCCTGCCGGCGAATGCGTTCTCCAGAAACGTCATGCGCCATGGACCGGAACCGAAACACATGCGTCGCGCCATGCGCCGAATGCGTAGCGGACCGATCAGCCAGCTGTGGCTTCGCGATCGAGGCGAAGCCTGGTGGATCGGTCAGGTGGATTCATGCCTTCCTCCTTCTTCGCGTTTCGGACATTTGCTCGGCGTCAGCGTGCTCAAGCGGCGATGCGCAGCCGATGCGCCCACCGGCGCCTCCTGAGAGTGCTCAAAAGCCGCGAGCGCTGACCGGGGCATACTGCGCCTTCGGGTTTCGCCGGTCAAGCGAATGGCCCGCCATGCCAGCAAATGTGATCGCCTGTAACGAACCGTACGCTCCTGCCAGAATTGTCAGGAGAACGTTCGGTCTTTGTTCTTTTTGCTTGCCCATCAGCCGGGCAAGCGTGTTAAAGGAAGAATATGCGCCCTTCCGCTCGTTGAGTGGTATTGGCGTATCTGCGGCGAAGCGATACCGGCTGGCGTCATCCCTGGCGCTGCGGTCGACATTTGCGTGCCGCTTCCTACATGATGCACGGACCGGCATGCTGCCGGCCAATCCGGTTTCTCAAGACAGGCAGCGACGGGGCATGCCAGAACACAAGTCCATTACCATTCGCGGTGCGCGCGAGCACAATCTGAAGAATGTCGATCTCGACCTGCCGCGCGAGAAGCTGATCGTCATGACCGGCCTGTCGGGCTCCGGCAAGTCGTCGCTCGCCTTCGACACGATCTATGCCGAGGGGCAGCGACGCTATGTGGAGAGCCTTTCGGCCTACGCGCGCCAGTTCCTGGAAATGATGCAGAAGCCGGATGTCGACCAGATCGACGGGCTTTCTCCGGCCATTTCCATCGAGCAGAAAACAACGTCGAAGAACCCGCGCTCCACCGTCGGCACGGTGACGGAGATTTACGACTATATGCGCCTGCTCTTCGCGCGTGTGGGCGTGCCCTATTCACCGGCCACGGGCCTGCCCATCGAGAGCCAGACAGTGAGCCAGATGGTGGACCGGGTGATGGCACTGGAGGAAGGCACGCGGCTTTATGTGCTCGCTCCCATCGTGCGCGGGCGCAAGGGCGAATACCGCAAGGAGATGGCCGAACTCCAGAAGAAAGGCTTTCAGCGCGTCAAGGTGGACGGCACGTTCTATGAGATCGCCGAGGTGCCGGCACTCGACAAGAAATACAAACATGACATCGATGTGGTGGTGGACCGCGTCGTGGTGCGCGACGACCTGGCGACCCGGCTGGCGGATTCGCTCGAAACCTGCCTAAAACTCGCCGAAGGGCTGGCGATTGCCGAATTTGCCGACAGGCCGTTGTCCGACGAGGCGACCGCAAAGGGTGGCGGGGCCAACAAGTCGAAGAACGAGACGCATGAGCGCATCGTCTTTTCGGAAAAATTCGCCTGCCCCGTCTCCGGCTTCACGATTCCGGAAATCGAGCCGCGGCTTTTCTCGTTCAACAACCCGGCGGGCGCCTGCCCGACCTGCGACGGGCTCGGCAGCCAGCGCGCCATCGATCCGAATCTGGTGGTGCCGGACGACAATGCGATCCTGCGCGAAGGGGCAATTGCACCCTGGGCGAAATCGACCTCGCCCTATTATCTGCAGACGCTGGAGGCGCTTGGCCGCGAATACGGATTCAAGGTGGGCGACCGCTGGCGCGACCTGCCGGCCGACGGGCAGGATGCGATCCTGAATGGCACGGGCGAGAAGAAGATCATCTTCGACTATGATGACGGCCTGCGCAGCTACCGAACCACAAAACCCTTCGAGGGTGTCGTGGTCAATCTCCAGCGCCGCTGGAAGGAGACCGAATCGGCCTGGATGCGCGAGGAGATCGAGCGCTACATGTCGGCCCATCCCTGCCCGGCGTGCGGCGGACACCGCCTGAAGCCCGAGGCGCTGGCGGTGAAGATCGACGGTCTGCATATCGGTCAGGTCACCGAAATGTCGATCCGCAAGGCGGGTGCATGGTTCGAGGATCTGCCTGAGCATCTCAATGACAAGCAGAACGAGATCGCGGTCCGCATCCTGAAGGAGATCCGCGAGCGGCTGCGCTTTCTCAACGATGTGGGCCTCGACTATCTGACGCTTTCGCGCAATTCGGGCACGCTTTCGGGCGGCGAGAGCCAGCGCATCCGGCTTGCCTCACAGATCGGTTCCGGCCTGACCGGCGTTCTTTATGTGCTCGACGAGCCGTCCATCGGCCTGCATCAGCGCGACAATGACCGGCTTCTCGCAACGCTTAGACATCTGCGCGATCTCGGCAATACGGTGATCGTGGTCGAGCATGACGAGGACGCCATTCTGACGGCCGACCATGTGGTCGACATCGGCCCTGCCGCTGGCGTCCACGGTGGGCAGATCATCGCCGAAGGCACGCCGCGCGACATCATGGCCAGCCCAGCTCCATCACCGGCAAATATCTGACCGGTGCGATGGGGATCAAGATGCCCGAGCAGCGCCGCGAAATCCCGAAGAAGCGCCGCATCCGCGTCGTGGGCGCGCGCGGAAACAATTTGAAGGATGTGACGGCGGAAGTGCCGCTCGGCACGTTTTCCTGTGTCACCGGCGTTTCCGGTGGCGGCAAATCCACGCTTCTGATCGAGACGCTGTTCAAGTCCGCCTCACGCCGTATCATGGGCTCGCGCGAACAGCCCGCCGAGCATGACAGGATCGAAGGGCTCGAACATCTCGACAAGGTGATCGACATCGACCAGTCGCCGATCGGGCGCACGCCCCGGTCCAACCCGGCCACCTATACCGGCGCGTTCACGCCGATCCGCGACTGGTTTGCCGGCCTGCCGGAAGCCAAGCGCGCGGCTACCAGCCCGGGCGCTTCTCGTTCAACGTCAAGGGCGGCCGCTGCGAGGCCTGCCAGGGCGACGGCGTCATCAAGATCGAGATGCATTTTTTGCCGGATGTCTACGTCACCTGCGATGTCTGCCATGGCAAGCGCTACAACCGCGAGACGCTCGAAGTCACCTTCAAGGGCAAGTCGATTGCCGATGTGCTGGAAATGACGGTGGATGAAGGCGTGGAGTTTTTCGCGGCCGTTCCTGCCGTGCGCGACAAGCTGGTCACGCTCGCCCGCGTCGGTCTTGGCTATATCCATATCGGCCAGCAGGCCACCACACTTTCAGGCGGCGAGGCGCAGCGCATCAAGCTTGCCAAGGAACTGTCGAAACGGGCCACGGGCCGCACGCTCTACATTCTGGACGAGCCGACCACGGGCCTGCATTTCCACGATGTGGCAAAGCTGCTTGAAGTGCTGCATGAACTGGTCGACCAGGGCAACACGGTCGTGGTGATCGAGCACAATCTCGAAGTCATCAAGACCGCCGACTGGATCCTCGATCTGGGTCCCGAAGGCGGCGACGGCGGCGGCGAACTCGTCGCCTCGGGCTCCATCGACGACGTGATGGCCGAGCCGCGCAGCTATACCGGCAAATTCCTGAAAGAACTTCTCGAACGCCGGCCCGCCGGCAAGGCACAGGCAGCGGAGTAAACTGATGACCACAGGCACCATTCGCGCCGGCATGGGCGGCTGGACGTTTCAGCCATGGGAAGGCACGTTCTATCCCGACGACCTGCCGAAGAAGCGACAGCTCGAATTTGCCTCACGGCAGGTGCCGACAATAGAGGTGAACGGCACCTATTACGGCAGCCAGAAACCGGCCACCTATGCCAAATGGGCAAGTGAGGCGCCGGATGGGTTTGTCTTTTCACTCAAGGGAAACCGCTTCGTGACGAACCGCAAGGTTCTCTCGGAAACATCTGAATCTCTTGAAAAATTTCTTGGATCGGGCATTTCCGAGATCGGCGAGAAGCTGGGCCCGCTGGTCTGGCAGTTCGCGCCGACGAAAAAGTTCGATCCCGAGGATTTCGAGGGTTTTCTGAAACTGCTGCCGCACGAGCGCGACGGCGTGCCTCTCCGACATGTTCTGGAGGTACGCAACGAGACCTTCTGTACACCGGAATTTCCTCAGCTTGTGCGCAAATACGGTGCGGCAGTCTGCTATGCGCATCACAACACTTACCCAGAGATCGCCGACGTGACCGGCGATTTCGTCTATGCCCGCCTGCAGCGCGGTGAGGACGACATCCCGACCGCATATCCTCCCGACGAGCTCGGTGGATGGGCGAAGCGCGCGAGGCTCTGGGCCGCGGGCGGACAGCCGGGCGACCTGCCCCTAATGGACCCGGCCTTCACGCCGGAGACAAAGCCGCGCGACGTGTTCGTCTATTTCATCCATGAAGGAAAGATTCGCGCGCCGCATGCCGCCAGGGCTTTCATGGAGCGTGCAGGCTAGATCGCCGTGCGTCCACCCGGACGCACAAAGGACGATCTAAATTATGGATGGAGTATCGGAATAGCCCGAAAGCTGGATTCCACTTTTCGGTCCGATGCTCTGGCTCATGTCTGCGTGATTTTATGAGTTGCCTTTGGTGTTCGCTCTAAAACGCTAATTTTGCTTATGTTTGTTCGCTTCTTTGGGAGCGTTCCGCGTGCGTTTGTATGGGCCGAGCCCGCGGGCAGCGCGTGAAAACTGGCGCTGCACATGCCATGGCCGATGGGGATCGCTGATCGCATAAGCGATGTTGAACAGAAGCGCGTCACGCCCCTTTCGTTCAATGCGTATCTCGGCACTGCCCCGACGGGCCAGGTCACGCGCCGTGATTGTCTGCGCGCCATCGGCCCCGCAGGCCGATCGATGCGCGCATCATTGATGACGACGAGATCGGCGGCTCCGCACAGTTCACGAAAAGACCGTCTCGGCATCGCTGCATCCGTTTTCCTTACATGGCCGATAATCGCTCCGCTTTCGTGGCGCAGGACGCAAATGGCGTCGTTGCACAGGAAATGATGCGCTGACGCCCGGGCAATGAGTTCGGCAGTGCTCGCGCCGCTCAACCCGTCCGGTTTCCGGACAGTTTCGGTGCCTTCTGCGCGCAGCCAGTTCTCCAGCGAAAACGCATTGGGACGCTTTCGATTGACGGCGAGCGCGCCATCCTGTGTGCGTACCGCCACGAGGCGTGCGTCTTCGGAGACAAGGACGTCAGGCAGACTGCGCGTCGCTATGAGAAAAAACCCCATCGCCAGGAACGGCAATGCGGCAATCCTCAACCTCGTCGTGGTCATGGTGAGAACAACGAGTGCCGCTGTCAGGCTCAGTGTGGCGCCAAGCGGTATCGCCCCGGTCGCATCGATGGGGGTCCGCTCAGAGAACCATCGCGCGATGCTCATGACGGTGGAAATGCCCCACTCCATCACGGCCAGCGGCCACCCATCGAGATTGAGCGGCATGGTCGCAATTGCGGCGACGGCCGAGGGCATCACCACCAGGGAAACGACAGGCATCGCCGCCAGATTGGCGCCGAGGGCCAACGGCGAGGCCCGCTGAAAGTGCCAGACGCCATAAAGCGTTGTTGCGGTGCCGGCGATCAGGGATGTGAGCGCAATTCCGCCAATGGACAGGAGAACGAGATGGATGAGCTTCGCAGCACCTCTCCGCTCGACATATGACTTTCGGGCGAGCCGCTTCTCGCGGTGCGCGTTCCACGCCGCATAGCCTGCGATCAGGGCGGCCGTTGCCGAGAAAGACATCTGGAAGCCCGGCCCGACCACCTCATGTGGCGTCGTGATGATCACCGCCAGTGCCGCAACCGCGAGATTGCGCATGGTCAGGGCAGCGCGGTCGAACAGCAGCGCCAGCAGCATGACCGCCAGCATGAGAAAGCTGCGCTGCGCCGCCACTCCGCTGCCGGAAACAAGCAGATAGAAGAAGCAGACGAGCAGCGCCGCTGCGGCGGCGTACTTGCGCACGGGATGGCGTGAAGAAAAACCCGGAAAGAGGGCAAAGCCCAGCCTTGCGGCACCGATGACCGTGAAAGCTGCAAGCGCCATGTGCAACCCCGAAATGGCGAGGACATGCGCAAGCCCTGCGCGGCGCAGGTCTTCATTATAGGCTTCTGGGATGCCGCCCCTCATGCCGGTGATCAAGGCGGCTGCAACCTCGCCTTCGGCCCCGCCCACCCGCTCGCGCAGCCTCGCGGCCAGGCTTTCCCGCAGTCCCTGCAGGCTGGACGACATCCGCTGCACCCACTGCCGCGCCCCGGGCAACGGCTCGATCTCCACAGGTTCGGGATCACGCATGAAAAAGCCAACGGCCCCGAGGCCGTCAAAATAGCTCTCGAAAGAAAAATCATAGGCGTGCGGCCGCACCGGCCCCGAGGGCGTCACTCAGGC
>NZ_BAMP01000070.1 GCF_000615975.1 Nitratireductor aquibiodomus NL21 = JCM 21793 | reverse complement strand
TTCCAGTGTGAGAATGCGGTCGAGACCCGCCTGCGTGGCTTTCAACATATATCCAGATCCTGATGTTTACCCGCTTCCCATGAGCAGGACGGCTTCTTGTGGCAAAGACGGCGCGGCACGGCAAGACCCCGTCCGCCCCGTCAAAAACATGAATCGATTGAATAAATGTGACAGGTGCGAATTGTGCGTCAGGCCGCTCGCTCGATGCGGATAACCTGCGGCTTGTCGACCAGGTGACCGTCCTTCATCACGCCATCGACCGCCTTGCGCACGGCCGCCTCTGTCGTCTCATGGGTCACGAGAATCACATTCTTCTGCTCGTCCGGCAGACCGCCGTCGGCATGCTGGACGATCGATTCGAGCGAAATCTCATTGTCTGCCATGCGCTTGGCAATAGCGGCAAAGACACCGGCACGGTCATGCACCGTCATGCGGATGAAGTAGCCGCCTTCGTGGGAGCGCATACGCGCGCGCTTGTATGGCTTCAGCTTCGCGGCCGGACGCCCGAAGACGGGGCCATGCTGGAAACCGGGGCGGCTTTTTGCAATGTCAGCCATATCGCCGATAACCGCGGATGCCGTGGCATTCCCGCCGGCACCGGGCCCCGAAAGCAGAAGTTCGCCAAGCACATCCGTTTCGATGGCCACGGCATTGGTCACGCCATGAACCTGCGCAATAACGGAGTGTGTCGGAACCATGGTCGGGTGAACCCGCTGTTCGATCCCGCTTTCGGTCTTCACCGCAACGCCAAGCAGTTTGATGCGGTAGCCGAGCTCGCTGGCCGCACGAATGTCGGCCTGGCTGATGTTGGAGATGCCCTCCATATAGATATCGTCAGCCGAAATCTTACAGCCGAAAGCGAGACTGGTAAGGATGGAGAGCTTGTGGGCCGTGTCGTGCCCCTCGATGTCGAAGGTCGGATCGGCCTCGGCATATCCAAGGCGCTGCGCCTCGGCGAGGCAGTCCTCGAAGGAGAGCCCCTCTTCTTCCATCCGCGTCAGGATATAGTTGGCGGTGCCGTTCATGATTCCGAACACACGGCTCACCTCATTGCCGGCAAGCGCCTCACGCATTGTCTTGATGACGGGAATGCCGCCCGCGACCGCAGCCTCGTAGTTGAGGAGAACGCCTTTCTCCTCGGCAATCGCCGCCAGCGCGACACCGTGTTTGGAAAGGAGTGCCTTGTTCGCCGTGACTACGTGGCGTCCGGCCTCCAGCGCCGCCTTCACGGCGTCGTAAGCCGCGCCGCTATCGCCGCCGATCAGTTCGACGAAAACATCGATCTCGGCCGACCTGGCCAGTTCCACCGGATCGTCAAACCATTGCGCATTTCCAAGCTCTATGCCGCGATCGCGGGTGCGGTCACGCGCCGAAACTGCTGTCAGAGCCATCGTGCGTCCACATTGCCTGGTCAGTTCCGCTTCCTTGTCCGTCATGCAGCGCACAACGGAAGCTCCCACGGTTCCCAAACCCGCAATTCCAATACGCAACGCTTCGGCCATGATGCGGCGTGCTCCTTCTCAAAAGTTCAGTGAGTGAGACTCAGCGCCGGGCGCCGAGCGGGATGACGTTGTCGGTGTTTTCCGGTGCGGTTGCAAGGAAGCGCTTGATGCTGCGCGCGGCCTGGCGGATCCGGTGCTCGTTTTCCACCAGGGCGATGCGCACATGCTGGTCGCCGAACTCACCGAAACCGATGCCCGGTGCCACGGCCACCTCGGCCTTTTCGACCAACAGCTTGGAGAACTCCAGAGAGCCCAGTTCGCGGTAGGCGTCCGGGATCGGCACCCAGGCAAACATCGTTGCGGGCGGCGGAGGCACATCCCAGCCCGCACGGCCAAACGATTCCACAAGCACGTCGCGGCGGCGGCGATAGACCTCGCGCACCTCTTCAATCTCCGTGCCATCCGAGTTCAATGCCGCAGCGGCAGCCACCTGGATCGGTGTGAACGCGCCGTAGTCCAGATAAGACTTTACGCGCGAAAGCGCTGCAATAAGCCGCTCATTGCCGACCGCAAATCCCATGCGCCAGCCGGGCATGGAAAACGTTTTGGACATGGAGGTGAACTCCACCGTCACATCCATCGCCCCCGGCACCTCCAGAACGGAAGGCGGTGGATTGCCATCGAAATAGATTTCCGAATAAGCGAGATCGGACAGGATGATCAAATCGTTCTTTCGAGCGAACGTCACCACGTCCCTGTAAAAATCCAGCGATGCCATGCAGGCCGTCGGGTTCGACGGATAGTTGAGGATAAGCGCCAGTGGTTTCGGCGTGGAATAGCGCACCGCCCGCTCAAGTGCCGGTATGAAGTTCGCGTCCGGTTCAGCGGGAATGGCGCGCACGACACCACCCGACATGATGAAACCGAAAGCGTGGATTGGATAGGTCGGGTTCGGACACAGAACCACATCGCCCGGCGCGGTGATCGCCTGGGCCATGTTGGCAAAGCCCTCCTTGGAGCCAAGGGTCGCAACCACCTGGGTCTCAGGATCAAGCTTCACGCCAAAGCGGCGCTCATAATAGGCCGCCTGTGCGCGACGAAGCCCCGGAATGCCGCGCGAAGACGAGTAGCGATGCGTGCGTGGATCACGCACAACGTCGCACAGCTTGTCGACAATGGCCTGCGGGGTCGGCAGGTCGGGATTGCCCATGCCCAGATCGATGATGTCGGCCCCGCGCGACCGCGCGCTGGCCTTCAGGCGGTTCACCTGTTCAAACACATAGGGCGGAAGCCGGCGGATCTTATGGAATTCTTCCATCATCATACCTCAATGCAGGTCGTGCAGGACGACGCCCGGTCCTCATATACCCATTCCCGCAAACGGTCGAGGGGAGCAAACCGAAGCTACTCGCTCTTTTCGATTTCCTCGAGTTGCCGATCGGCATGCGTTTTCGCCAGACGACGCAGCCGGATCGCTTCCGCCTCGGCGTTGTTGGTCGGCGCGCGGCCCGCCAGACGGTCGCGCGCGGCGGAAAGGTCGCGCGTCAGCGCATCCTTCTCGGTTGCATCGATTGGCGTTCCGGCCGATTCCGGCGGGATGTTCAGATCGGGATAGCGCCGGTGTTGCGGACGCCGGGTCCGCTCACGACCTCAGGTGCGGTTCGCGGAGCAGGCTGCGGCATCGGCGCTGGCGTTGTGATCGCGGCAGACGGCGCTGCATCTTCCAGGCTCATGCTCATACATCCCCCAAGGGCCAGCGACAGCGCAGCCGCCGAGGCGATCAATCCGGTAGCGCGAAAAAATCCGCCATGAGGTCTGATTTTCATATTCTCTTCCGATTCAAGCCACTACCATGCATGATGGTCGCGGGGGAGCCTCCCGTGAGATTACGTTAACACCGCGCCGCTTTAAAGGCGCGTCCAGGTTGCAGGCGCAGATTATGGCTCAGAAAAAGCAGACCAACGGCGCAGAAAACCACGCAGGCACAACTCTCGACCAGTATTTCGCAAAAGACCCCGAGCGTCTCGCACAAAATCTCGCGCGGGCGCTGGAGGAACTCGGCAGGGCGGCCGCCTCCTGGACGGAGGCACGGGAAAAGGGCGAATCGAGCGACATCACAGCCGCCCCGCTTGCCGACATGATCAGAACATTCTCGCGTGTCAGTGAATACTGGCTTGGCGATCCCGGCCGCGCGCTCGAGGCACAGACCCGCCTCTTCGCCGAATTCATGGGCATCTGGGCTAACGCAATTCGCCGCATGAGCGAAGAGAACGTCGGCGACTACGCGCAAGCCTCCACCACCGACAAGCGTTTCCAGGATCCCGAATGGGGGCGCAACGCGTTTTTCAGCTTCCTGAAACAGGCCTACCTCGTTACGGCGCGCTGGGCGGCCGATCTAGTGGACGGTGCCGACAACCTCGATGACATAACCCGCCATAAGGCGCGCTTCTACGTCGAGCAGATGAGCCAGGCTCTTTCTCCATCAAACTTCCTGCTCACCAATCCCGAGCTCTACCGCGAGACGATGGCGAGCGATGGCGAAAACCTGGTCCGCGGCATGCGCATGCTGGCCGAGGACATTGCCGCCGGCAAGGGTGACCTGAAACTCAGACAGTCCGACAGTTCCAAATTCAGGGTCGGCGAAAACATCGCCACCACCCCCGGCAGGGTCGTTGCGCGCAACGATCTGGTCGAGGTCCTCCAATACGACCCCGCCACGAAGAACGTGCTGAAGCGGCCGCTCCTCATCGTCCCGCCCTGGATCAACAAATTCTATATTCTCGACCTCAACCCGAAGCGTTCCTTCATTCGCTGGGCTGTCGAACAGGGCCATACGGTCTTCGTCATTTCCTGGATCAACCCGGACGAGCGTCACGCGCGCCTCGACTGGGCGGACTATATCGATCAGGGCATACGGTTTGCGCTGGACGCGATCGACGCTGCGACCGGAGAAAAACAGGTCAATGCGATGGGGTACTGCGTCGGCGGCACACTGCTTGCAGCCGGCCTTGCCCTGATGGCTGTCGAAGATGACAACCGCATTGCCTCAGCAACGCTGCTGACCACGCAGGTGGACTTCACATTTGCGGGGGACCTCAAGGTCTTCGTTGACGAGGATCAGATCAGGGCGCTGGACGCAGCCATGCGCGAGCGCGGCTACCTCGACGCAACACGCATGGCGACGGCATTCAACATGCTGCGCGCCGGCGATCTGATCTGGCCTTATGTAGTCAACAACTACCTGCGCGGTCAGGCGCCGCTGCCCTTCGATCTCCTCTACTGGAATTCCGATTCCACCCGGCTGGCCGCCGCCAATCACTCCTACTATCTGCGCAACTGCTACCTGGAGAACAATCTCTCACGCGGGCGCGCGATCCTCCGCGGCAAAGCGCTTCATCTCGAACAGATCAAAATCCCGATCTTTAACCTTGCGACGCGCGAAGATCACATTGCGCCCGCAAAGTCCGTGTTCCTTGGCAGCGGCTTCTTCGGGGGACCGGTTGAGTTCGTGCTCGCAGGCTCCGGGCACATAGCCGGCGTCATCAACCCGCCCGAAATGAAGAAGTATCAGTTCTGGACCGGCGCAAAACCCGACGGGGAACTCGACGACTGGATGGCGAAAGCCACGGAGAACGAGGGCTCCTGGTGGCCGCACTGGCACGACTGGATCATCGCGCAGGACGACAAAAAGGCGAAAGCCCGCAAGCCGGCAAAGAGCAGGAAATCCCTTGGCGATGCTCCGGGAGATTATGTACGCATCCGCGCCTGATCACACAACGTGACGACATGAAACAATGCTTTTAAGGGCCTGACTTGAACTTTGACATAGTCTTGTTCTGAAACATGTTCTTGCCTCAATTGTTTTCTAACGCCTATATGGTTTTCCAACGGGCTGAGATTCGCAGGCAAGACAAGCACTTGCCGCAAGTTTGCGATCCAGATTTCAGTTCACCGTAGAGCGTGTGGCAAATCAGTTTAGGGGGCACATTTCTGTTGCTGGGGGACGAGAGCGGAAAACGCTGTATGACGGTGATGAGCTTTGGCCGGACCAGCCTGGCAAGTATGATGTGCGCTCTGTTTCTGGCGTCCTGCTCCACCACCTCGGATCCCGTAACCCAGCTTGGCCTCGCCCCGGCCGCACTGCAAAGCGACGATACCAGCTCCGATCTTGCGGCCACCGATGGTGCCCTGATTGCATCTGCCCCCGGCGCGAACGAAGCCGCATCGGCAAACGCGGTGCCACTCCCCAAAGAACGCCCGGACGCTGCTGAAAAAGCGGAGCCGGTTGCCGAAACCACAACGGAAACCTCAGCAGCACCAATCGCACCAGCAGAAGCGACAGCAGAGACGGCGTCCGCCGAAAGCGCACCGCAGGCTCCCGCCACCGCAACTGACAACACCGCCGCCCAGTCAGAACCAGCAGCAACTGACGAAACGCCCTCCGACGACATTGCGGTCGCCGCCGACGGCACCGGCTCCCAGGAAGAATCGGCATCGAAGCGCCAGAGTTTCCTATCGGCGTTCTTCTCGGCCCGGGAGCCACAGGCTGCAAAAGCGGCCGAGAAAGCAACCCGCCCGCTCATCGGTCAGGCAAATGCAAAGCCGAAAGACGATGAGCCGAAAGTGGTGCTTGCCTCCGCCTCCCCGGACACAAAGCCGGTGCAGGCATCCGTCAATATGGGCTCGGCCCTTCCCGGCGTACGCCAGGGCGAAAGCCTTTTCGAGTTTTCCAGCAGGTCCGGCAGCAGTGATGCAGACGCGGACGCGGACATTTACGAAGAAGAGCCAGCCTATCAGGTTGCATCGGCGGCAGGCATGGCACGCCTCGCCCCCAACGGTCTCCTGAAACAGCGCGAAAGCGTGGACACCGCCTGCCTGAAGCCGGCACTTGTCGGCATGCTCAAGACCATCGAGCGCCATTACGGTAAGCGAATCGTGGTGACATCCGGTTACCGCAGCCCGAGCTATAACCGCCGTGTGCGCGGCGCCCGCAAATCTCTGCATATGTATTGCGCCGCCGCCGACATACAGATCGAAGGCGTGAGCAAATGGGAACTGGCCAAATATGTCCGTTCCATGCCGGGCCGTGGCGGTGTCGGCACCTATTGCCACACGAAATCCGTCCATGTCGACGTCGGACCGGAGCGCGACTGGAACTGGCGCTGCCGTCGCAGAAAATAAATCACAAAAAAAGCATAGAACCATCACAAGACGGGTTGCCCCCGGCAGCGAAGCTCACTATAAGCCGGATCGTCTTGAGCGCGCCCATCGTCTAGCGGTCTAGGACGCCGCCCTTTCACGGCGGAAACACGGGTTCGAGTCCCGTTGGGCGTGCCAGTTTCTCCTGCTTTCCACATCGCATATCGATTGACACTGGCGAGCAGGGTTTGACCCCGTCTTTCGTCACGCGTACTCCTCGCATGGAAAAAGTTGCAGCTGATGGAGCGTGACTGCGTCAGCGGCACGGACGGGAAGGCGATGGAATGCAGGGCCTATTGACCACTATGGAGAAACTGCTCGGCTTTGCAGCGTCCCATGCCCGCTTCTTCCTGATTGCCGGGCTTCTCGTGGGTATAGCCTCACCGGCTGCCGCCCATGCTGCAAAGCCCTGGATCGCCGAAATGATCGCGGCCCTGCTCTTTCTGGCAGCCCTTAGAGTGGGCCCGAAAGCCCTCATTGGCGCGCTGGGCGATTTTCGCCAGTCACTTGTTGCCACGCTCGCCTTTCAATTGCTTCTGCCCATCGGCTTCGCACTTTTCTTTCTGGCAATCGGATGGAGCGGGGTCCTGCCCACGGCCCTGGTGCTGATGGCGGCCGCCGCGCCTGTATCCGGCAGCCCGCACCTGGCAATCATGACCGGCAACGACCCCGCCCCTGTCATGCGGGTGATGACGCTCGGAACGGCCCTTCTGCCCCTAACGGTCCTGCCGGTTTTCTGGCTGACGCCGGCGCTCGGCAGCGCCGATGTGATCCTGGCGGCCGCTGGCCGGTTGCTGGGCGTTATCGCGCTCGCGGTCTCCGCCGCCTTCCTCCTGCGCCGTCTGGCTCTCTCAAACCCGCCTCCCGCGGCCATCCGTTCGATTGACGGCCTCTCGGCCATTCTCATGGGGGTCGTGGTTGTCGGCCTCATGTCGGCGGTGGGCGAGACCCTCCTCGTCGATCCCGCACGTGTCGGCCTCAATCTGGCGGTTGCCTTTGCCACCAATTTCGTTTTGCAGATCGCTGTGACAGCCCTGCTCGAGCGCTGTGGAGGAAAACGGATTGCAGCGCCCCTGGGCATTGCTGCCGGCAACCGCAACATCGGCCTCTTCCTCACAGCCCTCCCCGCCAGCGTTACCGATTCGCTGCTGCTCTTCATTGGCTGCTACCAGATCCCAATGTATCTGACACCGCTCGTCCTTGGCCCGTATTATCGCAGGCGTGCAGCAGCCGTGGCCCACAGTCCGACACAGGCTGATACCGCCTCAACACCACAACGCCCCGCTGAAAGCCCGACCAAGCGACACAATGCAGTTTCCAACGCCCCTGATCGAAGCCCGCCTTATTCGCCGCTACAAGCGTTTCCTCGCCGACGTCACGCTGATGGACGGAACGGAGATCACCGTTTCGGTGCCCAACACCGGTTCCATGCTCGGTCTCACAGCCGCAGGATCGCGCATCTACCTTTCCCACTCAGACGACCTGAAGCGCAAATACAGCCACCGTCTGGAGATCGTGGAGGCCGATGGCACACTGGTTGGCATCAACACCGGTCTGCCCAACAGGCTTGCCGAAGAAGCAATTCGCGCCGGACTTGTGTCCGATCTTGCCACCTATTCCATTCTGAAGCGTGAGCAACGCTACGGGGAACGCTCCCGCATCGACATGCTCCTGGAGGATCCGCAGCGCCCCTCGGCCTATGTGGAAGTCAAGAACGTGCATTTCATGCGCAAGGCGGGTCTTGCGGAGTTTCCCGACACAGTGACAGAGCGCGGGGCGCGGCACCTGCACGAATTGATGTCCATGCGCAGGGCCGGTCATCGCGCGATCATGATCTATCTGATCCAGAGAAGCGACTGCGAGCGTTTTCGCCTGTGTGACGATCTCGACCCCGTTTATACGGCCGCATTCGCACTTGCCGACAAAGCCGGGGTTGAAGCTTACGCCATCAAATGCCAAATCAGCCCTGAAGCCATAGAGCCGGACAGGCTGATAGACATCGTGCGATAAAAACAGCAAAATCCGGCAGCAACACCCAACCAAAGCGCAAGCGACTCAAGCTCCATGGTCACCTATCTCGAAGCAGACTCCGCCCCCATGCGAAACACCGGCCAGATTCGCCTTTACGGGGAAGAAGGGTTCGAAGGCATGCGCAGGGCGTCCAACCTGACCGCACGCTGCCTGGATGAACTTGCAGACCGTGTCGCGCCGGGCGTGACCACCAACGAAATCGACAGGTTTGTCTTTGAATTCGGCATGGACAACGGCGCCATCCCCGCGACACTGAACTACCGCGGCTACACCAAGTCGACCTGCACCTCGATCAACCATGTGGTCTGTCACGGCATTCCCGACGACAAGCCGCTGCGTGATGGTGACATCGTCAACATCGATGTCACCTATATCCTCGACGGATGGCACGGCGATTCGAGCCGCATGTATCCGGTCGGCACCATCAAGCGCGCCGCCGAGCGCCTTCTCGAGGTCACGCATGAGTGCCTGATGCGCGGCATCGCCGCGGTGAAGCCCGGCGCACGCACCGGTGCCATCGGTGCTGCCATCCAGGCGTATGCCGAGGGAGAGCGCTGCTCCGTGGTGCGCGATTTCTGCGGCCATGGAGTGGGGCAGCTGTTTCACGACGCTCCCAATATCCTGCACTATGGCAGCGTCAATGAGGGCGTCGAGATGCGCCCTGGCATGATCTTCACCATCGAACCGATGATCAATCTCGGCCGCCCGCATGTAAAGGTTCTGTCCGATGGCTGGACGGCGGTCACACGTGACCGTTCCTTGTCTGCCCAGTATGAGCACTCCATCGGTGTTACCGAAACCGGTTGCGAAATTTTCACGCTTTCGCCCGCAGGGCTCGACCGACCCGGCCTCCCGGCCTAAACTGCTACCAGAACGTGCGCCATCGAGGAAGCGCACGTTCGCATTGGGGGCAGCGGCGGGGGCATTTCATGGACGGGGAAGACGAACGCAGTTTCTTTGCAGAAGAGCAGTTTTCGCCGGCTGGAAAAACCGGAGCAAAGCCGCATTATCACGGGCACCGCGACCGGCTGCGTCAGCGCTTCGCGGAGGCCGGCAGCGCGGCACTGCTGGACTATGAGATCCTGGAATTGTTCCTGTTCCGCTCGATACCGCGCGCCGACACGAAAGGTCCGGCGAAAGCCCTGCTGGAGCGCTTCGGCTCGTTACCCGAGGTTTTTGGCGCACCCGAGCGCCTTCTGCAGGAAGTCGACGGCATCGGCGCGTCAGCGGCCCGTGACATCAAGATCGCGGCAGCCCTTGCCCAGAGAATGCTCAAGGCAGACCTCCGCAATCGCCAGCTTCTGACCTCATGGTCCCAGGTCATCGAATACTGCACTGCCGTCATGGCCCACGAGGACCGCGAGCAGTTCCGCGTCCTGTTCCTGGACAAGAAGAACCAGTTGATCGCTGATGAGGTCCAGCAGACCGGTACGGTCGATCATACGCCGGTCTATCCGCGCGAACTCATCCGCCGTGCTCTGGAACTCGCCGCGACGGCGGTAATCCTCGTGCACAACCATCCCTCTGGCGACCCGACCCCCTCGCGCGCCGATATTGACATGACGAAGACCATCGTCGACACGGCAAAACCGCTTGGCATCACGGTTCACGACCACATCATCATCGGCAAGAAGAGCCATGTAAGCTTCAAGGGGCTCCAGCTTATCTGAACGCGCCTCAGACCGGCGACCAGAACGCAAAAGGCCGGCGCATCGCGCCGGCCTTTAGGAAGTTCAGAGAAAGTCGAGAAGCGATTACTCGCCCTCTTCCTTCTTCTTTGCAGCAGCCTTCTTCGGAGCGGCTTTCTTTTTCGGAGCAGCTTCTCCTTCTTCGCCGGCTTTGCGTCAGCCTCGTCCTCGTCGTCAGCCATCAGCTCGTCGCGGGAGACCTTCTCGTCGGTGACCGCGATTTCACCGAGCAGATGGTCGATGACCTTCTCCTCGAACAGCGGCGCACGGATGTTGGCCATGGCCTGCGGGTTCTGACGGTAGAACTCGTAGATTTCCTGCTGCTGGTGCGGCGGGTAGCGGCGGATCGATTCGATGAGCGCGCGCTGCATCTCTTCGTCGCCAACCTTGACCTCCGCCTTCTCGCCGATTTCGGAGAGAACGAGGCCCAGACGCACGCGGCGCTCAGCAAGACGCTGATACTCTTCGCGCGCTTCTTCCTCGGTCGTCTCTTCGTCTTCGAAGGTGCGGCCGGCAGCCTCGAGATCGCGGGTCACCTGGTTCCAGATGTTCTCGAACTCGGCTTCCACCAGCTTGGACGGTGCTTCGAACTTGTAGGCCTCGTCCAGCGCGTCGAGAATCTGACGCTTCGCCTTCTGGCGGGTCACCTGGCCGAACTGGTTCTCGAGCTGGCCGCGAACGATCTCGCGCAGCTTGTCAGCCGATTCCAGGCCGAGCTGCTTTGCGGTCTCGTCATTGATCTCGAGCTCATTGGGCTTGGAGACCTCTTTGACCTTGATGTCGAACTCGGCTTCCTTGCCGGCCAGATGCGCAGCCGCATATTCTTCCGGGAAGCTCACCTTGATCGTGGTCTCGTCGCCGGCCTTCAGGCCCACGAGTTGCTCTTCGAAACCGGCGATGAACTGGTTCATGCCGATCACGACCTCGGAATCCTCGGCAGCGCCGCCATCAAAGGCCTCGCCGTCGATCTTGCCGAGATAGTCGAGCTTGACCTTGTCGCCGTCTGCCGCCTTGCCCTTCTTGACCTCATAGGTGCGGGCGGAGTCGGCAACGCGCTTGACCTGCTCTTCGACTTCCTCATCCGTCACGTCATAGACCTGACGCGTGATCTTGATGTCGGAGAAGCTCTTCAGCTCGATCGGCGGGATGACCTCGTAAGACATCGAGAATTCGAAATCCGCATCGCCGGAAAGAACCTTTTCGGCTTCCTTCTCGTCCTCGGTCATGGAGATTTCCGGCTGGATGGCCGGCTTCTCGCCGCGGTCGGTCAGGATGCTCTGCGTGTCCGCAAGGATTTCGTTCACGACCTCGGCCATGAACGACTTGCCATAAACGCGGCGCAGGTGCTGCGCGGGCACTTTGCCGGGGCGGAAACCCTTGAGGTTTACCTTGCCCTTCGCATCATCGAGACGCTGGGTGAGGCGCGCCTCCATGTCCTTTGCAGGAACGACGACCTTAAGTTCGCGCTTGAGCCCTGAGTTGAGAGTTTCGGTTACCTGCATCCATCATACCTTTGTATTCGCTTTTGTCGCCGCGTTCACGGCGCCCACCGCTCTTCCTGTCGGGGAATCTTACCGGGAATGGCCCTTCTGGTGCGGGTGGAGGGACTTGAACCCCCACGGCTTGCGCCACAGGAACCTAAATCCTGCGTGTCTACCAATTCCACCACACCCGCTTCGAAAGACCCAAGGAACACCCTAAGCTTCCGAAAGCGCGGGTTCTATATCACCTGCACCTAGTCTATCAAAGCAAAATTGGCAAGATTCAGGGCTTTTTTGATCCTTTTGCCGGCCCGGCAACACCCGGCGCTCCCGGTCCGTTTCCCGCATTTTTTATAAATCGATTGTAATCCCGCCGGCTCCTTGCCATAACGCAGCCGCAAAAAGGCCATGTTGCATTGCACAAATCGCATTGCTGTCATGCAACATTGGCACTTCAAAGCAGGGCGGGATGGGACTATCTCAGGCTCAACAAACGAACACGGAATTCAAACGAAGCGAGCACTGAGATGAACATCATCCGCAATTACCGCAACTGGCGCCGTTACCGTCAGACCGTCACCGAACTGAGCCGTCTGTCCAACCGTGAGCTGAACGATCTGGGCATCTCCCGCGGCGACATCCCGTTCGTGGCACGCAAGTCCCTCTAAGGGCAAAAGAGTTTAAGAGTTTCGCCAGGGTCACCTCCTCCCGATCCTGACGAATATGACCGACAACCTCCTCCTCCCAATTGTCGGTCACCCCAAAACAACACCCGCCGAACCTCCTCCCTCGGCGGGTGTTGGAACGGGCGGCAGCGCTTGAAACAGCGCGCCACACAGAGTTTTAGAGCTTCCTTCGGGGTTATCCTCCTCCCAATTCCGAAGGAAACGACCGGCAACCTCCTCCTCCCAATTGCCGGTCATCCCAAAACGACACCCGCCGAACCTCCTCCCTCGGCGGGTGTTGTTTCCGGCAGAAGCCTACCTATATGGGCACTGTCAGGAATTGAGTTTCATAGATTTCGTCCGGGTTACCTCCTCCCAACCCTGGCGAATAGACCGGCAACCTCCTCCTCCCAAATTGCCGGTCATCCCATAGCGACACCCGCCGAACCTCCTCCCTCGGCGGGTGTCGTTTTTTTTTCAGGAAACGTTCAGCGTTCGCCGCGCACGCCGCGCTTTTTCCATTCGGACAGTTTCATGATGTCGGGCGCCCCGCCGGCCGGCTCAAACCAGCTGTCCACCGCCCAGTCCTCTCCGCTCTTCGTGCGCAGCACGGCCGTCGCATGCGGATAGCGCACATCCACGAAAAAGCCGCGCGCTGAGTTCCGCTGCACGGTGTGATGGCGCAGCAGACCATGGCGCTCGAGATAACGCAGCAGAGTGCGTGTGTTGCGCGACTCGTCGATACAGTCCATCTGGCCATAGACAAGCGCGCCGCCGGGTGCCGACTTCGCACCATCCCGTACACCGATGGCCTGTGTCGCCAGCTTCTCGAAATAGCGCACAGCCTTTCCCACAGCCGCACGCTCGGCCTTCGCCGAAGCCCTGCCCGAGGCCATGATGCGTGTCAGACGCTGCCTGGCGGCTGATCCGATCGTCACACTTTTCTTATAGAAGCAGCCATATCCGCTGCAGACATAAAGGCGTTCCGCCTGTGCCGCGCCTACCCAGACGAGCGACAGCGCCGCGCAGACCATTCCTGTACGTAAAATTGCAAGCCCCATTGAGACAGTCTACGCTGCGGCACGCATTCGGAAAAGCACCGCCGGCCACGCTCTGCATTATTGGTTAGCGCGCATCGTCTGCCGTTGCATTCCCCGATACGGCGGCTTATCTCCACTCCATGAAACCGATACACATCATTGGCGGCGGTCTCGCCGGCTCCGAAGCCGCCTGGCAGGTTGCTCAGGCAGGGATTCCCGTCATTCTGCATGAGATGCGGCCGGTGCGCGGCACAGACGCCCACAAGACCGACGGTCTTGCCGAGCTGGTCTGCTCCAACTCTTTCCGATCCGACGACGCAGAGACCAACGCGGTCGGCCTGCTTCACGCGGAGATGCGTCTGGCGGATTCACTCATCATGCGCTGCGGCGACGCCAATCAGGTGCCGGCCGGCGGCGCGCTCGCCGTCGACCGCGATGGCTTTTCAGAAGCGGTCACGGCAGCGCTTGAGGCTCATCCGCTCATCACCATTGAGCGCGAAGAAGTCACCGGGCTGCCGTCGGAAGACTGGGATCAGGCGATCATCGCCACCGGTCCGCTGACCGCACCGGCACTGGCAGAAGCCATTTCACAGGCAACCGGCGCAGAATCGCTCGCTTTTTTTGATGCCATTGCGCCCATCGTCCATTTCGACTCCATCGATCTCGACGTGGCATGGTTCCAGTCGCGCTATGACAAAGTCGGTCCCGGCGGCACGGGCAAGGACTATATCAACTGTCCCATGGACAAGGCACAGTACGAAGCCTTCATCCAGGCCCTGCTCGATGGTGGCAAGACCGAGTTCAAGGAATGGGAAGGCACGCCCTATTTCGACGGCTGCCTGCCGATTGAGGTGATGGCCGAGCGCGGCCCCGAGACGCTTCGGCACGGCCCCATGAAGCCCATGGGGCTCACCAATGCGCACAGGCCAGACGTAAAGGCCTATGCCGTGGTGCAATTGCGTCAGGACAATGCGCTCGGCACGCTCTACAATATGGTCGGTTTCCAGACGAAGCTGAAATACGGCGAACAGACGCACATTTTCCGCATGATCCCCGGTCTGGAAAACGCCGAGTTCGCGCGCCTTGGCGGGTTGCACCGCAACACCTATCTGAACTCTCCGACCCTTCTGGACGGCACATTGCAGTTGAAGAGCCGCCCGGGGCTGCGTTTTGCCGGGCAGATCACCGGCTGCGAAGGCTATGTGGAAAGCGCCTCCATGGGTTTGATCGCCGGTCGCTTCGCGGCAGCCGAGCGTTTGGGGCGCCCCATCCCCACGCCACCAGCGACCACCGCCTTCGGCGCCCTGCTCAATCACATCACCGGCGGACACATTCTTTCGGATGACGAGCCCGGCAAGCGTTCATTCCAGCCAATGAACGTCAATTTCGGCCTTTTCCCGCCCGTCGAGGTCCCGAAGCCCGAAGGCAAACGGCTTCGCGGCAAGGAAAAATCCGTTGCCAAGAAGAAAGCACTCACGACGCGCGCGCTTATCGACTTCAAGGCATGGCTTGACGGCCTTCCCGCGGCTGCGGCAGCCGAGTAGCACGGTCCAGAGATATCTTTAAAATGCAAGTTGTAGGGGGTGCGGTTTGCGCACCCCTTCTTCGTTCAGGGGGATTGCGATCGTCCCAAAAACCTCACTCCCAGTCGCTGCTGCGCAGTAGCACTCCCCCGGAAAAATGCGTAAGCACTGTTTCGGGATAAGAACTGGCGAAAAGATAGGTGGGGATCAGCACGATCTGCTTGCCGTCTGCCTCAAGTCGCAGCAAAGCCGATTGATCCACCTGCGCGGAAAGCTCGACAATTCTTACGGTATCGATTTTGAAGAATGTAGGCGTGCCTGTCTCCGGCTCCAGCGATAGGGCGTTTTTGTTCAGTACCAGCTTGAGACGGGTTCCGTTAGGCAATGACAAGGGGCCGCTCCCACCATCTTCCTTATCGAGCTTTACGTGCTGAAGAAGTACATCGAATCCTTCCAGTGCAACCGCGACAGACGAGCCCCTGTCATAAGAATACCATTGACGTCCGCGCTGTACGGGATTGTCGGGGTCGAGACCCCAGGCATGCGCCACCTGCCGATAGAGGCTCTCGTCGTCCTCCTGGACAAAGCCGTCCGGAGCCACGTCGAGCGCAGCATTTTCTCCATTCAGATAACGCAGGACGGCAAGCGCCTCTGCCTTCGTTTGCAAGTCCTCTGGTTCGCCCCGGACGATCTCCAGAAATCGCTCACGCTGCGACGACAGCGACCAGTCGAGAGCGCCTGCGGGCCAAAGCTCCCGGCAAGAAGCGCCAGAACCGGAATGCCGGCGATCATGCGTATATCGCCACGCGCCCGTGGCACGAGCTGCAGAACGACCAGAACAAGCATCACCAGGCCGAACAGCCCCAGGAAATACCGTTGCACTGTCCAGCCGAAGGCGTCCACGCGCAGCGACAGCGCATAAAACAGCAGGAAGAGCGGTACCAGAAGAAAGAGCGGCCAGAAGCGCACAAAGAAACGCGTCGGCGCGCGAGCAGTGTCGAGAAACGGTTTGGTCAGAAGCAGAACGGCGACGATGCAGGAGCCATAGGTCAGCACCAGCCAGCCGATTTGCCCCTGCGGCACCTCCCCCGTCACGATGATCTTCGCCACATAGAGATGCAGGATCACCGCGTAGATGATGAGGAGCGGAACCGCTGCGAAGTCACCCAGCGCCCGCATGCCCCGCTGCATCATGTCATGCTCATGCCCGCCCGGCTCTTCGTCAAACACGCGCGGGGTCTGACCAAGCCCGAACAGGGGTGCAACGAAGAGTCCTATGGAGGCCCAGATATGTTCGTAGAGATCGCTGGGGATGTCGATGCCGAAGAGATGGGTGAGGCTTGCCAGAATGGCGGAAATGCCACCGCCAAACAGCACGAAGGCCAGGAGGCCGAGTGCGGCGGCAAAGGCAAGCCGCGCCGTGAACATCCAGAACGCATTTCCCGATCCCCTCCCCGCAAAGCGCGATCGGCACCAGCGCCATCAGCGAAGCAAGAAACGCCCATTCCACCGTGCGGTCCGCCACAGTCGGCCACATCACGGTGAAGGCGGTCACGCCAGCGAGCAACGCTAGCAGGGCTGCGATCAATGCAGACAAACGCCATGCCTGCGCGAGAAGTGTTGCAGCGAATGAGGCAAACACCGCTGCGAGCAATGCCAGAAGCAGGTCTTCGTCTCGCACCGAACCCAAAATCCAGGCCGGAGCGAGATCGATATCGGCGACCATCGCGTTGGCCTGTAGCGCCATCAGAAAGAGGAAGATCACCGTGACGGGAAAGCGCGACAACGCATCTCCCATGGCGGCAATTGCCTCCCGCGATGAGGCGAGCCAGCCGGTGCCCGCATGAGCGTCGTTCAGTTGTTCTGCCAAAAACTTTCCCCCGGAACGAACCTTTGAACAATCAGGATCATGAAAGCGCGGTACAATTTAGGCAGCGCTTCCGAAGGCTTATCCCCAGCCCTTTGTGGCATGCCTGAACATCAGCCAGTGCCGCCGCCATTGCGCCAGCGTCACGATTTCATTCAGGGCTGCTTCCCCCTTGGCTTCGAGACGATCGAGATACGTCTTCGAAAGGCCCGCCGGCAGGAAGGCAGGGCGCAGCGTAGCAGGCAGATCACTCGCCCCCTCCTCGAACCTGGCAACGTGGTGCCTGCCCAGTGCGATCATGGCGGCAAGCGCGCGCGCCGAGCCCGCCCTGTCATGTCCATTTAGCAGGTTCTCGCGTGTGGTTCCGGCAGCATCAAGAAGGTCGCCCGGGATGTAGCACTGCCCGCGCCTGCGGTGGATCGGCAGCATGCGCAGAAGCCCGGCAATGGCCTGCGCACAGCCGGCATGCCCCGAGACTTCTGAAAACCGCATGGCGGCAGGCGTGTCGAGCACAAGCCCGGCAAGCTGGATCAGCGCAGACGCCGTCTCGCCGCAATATCCTTCCAGATCGTTGCGGCTCGGCATGGGGTCGTCATAAAGATCGAAGCTGCGCGCTTCCAGAAGGTCGAGCAGCGGCTGAACGGGAAGCTGGTGGCTGCGGATCGCATTGAGCAGCGCGACCGCAAGCGGTGAGCCCTCCGCGCTTTCCGGCGCAGCGTCCGCCGTCAGCACATCGCGCCAGAACTGTAGCCGCACCTCCCCCGGCAGGGGCTCGCTGACGCGGTCACGGATTCCAGCCACCTCGGCATTGAATGCGAAAAGCGCGAAAAGCGCCGCCCGCCTGTCTTCTGGAGCATAAAGGACGGAGAGGTAGCGGTCCGGATCGGCCTCCCGCACCAAGGAAACGACGAATGGCTCCACCTCTGCCATCTCAGTCGACGGCGATCAGCGCCGCAGCCACGGTACGATCCTCTGCGAGAAGCACGTTGTAGGTCCGCACCGCCGCGCCCGTGGCCATGGTCTCCACCGCCACGCCGGCCTCGCGGAAGCTCCTGCGCATCTGCGGGGGCATCGGGATTAGCGTATCGCCTGTCCCCACGAGAAGGATGTCGAATTCAGCGGCTTCCTCCAGCAGGCGGGCAAGATCGGCCTCCCCCACATCACCGAAGCTGCTCACATCCCATCCATGTATCCCCGAGGGCAGACACAGGATCGAGCCGCGATGCGACATGTCGGCAAAGCGAAACCCGCCATTGCCGTAGGCATCGATCGGCGCGCGGCCCGGAAAGTGGGCCGCGCGGATTTCGATACCGCTCGCCATCACTTGGCCGGCAACTGTCCGGTCGTCTCCGAACCGGCTGCGTCATCGCCGCCCTGCTCCGCACCGAGTGCTCCGGTGGAGCGCATGCGGAACAGGATGAGCAACGGCCCGGCGATGAAGATCGACGAATAGGTGCCGATCACAACGCCGAAGATCATGGCCGCCGTAAAGGAGCGAATGACCTCGCCGCCGAAGACGAAGAGAGCCGCCAGCGCCAGAAGCGTTGTCACGGAAGTCATGATGGTGCGTGACAGGGTCTGATTCATCGACAGATTCAGAAGCTCCGGCAGCGGCATCTTCTTGAACCGTCTAAGGTTCTCGCGCACGCGGTCATAGACGACCACCGTATCGTTCAGTGAGTAGCCGACAATTGTCAGGATCGCCGCGATACTCGAAAGATTGAACTCTATTCCGGTAATCACGAAGAACCCGACCGTCATGATCACATCGTGCAGCGTTGCCAGGATCGCACCCACGGCGAACTGCCACTCGAACCGCAGCCAGATATAGATCAGGATCGCCATCAGCGAGACAAGCACGGCAATCGTGCCGGCCCGCGCCAGTTCGCCTGACACCGTCGGTCCCACCACTTCAACGCGGCGGAACTCATAGGCATCCTCGAGTTCCCCCCGCACCTTGGCGATCACGGTCTGCTCGGCATTCTCGCCACCGTCCTGCGCCTGAACGCGGATCAGCACTTCGCGCGGATCGCCAAACTCCTGAACCTGCACCTCGCCGAGATTGAGATCGGACAGACGCGCCCGGATATCGCCGATGTCCGCCGGTCCCTCGCGGGACTGGACCTCGATCGACGAACCGCCCTTGAAGTCGATGCCGTAGTTCATGTTGATGGTCATGAAGAGCGCGACGGCCGCAATCGACGCGATGGCCGAAAGCGTAAAGGTCACGCGGCGCAGCTTCATGAAGCCGATGCTGGTGCCGTCCGGCACGAAACGCAGTGGTGTGCGCGGCAGCTCCTTGGGGCGGCGACGACGCACCCAGTCGGCCACGATCCAGCGCGTCAGCGTGTAGGCGGTGAACACCGTCGTGGCAATACCGATGGCGAGTGTGACCGCGAAACCGCGAATCGGGCCCGATCCGAGATAAAACAGGATGATCGCCGCAATCAGCGTCGTCACATTGGCGTCGACAATGGTGGCCAGCGCCTTGGAGAAGCCCGTATCGACCGCCTGGATCAGCGAACGTCCCCCGGCCCGTTCCTCGCGTATGCGCTCGAAGATGAGCACGCTGGAATCCACCGCCATGCCGATCGTCAGCACGATACCTGCAATGCCCGGAAGCGTCAGCGTCGCCCCCAGCGCAGACAGTATGGCGACGATCATCGTTACGTTGGCCGCAAGAGCCACCACGGCAAACACGCCAAGCAGGCCATAGGCTGCGATCATGAACAGCACGACGAGCACGGCGCCGATCATTGCAGCGATCTTGCCGGCATCGATGGAGTCCTGGCCGAGGCCTGGTCCGACGGTACGCTCTTCAATGATGGTCAGAGTTGCCGGAAGCGCGCCGGCACGCAGGAGAACGGCCAGATCATTGGCCGACTGCACGTCAAAACTTCCTGAAATCTGCCCGGTACCGCCCAGGATGGGTTCGCGGATCTGCGGGGCGGAAATAACCTGGTCATCGAGAATGATGGCGAAAAGGCGCCCGACATTCTCCTGCGTCGCCTGGCCGAACCTTGTCGCGCCCTTGGTGTCGAAGCGGAAGCTGACCACCGGTTCATTGGTGCGCTGATCGAATGTCGCCTGCGCGTCCACGAGGTTTTCACCCGAAACGATCACCCGGTCCTCGATCAGGTAGGGAACGGGCGGGTCGTCCACGGAATACTTGATTGTCGTGCCGATGGGCGGGCGGCCATTGATCGCCTCCTGCACTGGCACCGACTGGTCCACCATCTGGAAAGTCAGCTTGGCGGTCTGGCCGAGAATGTCTTTCAGACGCTGCGGATCCTGCAGGCCCGGCACCTGTACCAGAATGCGGTCATCGCCCTGCCGCTGAATGATCGGTTCGGTCGTACCGAGTTCATTGACGCGGCGGCTCACCACCTCGATCGACTGCGACAGCGCAGACGAGATACGGTAGTTGATGCCCTCTTCCGTCAGCGAATAGCGCAGCAAGCCCGGTTCCGGCTCCGTCAGTTGAAGCTCGGTCACCGTGCCGCCGCTGAAGAGGCCCGAATTGACCGGCTGCGTCAGCTCGCGCAGGGCTTCCTTGGCCTCTGCAACCTGGCCCGCATCGCGGATACGAACCTGCACGCTCTGGCCCGAGCCCGTCAGGCCGGTATAGCCGATCCGTTTCTCGCGCAGCAGACGTCGAATATCGTCACGCGTGGTGACGATGCGCTCTTCGATCAGCTCCTGCTTTTCGATCTGCAAAAGAATATGCGAACCGCCCTGAAGGTCGAGACCCAGGGTCATCGGCCGCGAAGGCGCCCAGCTCGGCATCGAGGACAAATAGGATGGCGGAATGATATTCGGCGCCGCATAGGCGACGCCAAGCGCCACAGCCAGCCATATGAGGATCGTTTGCCAGCGCGAGAAATGTAGCATGGGGCCTCGTCGGTTCAGTTTGGAAGGGCCGTTTTGCCGGCCCTTCCCGGCAATCACGTCATATTGCGGTTATTTCTTGGCGGCCTGGCTGTTGTCTGCCACCGGTTCGCCCTTCACGCGCACCTCGGCAAGCATCGCACGCATGGCCGTAACCTTGTTTCCGCCGCCGAGATCGATTTCGAGTTCGGCGTCGTTGATGACCTTCGTCACCTTGCCGACCAGGCCACCACCCGTCACCACCGTGTCACCGCGGCGCACTGCGGCGAGCATTTCGGAGCGCTTCTTCATCTGCTGGCGCTGTGGGCGGATTATAAGGAAATACATGATCACGAAGATCAGGACGAAGGGCAGGATGCTGACAAGGATGTCGGGCGTTCCGCCTGCGCCAGCCTGTGCGTATGCCGGGGTGATGAACATCGAAAACTCCTGATATGTGCCGTAGAGCCGGCTGGTCATAAATGTGGCCGGAATATAGACTTTCGCCTCTCCATTGCAACTGTTCCACGCCTGCGAGCATGCACTTCTGAACGCTTATGCGCATCTGCATGCCGCCCGGAACGGCGACGGGTCCGTTCCGGCTTGCAAATTACCCGCATTCATGAAAGAACCGTACCGTACGGTACGGCACACGCTGCATTTGGCACAGTGAGAAGATCATGTCAGACAAGACCATCGAAGCGCTCTCCGAAAAACTCGATCGCTTGATCGATGTCGTGGGACGAATGGCGCCTGCGCCAGCGACCCCGCCCCGGTTCGACAGCGCGGACTGTTTCGTCTGGCACGCCGAGCGCAAGACGCTCATTCCGGTCGATAAGGTCAACCGCGTGGAGATGGGCCTTATTCGCGGCATCGACCGCGTGCGCGACATCCTGTCCGACAACACGGAGCGTTTTGCCCAAAACCTTCCGGCCAACAATGTGCTTCTCTGGGGCGCCCGCGGCATGGGAAAATCGTCTCTGGTGAAAGCCGTTCACGCCGAAACCAACCGCAAGGCGGCGGCCGGCCAGCCGCCGCTGAAACTGGTCGAAATCCATCGGGAGGACATCGAATCCCTCCCCCAGCTCATGGCTTTCCTGAAGCTGCGCCCTTCCGTTTCATCCTTTTCTGCGACGATCTGTCCTTCGATCAGAACGATACGTCTTACAAATCGCTCAAGGCGGCATTGGAAGGCGGCGTCGAGGGGCGACCGGAAAACATCATTCTCTACGCCACGTCCAACAGACGCCATCTCCTGCCCCGCGACATGATTGAAAACGAGCGGTCCACCGCCATCAATCCCTCCGAAGCGGTTGAAGAAAAAGTGTCCCTGTCGGACCGCTTCGGTCTCTGGCTCGGCTTTCACAAATGCTCGCAGGACGATTACCTCGCCATGGTGAGCGGTTACGTCGATCACTACGACCTTGAGATCGCGCCCGAAACTCTGCGCGCGGAAGCCCTCGAATGGGCCACCACGCGCGGCAGCCGTTCCGGCCGTGTCGCGTGGCAGTTCATCCAGGATCTGGCGGGACGCCTCGGCAAGCGCTCGATCTGTAGAACGATAAAAAACCCGCCCTCGCGGGCGGGTCAAAGAGGCGGCCTGACCGGAGGTCTGGCAGGCCGCAGATTTTTCTCGTTATTCAGGGAACGCTTATTCCAGATAGCCGCTCGGGTTGACGGGCGTCGCATCCTTGCGCACCTCGAAATGCAGTTTCGGGCGGTCGGCACTGCCGCTCATGCCCGAAAGCGCGATTTCCTGTCCACGCCGCACCTTCTCGCCACGTTTGACCCGAAGCGCGCTGGCATGCCCGTAGACCGTGACCATGCCGTTGTCGTGGCGCACGAGCACCGTGTTACCAAATTCCTTGAGACCATCGCCGGCATAAATCACCACGCCGTTCTCGGCTGCCTTCACCGGCGTACCCGCCGGAACCGCTATGTCGATGCCGTCATTGCGGGCCGAGCCGGACGTGCTGCCGAAATCGGAAACGATCCGCCCCCGCACCGGCCAGCGCAGCTTGCCGATTCCGGTCGAATCCGGCGCGACATCCCTGCTCTGCGTCGCAACCGCGGCCACCTGGGTCTGCGTGGAGGATGCTGCCTGTGGGGCCGACGTCTTCACGACCTGCGCGGGTTCACGTGTCGTCGCGCTCGTCGTTGTCCGGTCAACGCCGCTGGAGGCATTCGCCACCTGGGTGGGCTGGCTGACATTGCCCGAAGGAATGGCCAGCGTCTGGCCGACCCGCAGATATCCATCCGAGAGGCCGTTCGCTGCCTTGATGTTGGCGACACTCGCTCCCGTCTTGCGGGCGATGCCGTAAAGCGTATCGCCTGAAACAACCGTGTAGGAACCGCCCACGCCGGTGCCGGCCTGCGAAGGCACCTGGCTTGCGCTGTTGGTGCCTGCAGTCGCGTTGCTGGTCTCCGCACCCTGCGGGCGCGGTTTGGGCCGCGGCGTTTCGCGCAGAACTGCAAGGCGCTCCTGTGGTTCACGCTGGGGTTCCGGTTCGCTCGGGATCGGCTGACGCACGGCCTGCTGCTGCGCGCGCGCGTCATTGTCCGGTGCGGAAACCGGGGCACGCCGCGAATAGACATAGGTCGGGATGACGATCTTCCGCCCGGCCTTCAGCTCGGAGGCGCTTGAAAGATTGTTGGCGCTGAGGATGGCCGCAACCGGAATCCCGAAGCGCCGCGACAGATTGTAGCGGTCTCGCCCTCACGCACGGTGATTGTGGTGCCACCCACATCGCTCCAGCCGCTATCGCCGCTGTTGCCACTGCGCACAGGCGCCTGGGCCTGAGCCGGCTGGCGGGTCACGGAACCGGTAGGCGTCCGGTCAAGCTGTGGCGCAGGAGC
>NZ_BAMP01000071.1 GCF_000615975.1 Nitratireductor aquibiodomus NL21 = JCM 21793 | reverse complement strand
CGATCTCGCGGGAGAGGCGCTCGGTACGGGCGGCCAGGTCCGGGGCCTGGCGAACGAGCGCGACGAGCGCTCCCACACCCTCGCGGGCATCGTTCAGCATGCCGCGTGGTCCGAGATTGGCGGCAATCCAGTCGGACACGACGGGCTCGGCCGTCTTCCACATGTTGAAGTGCGGATCGAGCGTGCGTGCGACGCCCTCGACCACGACCATGGTTTTCTGCAGCAGCAGAAGCTCGGGCCGGGTCTGCATGTCGAAGAGCTCGGTGACTTCGAAGAGAAGCGTCAGAAGCCGCGCCATGGAGATGGTCTCGGCCGACTGGCCGTGGATCGGCTCGCCGATGGCCCGCAGCGCCTGCGCGAACGCGGCGACATCGTGATGCGCGGGAACATAGCCCGCCTCGAAATGCACCTCCGCCACCCGGCGGAAATCACGGGTAATGAAACCGTAGAGGATTTCGGCCAGGAAATGCCGCTCCTTGCGTCCAATCCGTCCGGTGATGCCGAAATCGACGGCAACGATCGTGCCGTCATCCTCGACAAACAGGTTGCCGGGATGCATGTCGGCGTGAAAGAAGCCGTCGCGCAATGTATGGCGCAGGAAGGACTGGATCAGCGTTCGGGCGAGCGCATCGAGGTCGTGGCCGGCCTCACGCAGCGCGTCGATGTTCGACATCTTCGTGCCGTTGACCCATTCGAGCGTCATCACGTCGCGGCCGGTGCGCTGCCAGTCGACAGCAGGCACGCGGAAGCCCGGATCGTCCTTCGTGTTTTCCTGTATCTCTGAAATGGCGGCGGCTTCCAGTCGCAGATCCATCTCGATCTTTGTCACCTGCGCGAGCGTCTCCGCCACCTTCACGGGCTTGAGACGGCGCGTGGACGGCATGAACCGCTCCTGCAGATGCGCGGCCAGAAAATAGCTTTCCAGATCGTTCTGGAAGCGGCGCCTGACGCCAGGCCGAATGACCTTGACGGCCACCTTTCGGGGCCGGGCTTCGCCCGCATCGACGCGGGCCTCATGCACCTGCGCAATCGACGCGGCAGCAACCGGCCCGTCGAACTCGACGAAGAGCTTTTCGACGGGCAGACCGAGCGAACTCTCAATGGCTGTCCTTGCCTGGGCTTCCGGAAACGTGTCCATCCGGTCTTGCAGGCGCGAGAGGTCGCGGGCCATGTCGTGACCGACGACATCGGGCCGCGTCGCCAGGAACTGGCCGAGCTTCACATAGGAGGGGCCGAGTCGGTTCACGGCCTGCGCAAGGCGTTCAGGTCGGTCGCGCCGCGCCGAGCGTCGCCGTGACATCAGCTTTGCGACACGCCAGCCAAAGCGCGGCATGCCTTCCAGCTGATCGCCGGGCATGGCTGCAACCACACCTTCGCGAACGAGAATCCAGCCCGCGCGTGCAAGCCTCAGATATGCGCCGACCGTGCTCATGAATATGCCGTCAAATCTTCCAGCCGGAGTGCAGGGCGGCGATGCCGCCCGTGTAGTTGCGCCAGGTCACGCGCGAAAAGCCCGCATCGGTGATCATGGCGGCAAAGTTCTGCTGGTTGGGGAACTTGCGGATGGATTCGATCAGGTAGCGATAGGGTTCGCCATCGCCCGTCACTGCCTGCCCGATGCGCGGAATGGCGTGGAAGGACCAGTTCTCATAGACTTGTCGAGGAGGGGCATCTCGACTTCGGAAAACTCGAGGCAGAGAAAGCGTCCGCCGGGTTTCAGAACGCGGAAGGCCTCGTCTAGCGCTCGGTCGATATGTGGAACATTGCGAATGCCAAAGGCAATCGTATAGGCGTCAAAACTGTTGTCCTCGAAGGGCAGTTCCTCAGCGTTGGCTTCGACAAAGGTCAGGTTTTCGGCAATGCCCTTCTTCTCGGCGCGTTCGCGGCCGACTTCCAGCATCGAGCCATTGATGTCGAGAACCGTCACCTCGGCGCTGCGGCGGGATGCCTCGACGATGCGGAAGGCGATGTCGCCCGTACCGCCAGCCACATCCAGCGCGCGATAGCCCGGCTGTTTTGAAGGGGCGAGCCATGAAATCATGGCATCCTTCCAGGCCCGGTGCAGACCTGCCGACATCAGGTCGTTCATCACGTCGTAGCGTTTTGCAACGCGGTGGAACACAGTGTTGACCAGACCCTGCTTCTCGTTTTCGTCTACCTGACGAAAACCGTAGGCCGTCTCCATGCCGCCATGGGCGGTGGTCCGCTGATCTGACATTGTCACCCTTTCGAAATCGCCGGGACCATAGCTCATTGCCGCTTCTGGCGCTATTGTCAAAAGCGCGATGAACAGCCGCGCCGGCGGACTGGTTAAAACGGAGTCCACATGGTCCCCAAAGCCGAGCTTCACTGTCATATCGAGGGCGCGGCCTCGCCCGACCTCGTTCTGTCCCAGGCGCGCAAATACGGTGTCGATACATCGGATTTCCTGCGCGACGGGGCCTATCACTGGTACGACTTCACGAGTTTTCTGGCAGCCTATGACGCGGCGGCAAACCTCTTCCGAAGCGAAGAAGATTACGCGCTTCTGGCCGAGGATTATCTGACGGGCCTTTCACGCGAGGGAGCCGTTTACTCGGAGATATTCACCTCGCCCGATCATGCCGAACGCGCCGGGCTTTCGCGCATGGCCTACACAAATGCCCTGGGCGAGGGGATCGAGCGCGCGCGGGCGGCAACGGGCATCGAGGGACGGATCGTTATAACGGGCGTGCGCCATTTCGGAGCGGGTGCGGTCGAGGATGCGGCCCGATTTGCCGCCGCCTGCGGGCATAGGCTGGTGACCGGTTTCGGCATGGCCGGCGATGAGCGTTTCGGCAATGTGCGTGACTACGAACATGCTTTCGAGATCGCCCGCGAGGCGGGGCTCGGCCTGACCGTCCATGCGGGGGAGTTCGGTGGTTGGGAGAGTGTGGAGGCAGCGCTGAACCACATTCGCCCGGCGCGCATCGGTCATGGCGTGCGCGCCATCGAAAATCCCGATCTGGTGCGCCGGCTTGCCGGCGAAGGGGTGGTGCTGGAAGTGTGTCCGGTCTCCAACATCGTGCTGAAAGTCTTTTCCGATTATGCCAGTCACCCTCTACCAGAATTGCTCGAGGCGGGGTGTCGCGTCACGCTCAATTCGGATGATCCGCCCCATTTTCACACCTCGCTTGGCCATGAATATCACGTGGCGCGGGAGCATTTCGGCCTTGACGATGCGACCTTGCGTAGCCTGACGCGCACGGCCATAGAGGCTGCCTTCGTCGATGAAACCACCCGCACACGCCTGCTCGGCATTCTTGACGACAAAACTGTGGCTCAATGAGGCTTGCGGTATGCGGACACGCGTGGGGCGGTTAGTATCGGCAACAAGAAACCAGCATCCGGGGAACATCATATGCAGGGCGTGACAGTCGTCGACCATCCGCTTGTCCAGCACAAGCTCACCATCATGCGCGACAAGGAAACATCGACGGCTGGCTTCCGGCGTCTTCTGCGCGAGATTTCGCTCTTGCTCTGCTATGAGGTCACGCGCGATCTGGAGCTGACCACCAAGCGAATAGAAACACCCCTTCAACCCATCGATTCGCCGACGCTTGAGGGCAAGAAGCTCGTCTTCGCGTCGGTGCTGCGCGCCGGCAATGGACTGCTCGATGGCATGCTGGACCTCGTGCCGGCGGCGCGCGTGGCACATGTGGGCATGTATCGCGATCACGAGACGCTGGAAGCGGTTGAATATTTCTTCAAGGCACCGAGCGATCTTGGCGACCGGCTGGTGATCGTCGTCGATCCGATGCTGGCGACTGCCAACTCCGCGATCGCCGCGGTCGACAAGCTCAAGGAGCGTGGCGCCACCAATCTGCGCTTCCTGTGCCTGCTGGCCGCACCGGAGGGTGTCGACAATTTCCGGAAATCTCATCCGGACGTTCCGATCTTTACGGCCTCGATAGACGAATGCCTGAACGAGAAGGGCTATATCGTGCCTGGCCTCGGCGATGCCGGCGACCGCATGTACGGCACCAAGTAACCCGCACTTAACCAACCGGGACGGTTGTCGCTTCCGTTAAGCGAATGATCGGCGGCTCTTCTTATGGTTCTTCCGGAAGCAGGCTGGAAGGAACCTATGTTTCGCAAGATGATCATGCTGGGGGTCGTGGTTGGCGCGGCAGCGGGCGTTCCCGCCCTCTATCAGAGCAATCCGGATTTCTACCGGGGCCTCCTGCAGGCGGCGCTGACCGAAAGCGGGGACGACGCTCCAGAAGAGGTTGCAGCCGCGCACCCGTCTTCCAGCGCTTCAATGATGCGCGGTGAGACCTCCGTTCTCCTCGGCAAGAAGGTCAGCATTGCGGCTGACAACACCGGTCACTTCGTGGGGCGTTTCAAGCTGAATGGCCGCGAGATGAGCGCGATGATCGATACGGGCGCGACCTATGTGGCGATCAATCGGGAAACGGCCCGACGGATCGGTGTCCAGCTGAGCCCGTCCGATTTCAAATATGAGGTGAATACGGCCAACGGAAAGGTCCGTGCTGCGGCCGCTGCGATAGAAAGCCTCCAGATAGGCCGCATCTATGTCGAGAACATCGACGCCGTTGTGCTGGACGACCGGGCGCTGGACAAGGTGCTGATCGGCATGAGCTTTCTTGGTCGCCTCTCGCGCTTTGAGGTGGAAAATCGGGCTCTGGTGCTCGAGCAATAGCGATACATCCAAAGCGGAGCCGAAGGCGCTGTCAGGCCTCGGCTGTCACGCGACGCAGGATTGTCTTGCGCGCGCGCGGCTTGGTCTCAGTAATATCATAGGCGTTGCGCACGGAACGTACTGCGCGCTGTGCGGCGTCTTCGGATGATGCATGCACCATGCAGATCGGCTCGCCACGCCGCATTTCCGCACCGACGGGAAGAAGGCCGGTCAGGCCGACCGAATGGTCGATCGTGTCTTCGGGCGTGCGCCGCCCGCCGCCAAGCTCGATGACGCCAATGCCGACCGCGCGGGAATCGATCGCCCCGACAAATCCGTCCCTTTCGGCGGGAACAGGCAGGATGATTTCCGCACCGGGCAGGTGCTTCTGTGGGCTGTCAACGAAATCCGCCGGTCCGCCGAGGGCGGATACCATCTGGCCAAACCGCTCGGCAGCGCGGCCACTCTCCAGCGCATCATGAGCTCGGTCGAATGCCTCGCGCGTGGTTGCGGCAATCCCGGAGGCAAGGAGCATTTCGCTGGCGAGTGCAAGTGTGACATCCTCCAGCCGCCGGCCACGTCTCCTGCCGGTCAGGAAGTCGACGGCATTGAGAACTTCAACCGCGTTGCCGGCAGCCGGGGCGAGCGGCTGGTTCATGTCGGTGACGAGTGCGGTGGCCGAAAGGCCGGCTTCGCCAGCGACACGCACCAGATTTTCGGCGAGTTTGCGCGCCGCCCGGGCATCGTCCATGAAGGCACCGTTGCCTGATTTGACATCGAGCACCAGCGAGGAAAGGCCAGCGGCAAGCTTCTTCGACAGGATCGACGCGGTG
Source organism: Nitratireductor aquibiodomus NL21 = JCM 21793 (assembly GCF_000615975.1). GTDB lineage: Bacteria > Pseudomonadota > Alphaproteobacteria > Rhizobiales > Rhizobiaceae > Nitratireductor > Nitratireductor aquibiodomus. Next base: position 18,000 of record NZ_BAMP01000071.1, on the reverse strand, counting down.
ATGAGCGGGATCGATTCCACGGTGCCCGTGACGTCGCGCACGGCATAGAAGCGTTTGTCGGCCGGCGCCAGATCCGCTGTCTGCCCGATGATCGCACAACCCACCTGGCGCACGGTCTCGGCAAAGCGCTGCTGGCCCGGCCGGCTCGTGTAGCCGGGGATGGCATCCATTTTGTCGAGCGTGCCGCCGGTGTGGCCGAGGCCGCGCCCGGAGATCATCGGCACGAAGGCTCCGCAGGCCGCCACGATGGGGGCGAGCATGAGGGAGACATTGTCGCCCACGCCACCGGTGGAATGTTTGTCGGTCACGGGGCCGGGCAGGTCCGACCAGTCAAGCACGGCGCCCGAATCGCGCATGGCGAGCGTGAGGGCAGCACCTTCCGAGGCATCCATACCGTTGAGGAAAATGGCCATGGCAAGAGCGGCGATCTGCCCTTCGCTCCATGTGCCATCGGCCAGCCCGTCGGCGAACTCGGCGATTTCCTCGCCTGTCAGTGCCTTGCCGTCGCGCTTTCTGCGGATGATCTCCTGCGGCAGCATCGCGCCCTCAGCTGGCTGGGAGGCCATCGGCGCACAACTGGCCGAGGATGGTGGCGAGCCGCTGCCCGCCAATGGGCGCCATGTCCTTCGTTTCCTGATGCGAAAGCTCGCCCGCATTCATGCCGGCACCGAGATTGGTGATGACAGAGCAGGCCGCGACGCGAAGGCCGAGATAGCGCGAGAGAATGACCTCGGGAACCGTCGACATGCCGACCGCATCGGCACCCAGCGTGCGCGCCATGCGGATTTCCGCCGGGGTTTCGAAGGTGGGGCCGGAGAACCACATATAGACGCCCTTGTGCAATTGCGTGCCCGTCTTCTGTGCGGCTTTCTGAAGGCTTGTGCGCAAGCCCGCGTCATAGGCCTCGCTCATGCCTACGAACCGGCGGTCGCTGCCTTCACCGATCAACGGGTTGGCGCCCGAAAAATTGATGTGATCCTCGATCAGCATGACTGAACCGGGCGGCATGTCCTCACGCAGAGAGCCGGCGGCATTGGTGAGCATAAGCTGCGTGATGCCTATGCCCCATAAGGTTTCGAGTGCCGGGCGCATGGCAGCGGGATCGCCGTGCTCGTAATAATGGGCGCGGCCCGCCAGCATCAAAACCGGCGTACCGGAAAGCCGGCCGGCGACGATCTCGCCCGCATGGCCGGTGACCCCGCTCTGCGGAAAGCCCGGTAACTCGGAATAGGAGATACGCACGGCATCGTCCACATCGTTGACAAGCCCGCCGAGCCCGGAGCCCAGCACCAGCGCAAGCTGCGGGGCAAGCCCGTTGAGCCGCTCCGTCAGACGATCGACCGCCTGTTTCATTTGCCATCCTCGAAGCTGAATCCGCGCGGAAAGACCGCAGAAAAAGGCACCGTTTCCAAAACGCCGTTGGTGTCGCACAGATGCAGCACCGCATCTTCCGTGGCGAATTCCGCCAGCCGCTGCCGGCAGCCACCGCAGGGCATGATCTTCGGCATCTTCTCCGCCACCACGGCGATCTCGGTTACGCGGCCGCCACCCGCCATGACGAGATGGCCGAGCGCGGTGGTCTCCGCACACCAGCCTTCGGGATAGGAGGCGTTCTCGATGTTGCAGCCGGCATGGATGGTGCCCGCCTCGGTCCTGACCGCGGCCCCCACGGGAAAGCGCGAATAGGGGGCATAGGCGTTTTTCATGGCCGCACTGGCGGCGGAAAAGAGGTCTCTGGCGCTCATCACCGCTCCTTCACATAGGGCACGCCACCGGCGCGCGGCGGCACCGCCTTGCCGATAAAGCCGGCCAGAAGCACCACGGTGAGGATATAGGGCAGGGCCTGCATGAATTGCACCGGCACCTGGCCGACAAGCGGCAGGGGCGTGCCCTGGATGCGGATTGCGAACGCATCGAGAAAGCCGAACAGAAGACAGGCAAACATCACCGGCACGGGCTTCCATTTGGCGAAGATGAGCGCGGCCAGCGCGATGAAGCCTCGGCCTGCCGTCATGTCCTTCACGAAGCCGGCATTCTGCGCCAGAGACAGATAGGTTCCGGCCATGCCGGTGAGGATGCCGGTGCAGATGACGGCGCGATAGCGCAGCCATGAGACGGAGATGCCCGCCGTGTCGACCGCTGCCGGGTTTTCACCCACCGCCCGCAGCCTGAGGCCGAAACGCGTGCGGAAGAGCACCCACCACGTGAAGGGCACGAGCAGGAAGGCCGCGTAAGTGAGCAGCGAATGGCCGGAGATGAGCTCGGAATAGATGTCACCCAGGATGGGCACGTCGCGCACTGCCTCTGCAAAGGGCAGTTCGATCGCGCCAAACCGGGCATCGCCCGGCAGCGAGGGGGTGCGCCCGCCCTGCCGGAACCAGGCCTGCCCCAGAATGATAGTGGAACCTGCGGCAATGAAATTGATCGCAACGCCCGAGACGATCTGGTTGCCGCGATGGGTGATGGAGGCAAAGCCATGCACAAGCGCCAGGAAGACCGAGATCAGCATCGCCGCGCCAAGGCCGGCCCAGGCGGAGCCGGTTACGGCCGCCGCCGCGCCGGCAGCAAATGCGCCGGCCAGCATCTTGCCTTCGAGGCCGATGTCGAACACGCCCGACCGCTCCGAACAGAGCCCGGCGAGTGCCGCCAGAAGCAGCGGTATGGATAACCGTACCGTCGAATCCAGAACGAGGATCAGGGAATGAAAGAAATCCATCTCAGCCACCCTCTCCCTGCTGCGCTTCTATGCCTGCCGAGCGCGGGCTTAGGCTGGCGAAAAGCGCCTGTATCGAAGGCCGGAACATGTGCTCCAGTGCGCCGGCGAACAGGATGACGAGACCCTGAATGATGACGATCATGTCGCGCGAGATGTTGGGCATCTCGAAGGCGAGCTCGGCACCGCCCTGATAGAGCATGCCGAAGAGGATCGCCGCCGGCACGATGCCCGCCGGATGCGAGCGCCCCATCAGCGCCACGGCGATGCCGACGAAGCCGGCCCCGGTGACGAAGTCGATCTGCAAACGGTTCTGATCCCCCATCACCGGGTTGAGCGCCATCATGCCGGCAAGCGCGCCGGAGATGAGCATGGTGATGATGATGATCTTCGTTTCGCTGACGCCGGCATAGCGCGCGGCCTTGGGGCTGAAACCACGCATGCGGATCTCATAGCCGAGCCGCGTGCGCCAGATCAGCACCCAGACGAGAAACGCCGCCAGAAGCGCCAGCAGGAAGGAGAGGTTGAACGGTGCGGAGCGGATGGAAAAGCCCATCGCCTCCAGCACCCAGTTGAGCTTGGGCAATTGCCCGCCTTCAAGGAAATTGCGGGTCTGCGGTGCCTGCGCGCCGGCAGGCTTCAGCACATTCACCAGCAGATAGACCATCAGGCTTGCGGCAATGAAATTGAACATGATCGTCGTGATGACGATATGCGAGCCGCGCTTTGCCTGGAAATAGGCCGGGATGAAGGCCCATGCCGCGCCGAACAGCGCCGCGCCCAGAATGGCCAGCGGAAACACCACCCACCAGGCAGAATGCTGTCGAAGGCGAGGCAGACCACCGCCACGCCCAGCCCGCCCACATAGGCCTGCCCCTCGCCGCCAATGTTGAACAGGCTGCAATGGAAGGCGACGGCCACGGCAAGCCCGGTGAAGATGAAGCTCGTTGCGTAGTAGAGCGTGTAGGCGATGTTCTGCCCGCGACCCAGCGCCCCTTCCACCAGAATGGCGGCGGCGCGGAAGGGGTTTTCTCCCACCAGCATCACCACCAGCCCGGCCACCAGAAAGGCGACGGCAAGATTGATGAGCGGGATCAGCCCGTAATCGGCCCACGCGGGCAGTTTCGCATAAGGCGCACTCATTCCGCCGCCTCCTTCTCCTCGATGCCGGCCATGAGCAGGCCAAGCTCGTTTTCGCTGGTTTCGGGCCCGCGCTCGCCCACCACGCGGCCGGCGAACATGACCAGGATGCGATCGGAGAGCGAGCGGATTTCATCAAGCTCGACCGAGACCAGAAGCACCGCCTTGCCCTGATCGCGCATGTCGATCAGCCTTTTGTGAATGAACTCGATGGCGCCCACATCAACGCCGCGCGTTGGCTGGCCGACGATCAGCACCTTGGGGTCCTGCTCCATCTCGCGCGCCAGCACGATCTTCTGCTGATTGCCGCCGGAGAAGTTCGCCGTCTTCAGCCGGCAGTCGGGCGGGCGAATGTCGTATTTCTCGATCTTCTCGCGCGCATCGGCGCGGATCGCCTCGATGTTGAGGAAGGGGCCGTTGAGGTATTTCGCCTGCCGGTGATAGCCGAGCATGGCGTTCTCGTTTTCCTCAAAGGGCAGAACGAGCCCCACATGGTGCCGGTCTTCGGGCACATGGGCCATGCCGCGCGCGCGCAGGTCTGCGGGGTCTGCCGCGCCTGTCAGGTCCACCGGCTCGCCATCCAGCGTCACCGTGCCGGAAACGGCTCTGCGCACGCCGGTGATGGCATCGAGAAGCTGGGACTGCCCATTGCCCGCCACGCCGGCAATGCCGACGATCTCGCCCGCGCGCACATCGAGCGACACATTGTCGACCATGGTGACGCTGCGCGAATCCTTCACGGTGAGATTGCGCACCGAAAGCAGCACCTCGCCGGGGCTTGCCTCGCCCTTTTCCACCTGAAGCAGCACGCGCCTGCCCACCATAAGCTCGGCCAACTCCTCCACGCTTGTCTCGGCGGTGTTGCGGGTTGCCACCATCGTGCCCTGCCGCATGACCGAGACATTGTCGGTGATCGCCATGATCTCGCGCAGCTTGTGGGTGATGAGGATGATGGTTTTTCCCTCTTCCTTGAGCTGTTCGAGAATGCGGAAAAGGTGGTCCGCCTCTGCCGGCGTCAAAACGCCGGTCGGCTCGTCGAGGATGAGGATATCGGCACCGCGATAGAGCGCCTTGAGGATTTCCACCCGCTGCTGCAGGCCCACCGGCAGATCCTCGATGATGGCGTCGGGGTTCACCTCCAGCCCGTAGTCGCGCTCCAGCCGCTCCAGCTCCGAGCGCGCCTTGGCGATCGAGGTGTTGAGCAGCGCCTCGCCTTCCGCCCCCAGGATCACGTTTTCCAGCACGGAAAAATTCTGCACCAGCATGAAGTGCTGATGCACCATGCCGATGCCCAGCGCGATGGCGTCGCTCGGCGTGTTGATCGCGGCCTTTTTGCCGCCCACATGGATCTGCCCGCGATCGGCCTGGTAGAAGCCGTAGAGGATCGACATCAGGGTCGATTTTCCGGCCCCGTTTTCGCCGATAATGCCGTGGATTGTCCCGGCTTCGATTTTCAGATCGATGTTGCGGTTTGCATGAACCGCGCCAAAGCTCTTGCTGATGCCCTTGAGCTCGATTGCCGTTTCAGCCATCGGCGGCCCGCTTCCCCGTTTTTATCGTTTGGTCAAATTCCTATCACGCGGGCCCGCCGCCTGCCAACCGGTGCGGGAGGACATGGCGTAAGGCAGCCCGGGCGAAAGGCACCTCAGGCACTCTCGACAAATCAGGCCTTGCTTGTCAATTTCCGCAGGCGAGAATGCACCGAAACCGCAGAAAGAAGCGCGCCATGAGCGAAGACCGCATCACGAAGCTGGAAATCCTGGCCGCCGAGCAGGAAAAGACCATCGAAGAGCTTTCCGCCGAGCTGACGCGCCAATGGCGCGAGACGGAAGCGCTGAAGAAGAAGCTCGAGAGGCTTTCGGAGCGTTTCATGGAGCTGGAAGAGCAGACGGCGGGCGATGTGCCCGTGACCAAGCCGCCGCACTGGTGAGGCAACAGCCAAGGCTTAGTTTTTACTCGAAGACATCGTCGTCCGGGACACCAAGTTTTGGCGTTGCCCGCAAGTCGCAGTCATCGAAGCCAAGGAATTGTATATACGCAAAGTTGAGCGTATTGGACGTGTTCACGCAAATTAACTGGGTGACCTTCGGAAACCAGCCCAGATTCGTGCTTTTTGGATATGTATCCGACAGTACTTGCAATTGGGTGTAAGTTCATTTGATAGTCGTTGAGAGCCCGATATAATAGGAACTGGAAAACAAATGACCGGGGACAATAAAGAATCGTTTCGCGATGATGGCGCAGCGCATGACGAATACGATTTGGCACTTGCTGATGGTATCGAAGATGAGGCTCTCCTAGAGAATCCCGGGACGTCCAAGTTCTCAATTTCTAGTTACGGCGCAGATTATACCGTTGACAGCTTGGTTAAGCGCATGCGTGGAGGAGCATTTCGCATACCTGAGTTTCAGCGCCAATTTGTTTGGACGCCTAAACATGCTTCAAAATTCATCGAGTCGCTTTTGATGGGGTTACCTGTACCTGGTATCTTTCTATACAAAGAAGCCGAAACAAATGAGCACTTAGTTATAGACGGTCAGCAGAGGCTGCGGACTCTTCAGGCTTTCTATGATGGAGTATTGCGTGGAAAGGAATTTAAACTTCAGGGTGTGCGCGAGCCTTGGCTGGGAAAGACCTACAACACATTGGACACATCTGATATTCTGAAGCTTGATGATTCAATAGTGCATGCGACCATTTTTAAGCAGGAGAAACCTGAGGACGTATTAGATAGCATTTATTTCGTATTTGAGCGGATAAATACAGGTGGAATACGCCTCTCGCCGCAGGAAATCCGAAACTGCGTCAGCTTGGGACCTTTCACAAATAGGATCCGGGCTCTAAACAGTTACCCAGATTGGCGTCAGGTGTTTGGACCTCCAAATAATAGATCAAAGGACGAGGAGCTTATCGTCCGATTTTTTGCGCTATACATAGACGGCGAAAATTATAATCGTCCAATGAATGGGTTTCTGAACAAGTTTTCAGCGAAAATGAATAAACGGTCTGTCGAGGATCTTGATAGAATGGATGCCGTTTTCAAGAAGACAATCTCCAAGATCAACTCAGCAGTTGGTGGTAGGGCGTTCCGCATAATACGTGCGCTCAATGCCGCGGCTTTTGACGCTGTTATGGTTGGCTTAGCAAGACGGCTAGAGAAACAGACAATTCCTTGTGACGATGCCGTTCGTACAGCCTACGACAAACTCATTGAGGTAGATGAGTTCCGTCAAGCATGTGAGCGGTCAACAGCTGACGAAGAGAATGTCAAAAAGCGCATTTCGTTGTCGACTGCTGCCTTCGCGGATATCTAAAATGCGGCACGCAATTGCTAGTCGCGAACGTAAGTTGGACGCGTTTTTTCATCGAGCAAAAAAAAAGGTCGCCGACGACGAGGTGGTCTCAGATTTATCAAAGTTAGCGGCGGTTCTAGCCTGCGGGTATGTGGAGCGGTGTGTAGAAGTCGTAATACTGGAGCGGCTGAGCAATCGTGCCCATACTCGCGTTCTCAAGTTTATTAAGGCTCACTTCAAGCGTGGAACGAATTACGATTGCGAAGCCATGTGCCAACTTTTGGATCGTTTTGACACGGATTGGTCCAAAAAACTGCGACAAAAACTGGACGCTAACGAGCAGCTAGCGACATCGTTGGCTTCACTTTATGTCATACGAAATTCGGTAGCTCACGGCGGAGATCAGAATCGTGGTTTGGCTGGGATTGAATCAATGTATTCGGACTGCAAATTGATTATTGCAGCTCTTGTTGAAGCTACCCAGCAGTAAGCTTAAATCGTAACAATCCTACGCTTTTTAATGTCATCCCATATGCGGAGCAATCATTCGTTGACATTTTTCGACCTTGACTGTTTTCGAGGTGTGAGGAACCCGTTGGCCGATCTTTGCTTGATCTCCAGTCTTCATCTTTAAAGGGCACCGTTGAGTGTTCGCCATCCCGAACTGAGCAGCTGTTTGCATCCTTTCTCAATTCACAAGCCGCTTCAGTCCCCCCATCATCAAAAACCCCGCCGGATCGCTCCGGCGGGGTCTTTCATTCTCGTCCGATAAAGCCGCAGAGGCTTATTCGTCGTCGCCGCCCTTGTTCTTCAGGGCTGCGCCGAGGATGTCGCCGAGGGAGGCGCCGGAGTCGGTGGAACCGAACTGTGCCACGGCTTCCTTCTCTTCCGCGATCTCCAGAGCCTTGATCGAGACGCTGATGCGGCGGGTCTTCTTGTCGAAGACGGTGACGCGGGCGTCCACCTTCTGGCCGACGGAGAAGCGCTCGGGGCGCTGCTCGGCGCGGTCACGCGACAGGTCGGAGCGCTTGATGAAGCTTTCGACATCGTGATCGACCAGGCGAACCTCAAGGCCGCCGTCTTTCACGTCGGTCACTTCACAGGTCACCACGGCACCCTTGCGCAGCTCGCCGGAAGCGGCGGCTTCGCCAATGGCGTCATGGCCAAGCTGCTTGATGCCGAGCGAAATGCGCTCTTTCTCAACGTCCACGTCGAGAACCTGCGCCTTCACCATGTCGCCACGGTTGTACTCCTCGATCACCTGCTCGCCCGGACGGTTCCAGTCGAGATCGGAGAGGTGAACCATGCCGTCCACATCGCCATCGAGACCGATGAACAGGCCGAACTCGGTCTTGTTCTTGACCTCGCCCTCGACAACGGAGCCGACGGTGTGGTTGCGGGCGAATGCCTCCCACGGATTCTCGAGCGTCTGCTTGAGGCCGAGCGAGATGCGGCGCTTCACCGGATCCACTTCCAGCACCACCACTTCGACTTCCTGCGTGGTGGAGAGGATCTTGCCCGGATGAACGTTCTTCTTCGTCCAGGACATTTCCGAAACGTGGATCAGGCCTTCGATGCCCGGCTCCAGCTCCACAAACGCACCGTAGTCGGTGATGTTGGTGACGCGGCCCAGAACCTTCTTGCCAAGCGGGTACTTGCCGCCGATGCCGTCCCACGGATCGGCCTCGAGCTGCTTCATGCCCAGCGAGATGCGGTGGGTTTCCTGGTTGATGCGGATGATCTGTACCTTGACCGTCTGACCGATGTTGAGGATCTCGGTCGGATGGTTGACACGGCGCCATGCCATGTCGGTCACGTGCAGCAGGCCGTCGATGCCGCCCAGGTCCACGAATGCACCGTAATCGGTGATGTTCTTGACCACGCCTTCGACCACCTGACCCTCTTCGAGGTTCTGGACGATCTCGGAGCGCTGCTCGGCGCGGCTCTCTTCGAGAACCGTGCGGCGGGACACGACGATGTTGCCGCGGCGCTTGTCCATCTTGAGGATTTCAAAGGGCTGCGGGGTGTGCATGAGCGGGGTGACGTCGCGGATCGGACGAATGTCGACCTGCGAACGCGGCAGGAAGGCCACGGCGCCGTCCAGATCGACGGTGAAGCCGCCCTTGACCTGGTTGAAGATGAAGCCCTCAACGCGTTCGCCGGCGTTGAACTTCGCTTCCAGCTTGACCCAGCTTTCCTCGCGGCGTGCCTTCTCGCGGCTCAGCATGGCTTCGCCAAGCGCGTTTTCGATGCGCTCGACATAGACTTCGACTTCGTCGCCGACCTTGAGATCGGATTCCTTGCCCTTCGCGCCAAATTCCTTCAGCGGGACACGTCCCTCGACCTTGAGGCCGACATCGACGATCGCCATGTCTTTTTCGATGGCGGTGACGAGGCCCTTTACGACGGAGCCTTCGGCGGCGTCGCGTTCGGTGAAGGATTCTGCGAGAAGGCTCGCGAAATCATCGCGAGACGGATTGAGTTCTGACATTGATGCTCCTGAAAAGCCCCTTCGGTTTCAGTCGGGGCAAAGCGCCGGTGGTTCGTGTTGCGTTTGTCGGTCATGCATCCGAGCGGATCGCTCTGGCGCCGCGCGAAGCGGCAGATCCGGCGCAGAGAATGCGTGGCAGACGGTTCTTTCAGTCTTCGTTCCCGGAGATCCGCGTGGCATCCACCAGTCTGCAGGCCGCCAGGAACGCCGTTTCTATATCCATTTCACTCGTATCGAGCAAGTGCGCATCGTCTGCCGGCCTCAACGGACTGTCCGCCCGGCCCATGTCGCGGGCGTCGCGACGCTCGATATCGGCGAGGATTTCCGTGTAGGCGGCGCTGCCGCCACCAGCCTCGATCTCGCGCCAGCGGCGGGTGGCGCGCACCTCGGCGCTTGCAATTACATAGAGCTTCACATCGGCATCGGGGCACACCACCGTGCCGATGTCGCGCCCGTCCAGCACGGCACCGGGCGGGGCGCTCGCAAAGGCGCGCTGCTTGTCCACCAGCGCCCTGCGCACGTTGGGCATGACCGCCACTTTCGAGGCCGCCTCACCGATGCCGTGCTCGGACAGCACGCCCCGGTCGAGTGCACCGAGATCGAGCGCGCGGGCGGCCCTTTCGGCAATCGCCTCATCGTCGAGCGGCTGGCCGGCTTCGATCAGCGCCCTGGCGACACCGCGATAGGTGAGCCCGGTGTCGAGGTGGCGCAGGCCGTAATGCGCCGCCAGCCGCCGGGCGAGCGTGCCCTTGCCGGAGGCGGCTGGCCCGTCGATGGCAATGGTGAGTTTGCCGCTCATGCCCGTCATACCGAACGCGTGATGCCGCCATCGATGCGGATGTTCTGCCCGGTGATGTAGCTGGATTTCTCGTCAGCAAGGAAGGCGATGAGCTCGGCAACCTCTTCCACCGTGCCATAGCGGCCCATGGGGATGCGCGAGCGGCGGTCTTCCTTTTCCGGCAGCGAATCGATGAAGCCCGGCAGCACATTGTTCATGCGCAGGCCCTCGGCTGCGTATTTGTCGCAGAAGAGCTTGGTGAAGGCGGCAAGTCCGGCGCGGAACACGCCTGATGTGGGAAAGGCCGCTTCCGGCTCGAAGGTGGCATAGGTGGAGATATTGACGATGGAACCCGACTTCTGCGCCTGCATGACGGGGGTAACTAGTCGCGTCGCCCGCACCGCGTTGAGCAGGTAGAAATCCATGCCGCGGTGCCAGTCCTCGTCGGAGATGTCGAGCACATCGCCCTTCGGCCCATGGCCGGCGCCGTTCACCAGCGCGTCGATGCGGCCGAAGCGCTCCATCGTCGCGTCGGTGAAGCGCTTGAGATCGTCCGGGGAGAGGTTTGAGCCGGTGAAGCCCAGCCCGCCGAGCTCCTTGCCCAGCGCCTCGCCCTTGCCTGAGGACGACATGACGGCGACCTGATGGCCGTTTTCGGCCAGCTTGCGGGCGGCGGCGGCACCCATGCCGCTTCCGCCGCCGACGATCATGGCAACTTTCTGCGCAGTCATTTTTCTCTCTCCCATATCCGATGCGAATGTCAGGCCAGCTTTGCACCCAGCCGCGTCATGAGCGCGGTAAAATCGGGAAAGCTGGTGGCGATCATCGCCTGGTCGTCGATGGTGACGGGTTTCTCGGTCGCAAGGCCCATGACGAGGAAGCTCATGGCAATGCGGTGGTCGAGATGCGTCTGGACCGTGCCGCCGCCAAGCCCCTTGCCGCCAGGGCGGCCCGTGACCCTGAGCGAGGCCTCGCCCTCTTCGCAATCGACACCATTCGCCTTGAGCCCGTCGGCGACAGCCGAAAGCCGGTCGGATTCCTTGACGCGCAGCTCTTCCAGCCCCTGCATCAGCGTGTCGCCCTCGGCAAAGGAGGCCGCCACGGCAAGCACGGGATATTCATCGATCATGGAGGGTGCGCGGTCTTCCGGCACGGTCACGCCCTTGAGTTCGGAACCGCGCACGCGCAGATCCGCCACATCCTCGCCGCCCTCATTGCGGCGGTCGAGAATCTCGATGTCCGCACCCATCTCCATGAGCGTGGTGACGAGCCCGGTGCGCGTCGGGTTCATGAGCATGTTTTCGATTACCACCTCCGAGCCCGGCACGATGAGCGCGGCCACGAGCGGGAAGGCAGCCGAAGACGGGTCGCCGGGAACGGCAATGGTCTGGCCGATGAGTTTCGGCTGGCCCTCGATGCGGATGTGGCGCGCACCGTCGGCGTCGGTCTCCACCTCAAGTGTAGCACCGAAGCCAGCCAGCATCTTTTCGGTGTGGTCGCGGGTGGCAACGGGTTCGATCACCGTAGTGACGCCGGCCGTATTGAGCGCGGCAAGAAGCACCGCCGATTTCACCTGGGCGGAAGGCATCGGCACCCGATAGGTGATGGGCGCCGCATGTTTCGGCCCGCGAAGCGTGATGGGCAAACGGTCGCCCGGCTCGGCGGAAACCACCTGCAGGCCCATTTCCTTCAAGGGATCCAGAACGCGGCCCATCGGGCGCTTGGAGAGCGAAGCATCGCCGATGAAGCGCGTCGTCATGTCGTAGGAGCCGACAAGCCCCATGGTCAGCCGTACGCCGGTGCCGGCATTGCCGAAATCGAGCGGCTCTTTGGGTTCGAGCAGGGCGCCGTTGCCGGTGCCGGTGGCGATCCATTCATCGCCGTGCTTCTCGATGGTCGCGCCCATAGCCTTCATGGCTTCGCCCGTGCGCAGCACGTCTTCGCCCTCCAGAAGGCCGGTAATGCGTGTCTCGCCGGCCGCCAGGCCGCCAAACATCAGTGCCCGGTGCGAAATCGACTTGTCGCCGGGCACGCGGGCCCGGCCCGAAAGGGCGTCTGATTTTCTGGCGCTCATGGGGCGCGGCTCGGTCGTATGCATTGTCTGGTCCCTGATGATAGGCGTTCTGCCGGGCGGCAGATTATTCGAGGATTTTGCCTGCTCGCTCTAGCATGATGAGGATAGTCGGTCATCCCCCGGTTGACGGATGGCCCTGTCGGGGTTGTAAAGAGAGCGGACCTTGGGAGGAGAGGCCTTTCCAGGGTGCGTATTAGGCTTTGACAGGTGCGCGACTTGCCGTTATGGGGACCGAAATTTTCAGTAAGGCAGGAAGCGCTTCCGGTGCCGGCCGCGATGGAGCCGTCGCAGGCTGGGCCGACCGCAAGACGATGAGGCAGCAAGGTGGCTAAACCGGAACTCGGAACAAAACGCATCTGCCCGGAGACGGGCCGCAAATTCTACGACCTGAACAAGGACCCGATCGTTTCGCCCTATACGGGCCAGACCTATCCGCGCAGCTTCTTCGAGGCCGGCGGCGACACCTCCATGGATGAAGAAGACGAAGTGGAGGAAAAAGAGCTGGACGGTGAGGAAGATGCACCGGAGGTCGTCTCGCTCGAAGATGCCGACGATGAGGCATCGTCCAGCGACAAGGCAGAGATCCCGGATCTCGACGGCGATGATGATGATGACGATGATGTCGACCTCGGCGACGATGAGGACGACACGTTCCTCGATGACGACGACGACGACGATGACGATGATGTGAAGGACTTCATCGGCGTCGGCGACGACGACGACGAGAGCTGATTTTTCAGCGCACGCGGGAAGAATGGCTTCGGCCCCGTGTCAAAAGTGGCGCGGGGTGCAAATCGGGGCTTGATCTTCCCGCCGGGCGGGTTTAGAAGCCGCCCACACGGTTGGCCCGGCGGGCCTTCCGGACCTCTTCGCCGGAGACGGCGACCGGCCATATCGCCGGAGTGTGGGGCCATAGCTCAGTTGGGAGAGCGCTTGAATGGCATTCAAGAGGTCAGGGGTTCGACTCCCCTTGGCTCCACCATCTCGCTTTTTAAGGTTGAGATGTCCGCTAACAGCTTGAAAGGTAAGGTAGTTTTGGCGGTTCGATAACCTGATTTCAGCGAGTAGCGCAAAGGCTCTGCAAAGGCCAGCCTAAGCACCGTTCTTTTGAACAGCAGGTTGCCATTTTCGTATAGATTCCAAGGATTTGCCAAGAATCTCAGCGCCGGTTCGATAAACTCCCCCTGCCTGCCTTTCGGCGGTATGATTGCGGACGCTTTTTCGGACAGAAACAGCTTTTCACGTTCCAGTTTTGCGATCTTGGCCTCATAGGCTTTGATGACTGCTGCGTTGTCGGCCTCAAGGACGCGCTCAAGCAGCGTCCCGATTTGCTTGTCTGCGTTGTGAAGCTGATGAGTGATTTCATCCTTGCTGCGATGGGCCTCCGATAGCCACATGTTCCATGCGTCGATGAACATCCCTTTTGCCAGCGTGAAGAGCTGGCGCGTTGGCTGGAGGCTTTGCAGTATTTCGGCGAAGCCGTCTTCGATCCTGTCACGCGGGATCGACTTGCGGTTGCTTGCGCAGCCGCGCGTATCGCAAAGATAGTACGGGTAGTGCTTGTTGCGCCCTTTCGACCAGCACGAGGTCATCGGGTTGCCGCAGTCATCGCACAGCACGAAGCCCCGCAGCGGGAAATCCTCGTTGATGTCCTTGCGCGCTGGAGCCTTGGCCCGACCGTTCAGGCGCTCTTGAATCTTCTCGAAGCTTTCGAGACTGATGAGCGGTTCATGATGCCCTTGCCGCAGGGACACGTCCCATTTGGGGGCTTCGATATATCCGGTATAGATGATTTGCGTCAGATACCGTTGAATGCGCTGCCAGCGGATTTCGCCGGACGGCGTGTCTTTGGGAAATTCCGGCCTTTCTTCAAGGAAGCGTTTGACTTCGGCCTGCGACTGCAAATGTCCGCAGGCATAGCCCTCAAGAGCTTCTGCAAGGATGGAGGCGACCGGCTCGTCACGCGCAAGGACTTTTCCGTGACCCCGGTCAGAGACGTACCGGTAGCCGATTGGGGCCTGAAAGACCCAATAGCCTTTCTCGATCCGCGCCTTCATCTTCTGGATGACCTGACGGCGGTTTTGTTCGCGCTCCAATTCGCCCTGCGCGGCAAAGATCGTTTCCACGAACTTGCCTTCCGGCGAGTCATCGAGTTTGAAGTTCAGGCATTCAATCCGCGCGCAGCGCTTTGCAAATTCCCGGCGCAGCTTGATGTGGAATTCCGTATCGCGTGCAAAGCGTTTGAGGTCGTCGAAGATAACGACGTAATTCTTTCCCGGCTGCGCATCCAGATAGCTGAGCAGCGCGACCATGCCGGGGCGGTTTATAAAGTCCCCGCCGCCCGAAGCATCATCAGGAAACACGGCTTCGACATCATAGCCGTGAAGGTCCGCATACTGGCGGCAGCGATGTTCCTGGCTTTCCAGCCCGCTGCCTTCGATCTTCTGCTTGGTGCTGGACACGCGGCAGTAAATGACCGCCTTTTCGATTTCGTCGTGTTTTCCGTGTGTTTTCATACCATTTCCGGGCGGTTCGGCAGGCCGCCATCCTTGTTGTTTTTACCATTGGAATCGCTCTGCCCAGCCTTGTCAAACTCTTCGCCCAAAAGCTTGGCGGGGTGTTCATCGTCCTGCTGATAAACGCTTTGCAGCGGGTGAACGCCGAACCCCAACTCGACAAAAGTCACGATGATCGACCAGAGCGCTTGCAGGAACTCTTCCTTTTGCGTCTCAGTCAGGGCCGGATCATCAAGGAAGACCTTGTATTTCTCGACATCGACGCCCACGATGGGCTTGGCCGGTCGGTTGAATACGTCTTTGACGTTTCTTCCGGCGATATTATTATCGGAATTCTTGTCCATTATTCTACCCTTATTTAATTGTACAACCATCAGTTGAGTTATGACAAATAAAAGATGCGCTGCATGTGCTCACGGAAAGTTTTCGAGCGAGCGTATCCGGGTTATTGCTTCATGCGAAACGATCGGCGGAGCTGTGGGCGATCACCGTCGTTCATCAGTCGGGCGGAACGGATTTCGGCGAACCTGTCCATCCGCGTCCGTAGCCGCTCATTCAGGAGAGCAGCGGCGTAATCCTTCGCTTCGGCGCGCCGGTCGATAGGGGGAGCCCAGCGGGGTGCGGGAGCCGGAAGCTGCGGCGCCGACCATCTCCGCAAAATTTTCTCGGTTTCTTGTCTATGCCAGTGCGGCGCATGTTTGCGCATATGCGCGAGTATGCGCGCTTCGAGGCCGTCAATATAGCGGACCATTGTCTTGCCGGTGTAATCGATGCCCTTGGCACGGCTCTGCGGCGATGGTCGGCGCAGAAAGACATCGGTTCCTTGCTGTAACGGCACTTCATTCGCCGCTGCCTGCTGATATGAGACCCTGCTGGTGAGAGTCTGGCTAAGGCTTGCCGATTGCAGAAACGGCGCTTCGAGATTGAGGCGGAAACGGTTGGACATGACGGGACTCCATTCGGCTCAGAACGAGGTGAGGAAAGCGATGATCGGGCAGCGTCCGTCCGGCGGCGAAATGCGCCGCGAATGCAGCCCGAAATAATCGCAGTGATGGAAATACGGATCGGCGGACGTGCTGGAATAAGTTCCCGCAAAGCGCATATGCGGCGTCGGTATGATGCTCGGATCAATCAGCAGCAGCGCCAGCACAAGCGGCAGCCAGAGCAGATGTTTGGGCCGCACCGGCCAAACAAATCGATGATCTGTTTTGGATTTTGGCCTGCGCTTCCGGTCGAGCTGCGGCTTTGCATCTGCCGAGTAGCGGATGGCAAAGAGGGACTCACCGGAAAGCGTTGCACCTTCCAACGGATTGTCAGCCACTTCCGTTTGCCAGGGCGAGATGCGTCCGTAATCCACCATGGTGAGCAGCACCGGGCGCAGGCCGCGCACAAACACCCATGCCTTGTCACGGTCCATCGCCAGGACTTCATCGGGCGTCATCAGCCGCCGGCCGAGTTCCCGGCTGGAAACATTGATGTCGCTGACTTCCGCCCTAAAGGAATAGTCCTGCCGGCGAATGGTGGACTCGGCCAGCATGTCGGAGACATGCTTGGCCCGTGCCAATGAATTCAGGCCCGCGTAAATCTTCACATCGCAATAGGACTCGATGGCGCTTGCCGCCTCGCGTCCGTATTTGCGGATCAGGCCATCAAAGGATTGGATATAGAGGTCCGCCGAGATTTTGAGGCCGCGCATGGTCTCCATGTCGGAGGCCAGATCGGCAAAGCGAAAATTGAGCGCTTCCTCGCCGACGATATGAACCGGATGACCGGATGGTTTGCGCTTTGCCGCTTCCAGCAAGCTATGGGTGAGCAGCGAGACCACCGGTGCGAACTCCCGCGCGTGGGAGAGCGGAGCCATCACAAAGGCGACGATCTGGCGATGGCGCATATCGGCGATATTGTGACTGGCCGCGCGGCCATATCCCGCCATGCGGCCGCCCTGATTAAAGGTTAACAGCCGCTGGGTTGCGCCTTCGAGAAAGGACGAGGCGTTTTCCGGGTTGTCCCGAAACAGCGACAGCAGCCCGCCGGCTTCGGTTTTGAGAAACTGTGCGATTGGATCACCCGGTAGAAGCCGCTCCAACTCAAAGCGCAGGAATAAAAGCCGCTTTTGAAAAACCGACGGGTCATTGAGCAGCGCGAACACGTCCGAGGGCGTGCAATGCGCCGGATCGCTGAGCGCCTGGCTCAATATCGCAATGGCGATGCAGCGCCGCGATCCGTTGCGGAAATACACATTGCGGTCTTCGCCGCCCTTGCTTTCCGGCAGGTGCAGTTCGGCCAGATCGAAGGCAAGCTTGATGGCGTCCTGCCGGGAGGAATCCGGTGCATGCGCGGCATCGACCACCGCCTGATAGAGGTTGAGCGGCGTATCGCCGCACAGGTCTTTATGTGCGCCGGCCGGATTGATGCACCAGACCTCGATACCCATGTCGCGCAGAGCGCCGACCAGCATGGGTGCCAGCTCGCATTTGACATCGGGAATGAAGAGCGACTTGCCGAGCCGGGCCTGATGCAAAATCGAACCCATCACATAGTTCACAGTTTTGCCGACGCCGGGCGGCATCTCGATCAACGAGAACGGCGTGCGCGGCGGCGCAAAGGCCGGGGCCACTTTTTCATAGAGCCCCAGGAAATTGCCGCTGGCCGGATTGTCCATGCCGCGCGCGGTCAATTCCTCCCAACTGGCCTGCCGCGCCGTACCGTGGTCCGCCGAGGCCCGCGCCGCCTTTTCGAGATTACGGCGCAGCGGTAATCCTTGACCAGCCCCGTGCCGGCCGCGAGCGCGAGCGGGGCGGCCGCCGCAAGGCACAGCCATGCGGTAACCGATGATGACAAATGATAGGCAGCGCTGGCCAAGAGGCCTGCACCCAGCGCCGCTTTGTTGACCGGCGCTGATTTGGGCTGAACGGGGACGCTCATGACGCGCCCTCATCAAATTGTTCGAGGACCAGACCGTTGCCGCCGCGCCGGGCCATCGCCGCTTCGACCG
>NZ_BAMP01000072.1 GCF_000615975.1 Nitratireductor aquibiodomus NL21 = JCM 21793 | reverse complement strand
GGGCCGGCCTGCCGTCTGTGCGAACGGGTCGGCTGTCTTGCCCGTGCCGAGCCGCCGGTGACAAGGCCGCTCGGGCTCGATGAGATGGTGACGGGCCTATCCGCGTTCGACTTTCAGTGATGCCTGTCAGGCGATATCGAGCACCACATTGCCGACAACATCGCCGCGTTCCACGGCTTCGTGCGCTTTGACGATGTCGCGCAGGGCGAAGCGCTCGCCGATGGCGTGTTTCAGACTGTTCTTTTCAAGCATGGCGGTGAGCTGGCCGATCGCGGTTTCTCGTTCTTTCGTGAGCAGTTCGTAGACCACAAAGACCTGCAGGGTCAGGCTGTTCCACAACAGTGTGGGAAACGAAACGGGTATGTCGCCCTGCATGCTGGAACCGTAGCAGACGATCTTGCCGTGGGGCGCCAGCGCGCCGTTGGAGATGATCGCGGTGGTGGAATAAAGATCCATGTCGATGAGGCCGTCCACGCCCTTGCCGGAGGTGAGCCCCTTCACCGTGGCGGCCACGTCTTTCGCCTTGTAGTCGATGACGAAATCAGCGCCCGCAGCCCGGGCGTGGGCGGCCCGACCCGGCGAGGCGGTGGCAATGACACGGGCCCCGCGGGCCTTGGCGATCTGGGTGGCGTAGTGCCCGACAGAGGAGCCAGCGCCCGTGACGAGAAGTGTCTTGCCGCTGACGGTCTCGAAGAGGTTCACGGCATGCATGGCTGTCAGCGCGGGAATGCCGAGACATGCTCCCGTCGCGTAATCGACATTTGCCGGCAGGGGAACAGCCTGCGCTTCCGGCAACACGATCGCCTCGGCAGCGGTGCCGAAGGGGCGTCGCCACTGGCCGTTCCAAACCCAGACGCGCTGGCCGACACGACCATGATCCACGCCGGGCCCGACAGCGTCTATCTCGCCAGCGCCATCACTGTGTGGAATGACGCGCCCGGCATTGAGCGGGCGTCCACGCCGCGCCTTCACGTCGGACGGGTTGACGCCCGAGGTGGCCAGCCGAACACGCACTTCGCCGGGGCCGGGCGCGGGAAGAGGCATGTCACCCACCTCCAGAACGTCGCGTGCCGTGCCGTTGCGTTCATACCATGCTGCTCTCACCGCTCGCTCCCGCCCCCACTCCTGCCGTGTTTCCAGCCATTGACAAGGTTTGAAAATCCGGCGCAGGCTTTGTCATCCGCAACCATGACGCAGGTCAATCTTGAACCGCCCCGAAACGACTATCGACACTGACGTTAAGCCCAGTTCTTCCGTTTCACCAGAAGCAGGCGGGGAGATTTCAACAAAAGGCGCCGGCCCCTGTGGGGATTTCATCTCGGCCGAGCACGAGGCGGAGTACCGCGCCTTTGTCGAAGAACACCCGGACCTGGAGGCGGTCGAGTTTCTCATCGTCGATCCGAACGGCATCATTCGCGGGAAATGGGCGCCGGGCGACAGCCTTAAAAAGGCATTTCAGGAGGGTGTGAACTTTCCCATGTCTCTTCACGGCCTCGATGTATGGGGGCGTGAGGTCGAGGAAACGGGGCTTCACATCGAAACCGGCGACAAGGACGGCTATTGTCGGGCGACGCGTGGCTCGCTTGCGATCGTCCCATGGGCCAGGCGCAAGACGGCGCAGGTTCTGCTCCAGACCTTCACGCCGGAGGGTGAGCCCTTCATGGCGGATTCACGCCAGGTGCTGAAGCACAAGGTGGCGGAGGCAAACGCTAAGGGATTTTTCCCTGTCGCCGCGTTTGAGCTGGAGTTCTATCTGCTCGATCCTGAAAAGCAGGACCCGGCCGGCATGCCCACACCGCTTGGCGCTGGCGAGGGACCGGACCGTCTGCGCATGTATGGGCTAGACGATCTGGCCGAGAACGCAGCACTCTTCGATATGATCCGCGATGCTGCGGACGCACAGAACCTGCCCATCGACACGATCATCAAGGAGGCCGCGCCCGGCCAGTTCGAGGTCAATCTGAAACATCGGGCAGACCCGCTGCGGGCGGCCGACGACGTGATTCTCCTGCGCCGCATCGTGATGGGCTGCGCGCGCGAGCATGGGCTGACAGCCACCTTCATGGCAAAGCCCTTCATCGACTACGCCGGCAATGGCATGCATGTGCATACCTCCATGCTCGATGCGGACGGGCAGAACATCTTTGCCGGAGAGACGGGCCGCGAGCGGCTGCTTTCGGCGGTTGCCGGCCTCATCGACACCATGCCCGAATCTCTCATTCTCTACATCAACACCTGGAACGGGTTTCGGCGCATCACGCCCGGCTCCTATGCGCCCACCCATGCAGTGTGGGCGGAAAACAACCGCTCGGTGGCGCTGCGCATACCGGTCTCGACGGAGGAAAACCGGCGCGTCGAGCACCGGATTTCGGGCGCGGACGCCAATCCCTATCTCGTCATGGCGGCGATCATACAGGGCATGATCGAGGGGATCGAAGCGGGTGCGAAGCCGCCGCCGCCGGTGGAAGGCAGCGCCTATGACGAGACGGCGGATCTCGGCCGTGAACTGCCCGACGACATGGATGACGCCCTCCAGCTTGCGTTAAAAAGCCGTTTCATCGACCGGGCGCTCGGGCCCCTTCTGGCAAAGGTCTATCGTGATCTGAAGCGCGCGGAAATCATCGCCTTCTGGAGCGAGATCACGCCGCTGGAACGCACCACTTATCTTTGAGCCCAAACAGAAATTTGCCGCTTGTCGCATTTCCGAAACGACAATAGGGTTGAAAAAAACTTGCGGGTGCCGGTGGCGATTTGCGCGCCGGCAAAAACAGTCCCTTGGGGAGAAATTCCATGCTGCGTAAAACCCTTCTTGCATCCTGCGTTTCCCTTGCAGCGATTGCCGTTTCGGCGGCGGCCAATGCACAGGACCGCGTCGTCAATGTCTACAACTGGTCGGACTATATCGATGATGCGATCCTTGAGGATTTCACCGAGGAAACGGGCATAAAGGTCGTCTACGACGTCTACGATTCCAACGAAATCCTGGAGACCAAGCTGCTCGCGGGCGGCTCGGGCTATGACGTGGTGGTGCCGTCGGGCGAGTTTCTTGGCCGTCAGATCAGCGCCGGCGTCTTCCAGAAGCTCGACAAGGACAAGCTTCCCAACATTTCCAACATGTGGGACATGATCAGCGACCGCGTGGCCGTCTATGATCCGGGCAACGAACACTCCATCAACTACATGTGGGGCACGACGGGCGTTGGCTACAATGTCGGCAAGGCTGAGGAAATTCTCGGCACGGCGAAGGTCGATACCTGGGATGTGATGTTCACGCCGGAACTGGCCGCGAAATTCAAGGATTGCGGCATCTATATGCTGGATTCAGCCAGTGAAGTGGTGCGCTCGGCCCTGATCTATCTGGGCCTTGATCCAAACACACCGTCTTCGGACGATCTTGCCAAGGCGGAAGAGCTGCTTCTTTCGGTTCGCCCCTATGTGCGCAAGTTCCACTCTTCCGAATACATCAACGGTCTTGCCAATGGCGACATCTGCCTGGCGCTCGGCTACTCGGGCGATATCTTCCAGGCGCGCGACCGTGCGGCGGAAGCAGATCAGGGCGTGACGGTCGGCTACGCGATCCCCAAGGAGGGCGCGATGCTGTGGTTCGACCAGATGGCAATCCCGGCGGACGCAAAGAACGTCGAGGAGGCGCACGAGTTTCTCAATTACATCATGCGTCCCGACGTGATCGCCAAGGCGTCGAACTATGTCGTTTATGCCAATGGCAACAAGGCCGCGCAGGCAGAGATGGACGAAGAAGTCGTGGGCGACCCGGCTGTCTATCCCGACGAGGCGACTATGGAGAAACTGCAGGCGCCGCTCCCCTATGACATGCGCACGCAGCGTCAGGTGACGCGCATGTGGACCAAGGTGGTGACGGGTCAGTAGGCCGTTTCAGGGCAGGGGACGCCGATGAAGTCGCTCGGCAGCACACGTCGCAGCTTCGCACCCTGGGCCGATCCCCAGGCGAAGCCGTATATCTCGTTCGAGAATGTCACCAAGACGTTCGGTGATTTCACGGCGGTCGATGATCTGTCCCTCAGCATCTATGAGCGCGAGTTCTTCGCGCTCCTGGGCGCTTCGGGCTGCGGCAAGACCACGCTTCTGCGCATGCTGGCGGGGTTCGAGCAGCCCACCTCCGGCCGCATCTTTCTCGACGGGCAGGATCTTTCGGGCATTCCGCCGCACAAGCGGCCGGTCAACATGATGTTCCAGTCATATGCGCTCTTCCCGCATATGACGGTTGAGAAGAACATCGCCTTCGGCCTGAAGCAGGACCGGATGCCGGCTGACGAGATCGCCGACCGCGTCGCTGCCATGCTGAAGCTGGTGAAGCTCGAACCCTTCGCCAAGCGCAAGCCGCACCAGCTGTCGGGCGGCCAGCGTCAGCGTGTGGCGCTCGCCCGTTCGCTAGCCAAACGGCCCAAGCTCTTATTGCTGGACGAGCCGCTGGGCGCGCTCGACAAGAAGCTGCGCGAAGAGACACAGTTCGAACTGGTCGACCTGCAATACGATCTCGGCCTCACCTTCATGGTCGTCACCCACGATCAGGAAGAGGCGATGACCATGGCCGACCGCATCGCGGTGATGGACAGGGGCAATGTCATCCAGGTGGCGACCCCGGCGGAGATCTACGAGGCGCCGAATTCGCGCTTCGTTGCCGATTTCGTGGGCTCGATCAACATGTTCGAGGGAACCGTGACGGCTGCCGACAGCGAGATGGCCCGCATTGCGGACGCATCCGGCTTCGAGCTCTCGGTGCTCAATGGTGCCGGCGCGGAGAAGGGGGCGAATGTGTGGTTCGCCGTCCGTCCCGAGAAGATCGACATATCCCGCAACCGCCCGGAGAGCGCGGTCAACGCGGTGGAGGGCGAGGTCTGGGACATCGCCTATCTGGGCGACATGACCATCCACCACGTCAAGCTCGATGACGGCCGCATCGTCAAGGCCAGCAGCATCAACCGCCGCCGTGCGGTGGAAGATGTGCTGACATGGCATGACCGGGCATGGGTGTCCTTCCCGGCGGATGCCGGCGTCGTGCTGACGCGGTAGCTGACGATGGCGCGCTTCATCTCCGCAATCGCAGCCCGCTTCGTCATCGCTCTGCCCTATCTGTGGCTGCTGGTGTTCTTCCTCGCGCCGTTTCTGATCGTCTTCAAGATTTCGCTTTCGGAACCGGCACTCGCCATGCCGCCTTATCAGCCGGTTTTCGACATCTTCGCCGGATTTGCGGCGTTCTTCGAGAAAGTCCGCGCTCTTTCGTTCAGCAATTACCTGTGGCTTCTGGACGATCCGCTCTATGTGAATGCCTATCTTTCGAGCATCTGGATCGCCACGGTTTCGACCCTGATCACGCTGGCCGTGGGCTATCCCATCGCCTACGGAATGGCCCGTGCACCGGCCTCGATCAGGCCGACGCTGCTCATGCTGGTGATCCTGCCTTTCTGGACTAGCTTCCTGATCCGCGTCTATGCCTGGATCGGCATCCTGAAGCCGGAAGGGCTGCTCAACCAGTTCCTGATGTTCCTGGGGGTGATCGACGAACCGCTCGTCATCCTCAACACCACGACCGCCATCTATATCGGCATCGTCTATTCCTATCTGCCTTCATGGTTCTGCCGCTCTATTCGACGCTGGAAAAGATGGATGGGTCTCTGATCGAGGCTGCGCGCGATCTCGGCTGTCCGCCCATGGCCGCGTTCTGGAAGGTGACGTTCCCCATGTCTCTGCCGGGCGTGGTGGCCGGTTGCATGCTGGTGTTCATTCCGGCGGTGGGCGAATTCGTCATTCCCGATCTGCTCGGCGGATCGCAGACCCTGATGATCGGCAAGACACTCTGGACCGAGTTCTTCAACAATCGCGACTGGCCGGTTTCATCTGCCGTGGCGGTGATCCTCCTTTTGATCCTGATCGTGCCGATCATGCTCTTCCAGCGCTCACAGGCGCGTTCACGCGAGGCGGGGAATTAGCCATGGCTGGAAGCTGGGGACGCTTCAACATCGTGTCGCTCGTGCTGGGCTTTGCCTTTCTGTACCTGCCGATCCTTCTCCTGGTGATCTACTCGTTCAACGAGTCGCGTCTCGTCACGGTGTGGGCGGGCTTCTCGACGAAGTGGTATGTGGAGCTTTTCTCCAATCGTGGCCTGATGGATGCGGCCTGGGTGACGGCACGGGTTGCCTTCCTGTCGGCGACGGTGGCAACCGTGCTCGGCACGATGGCAGCCATTGCGCTGACACGTTACACGCGCTTTCGCGGCCGTCTCTTGTTCTCCGGCATGGTGTTCGCACCCCTCGTCATGCCGGAAGTCATCACCGGCCTTTCGCTTCTGCTTCTCTTCGTGGCGATCAATTTCGATCGCGGGTTTTTCACCGTCACCATCGCGCACATCACCTTCTCCATGTGTTTCGTTGCCGTGGTGGTTCAGTCCCGCCTCATGAGCTTTGACCAGTCGCTCGAAGAGGCTGCGCTCGATCTCGGTGCGACGCCGGTGAAGGCGTTTTTCCAGGTCACGTTGCCGGTGATTTTGCCAGCGGTGATTTCAGGCTGGATGCTGGCCTTCACCCTGTCACTCGACGATCTGGTGATTGCGAGCTTCACATCCGGCCCTGGTGCGACGACCCTGCCAATGAAGATCTACAGCCAGGTGCGCCTTGGTGTGACGCCGGAAATAAACGCGGTCTGCACCATACTGATCGGGATCGTGGCGATGGGCGTGATTGCCGCATCGATTGTCACCAAGCGGCAGGAAATTCAGCGTCGCCGCGATGAGCGGGCAGCAATGAGAGTGGCGGCCTGAGCGGGGCAAAGATCAGCTATTCGATCAGAAAGGGCGCTATAAAAGGCGCATTCCAGGAGCCGCCGACGAAGAAGGTTTCGCGCGGCCCCTGACCCGCACTGCTTTCCTCCGCGGCAGTCTCCCCGCCGGAAGGTGCCCCCGGCGGAAGAATGCTTCCGGAAAGGGCAATGCCGCGGCCGGCAAAAGGCACGAGCCCGCCGATTGTGATCTTTTCTCCGGTGCTCAGGCGCGCTTCGGCGGTATCGATCCACGCAATACCACCTGCCAGTGTGGCCTTCAAATCCGCGCCCTCGATGGGGAGTTCGCCATCGGCAATGTCCTGCAAGGGGAAAAAACTGCCCTTGTCGTTGTGCTCCCGAAAGGTCTCGAGATTGAGGCCGACAATGCTGCCCTTGCCGAAACTGGCCGAGATCGAACCGTCGGATGTTTCAAGGATCTGGTTCAGCGTTTCTCCATGCCCTTTCAGAAACACGGAAAACGACCCTTTGGCCTTCGGCATGAAGGCGGTGAAATGGAGCTTTTCTCCCATCAGACCGCCGTCGATGTTCTCGGCCGCAATGCGCAGCTCCGCATGATCGCGGCCTTCCACATTGTCGAGCCGGATGCCGAGCTGAAGCATGCCGCCAAACGCCGTGGCGTCGGAAATATCGAGGCTGACCAGCCCGTCGCGAACCTGTGCGGTTGCGGCCACGTCGGTCATCGACACGGATCCGGCTGTCGCCTGTGTGGCCGAAAGGCGAAGGTCGAAATTGAGATCATGCGCCCACGGAGCGGCCGCCGCCTGGGTTGGCGCGTCGGGCTCGGGCGCAAGGGTCTTCAGCAGCGTGCCGAGATCGAGTGCATTGAAGGCAAGCGTGCCGGAGATGGTCGGACGCTGATCGGTAAACGCCACGTCGAACACGCCGGTCGCGTTGCTATCCCCAAGACTGAACTCCGCGGTCTCGAACTTTATGCGCTTGGCATCGCCGATGATTGTGCTGCGAAGCTTCGCGGGCTTGATCGTGCTGCCGGGCCAGTCTTCCAGCAGGGTCCACTCCAGCACCCGCTGCAATGACGGGGCGGAGCTTTCCAGAGTCCCGTTGACGAAGGCTCCGCCAACGAGGTCGGCTTCTCCCTTGAAAGAGAGCGTCAGCGGCGCGCTTTTGACCGTAAGAGAAAGGGCGGTCTTGCCGCCGGCAAGCAGCAGGAGTGGCTCTTCCGTGGAAGCGTCAACAGTGATGCTTTCGCCATGCCAGATGCCTCTGGCGGAAAGGGTGGCGGCACGGTTGAGCGCAGGCCAGTTGAATGTCCCGGTGAAACCACTCAGAAGCGGCGGCCTGCTGGCTCCGCTTAGGGTGATCACGCGACCGTCCTCGACTTCGACCGTCGCAAAACTATCGCTCGGCAGTGCCGTTTTATCGGGTGCTGCGGGATCGGCGGCCAGCAGCTCGCGCGCCACCTCCACCGATTGGGCGAGCCTGCCCCAGTTCGGGATCGACGGCACGCGCATCATCCCGTCCGTATCGTCAAGCCGCAGGACCGGCCGCACGAGGCGTATTTTGGTGAAAACGACCTTGCCGCGCAGGGCCGCGAGCGCCGACAGGTCGACTTCTACACGCTCTGCTTCCATGACGGCGGCGGCGCCATCGTCGTTCCAGTCGGACAGAACGACGTCGTTCAGCACCGCGCTGAAAGAGGGCCAGACACGGATTTGGGGGGCATCGTCCAGCCGGACGCGATAGCCGCTCCAGGCGCTTAGCTGCTGGGCCACGCTGTCGCGCACGATCTGTGTAGAGGCCAGGATCGGCAGGCATACCACCACTGCCACCGCAAGGACGGCAGCAATCACCAGTGCCCATATGCTCTTCTTCATTGCCGACGAGGGCATGGAACCTCATCCCTGGCGCTCCGCCCGGCGAATTTCAAACCGGACTCGACGCTGTCTAACTGGTGGCTCTGAAATGCCACGGTGCAGCGATGCCGGCAAACCGACTTCACAGCTCCTTACGGGTTTAAACATGGCGTATGGCAATTCAAGGACTTGTCGCGCTGCAGGCGGGTATTGCACCGCTTTCTGCAATGCAATGGCCGGTTGGCCTGCGGTGCAGGGAATTGTTTCGCATGAGACCATTGCCGTTCCGGTGCGGAAACGCATAAGAAGAGCAATCGCCTGAACGGCAATGAGGAGGACAGGATGAGGGCAGCCGAGCCGCTTTGGAGACCATCTGAAACCCGGAAGAATGAGGCGCCCGTGTCGGCTTTTGCCAGGCGCGCCGAGAAGGTGGCCGGCCGTAGCCTGCCCGACTACGACGCGCTCCATGCCTGGTCGGTTGAAGATCGTGAGGCGTTCTGGTCGCTGGTCTGGGATTTCTGCGGCGTTATCGGCGACAGGGGCGAACGCATTCTGGTCGATGGCGACCGCATGCCCGGGGCGTCATTTTTTCCCGATGCACGGCTGAACTTCGCGGAGAACCTTCTGCGCGGTTCGGGAAGCGGCGATGCGGTGGTTTTTCGCGGCGAAGACAAGGTCGAGCGCCGGCTTTCCTGGGATGCGCTGCGTGCGCAGGTATCGCGTCTGCAGCAGCTCTTCCGTGACCGGGGCCTGAAAGCCGGTGACCGGGTAGCGGCCATGATGCCCAACATGCCCGAGACACTCGCAGCGATGCTCGCTGCCACGTCGCTTGGTGCCGTCTGGTCCTCCTGCTCTCCCGATTTCGGCATTCAGGGCGTGCTCGACCGGTTCGGTCAGATTGAGCCGACTGTCTTCATTGCGCCGGACGGCTACTGGTATGGCGGCAAGGCCTTCGATGTTTCAGACAAGACGGCGACGGTTCTCGACAAACTGCCGGGCGTTAAGCTGGCTTTGATTGTCGACTATCTCGGTAACGCGCAGGAGGCCGCCGCAAAGATCGACAGGGCCGAGGCCTATGACGAAGCGGTGGCAGGCTACGAGGCAGGGGAACTCGCCTTTGAACGGCTGCCCTTTTCGCATCCGCTTTACATCCTGTTTTCTTCCGGCACGACCGGCATCCCGAAATGCATTGTGCATTCGGCGGGCGGTACGCTTCTCCAGCATGTGAAGGAGCATCGCCTGCATGCCGGACTCAAGCCCGGCGATCGGCTCTTCTACTTCACCACCTGTGGGTGGATGATGTGGAACTGGCTGATGAGCGGGCTGGCTTCCGAGGCCACTCTGCTGCTTTATGACGGTTCTCCGTTCCATCCCGACGGCAACGTGCTTTTCGACTATGCCGATGCCGAGGGCATGACCTATTTCGGCACGTCTGCCAAGTTCATAGATGCGGTGCGCAAGGCCGGCCTGAAGCCGATGGAAAGCCACGATCTCTCAACGGTCGAAACGATCTCGTCGACCGGCTCGCCGCTGGCGCCGGAAAACTTCGCCTTCGTCTACGAGGGGATCAAGAAGGACGTTCATCTCGCCTCGATCTCCGGCGGAACGGACATCGTGTCCTGCTTTGTGCTCGGTGTGCCGACGCTGCCGGTCTGGGTCGGCGAGATCCAGGCGGCCGGGCTCGGCATGGCGGTCGAAGTCTGGGATGACGAAGGGCGTCCGCTTGAGCAAGGGAAGGGCGAGCTCGTGTGCACGCGCGCCTTCCCGGCAATGCCGATCGGATTCTGGAACGATCCGGAAGGCGAAAAATATCACGCGGCTTATTTCGACCGGTTCGACAATGTGTGGTGCCATGGCGATTTCGCCGAGTGGACGGAGCATGGCGGCATTGTCATCCATGGCCGTTCCGACGCGACGCTGAACCCCGGCGGCGTACGCATCGGCACGGCGGAAATCTACAACCAGGTCGAGCAGCTGCCAGAAATCCTCGAGGCGATCTGCATCGGTCAGGAGTGGGAAGACGATGTGCGGGTTGTGCTCTTCGTTCGGCTCGCCGATGACGTGGTGCTTGACGAGGCGCTGGAAAAGACCATCCGCACCAAGATCAGGACGGGAGCAAGCCCGCGTCACGTGCCGGCGCGCATCGTGGCCGTGGCGGACATTCCGCGCACCAAATCCGGCAAGATCACCGAACTTGCCGTACGCGACATCGTTCATGGCCGCGCGGTGAAAAACAGGGAAGCGCTTGCCAATCCCGAGGCGCTGGACCTTTACCGCGACATTCCCGAGCTTAGCACCTGATGTCGGCGCGGCTTGGTTAAGGAAGGATGAAGACGAAATTTACCGAGACTTCACAAGTGGTACGGTTCGGTAAATTTCTCCGCATTCCGGTAAGGTTCTGTTAAGGGTTTGCCCGCGATAGTGTCGGCTAACTTGACGAGCCGGACACCGGTTCCTTCTGTTTATGCAGATGTTCGCCAAGCCCCGTTTTTGACAGCATTCAAGATCCTACAGGCGCCCTTTCCCGGGCGCTTTTTTTTTGCCTGAAATGCCGGTGCATCCACGCGTGCGCGGCACAGGCATACGCAAGCCTATTGGATGAATGTCAGGTGTTGTGGTCGCGCATCAGGGGGCGTGACAGAAGGATCACCGGCACGATGGCCGTGGCGATGATGAGGAGCGCGGCGACGGCACCATCCTCCACCACGCCGCGGGACGCGTTTTCATAAACGTGCGTGGCGAGCGTGCGGAAGCCGAAGGGGCGCAGGAGAATGGTCGCCGAAAGTTCCTTCACCGTGTCCACAAAGACGAGGATAGCCGCCGTCAGGATAGCCGGCTTCAGAAGCGGCAGGAGAATGCTCATGGCGCTCTGGTTCGCCGTCTTGCCGAGGCTGCGGGCTGCCTGATCCAGATTGGGAGGCAGTTTTTCCAGACCCGAGCGGACCGCGCTTTCAGCCAGTGCCAGAAAGCGGATCGTGCAGGCGATGACGATGGAGGCTGCCGTGCCGGTCAGGAGAAGCCCGGTGGAAAAGCCGCCATAGGTGCGTGCAGCGCTATCGACCGTGTTGTCGATGGCGGCGAGGGAGAGAAGCAGGCCGAGGCCGAGGATCGTGCCAGGGAGGGCATATCCGATGGAGGCAAGCCGCACCAGCGCCATGGTGTAGGGCGAGCGCGAGAGGCGCATGGCATTGAGAAGGAGAAGGGCGATGACAACGGTCGCGATGGCGGTGACGCTGGCCACGGTGACACTGGTCAGGAATGCCTGCAGAACCTGCGGATCCGCAAACTGGTAGAGTCGCTTCGAGACATAGCGGCCAAAGACGAAAAGCGGAACGCCGAAGCCCGACAGGATGGGCAGGATGAGGGCGCCGGTTGCGAGAATGCCTTTGAAGCCCGGGAGCGGCAGACGGGGCGGGCGCACATGCATCTGGGTGCCGCGGGCGCTGTGAAAGCGCTGTTTGCGGCGCGCCCATTGCTCGGCTGTCAGAAGCAGGAAGACGATGACAAGCATCACGGAAGCGATCTGCGCCGCCCCTTCGAGGCTCCCGCGATTGAGCCAGGTGGAATAGACCGACAGGGTGAGCGTGCGAACGCCGAGATATTCCACCGCGCCGATGTCGTTGAGTGTCTCCATCATCACCAGCGCCAGGCCGGCGACGATGGCCGGGCGGGCGACGGGCAGCAGGATACGGAAGAAGACACGCGCCGGCCGCGCGCCCAGCGTGCGCGCCACATCGGCAATATTGCGCCCCTGCATGAGAAAGACGACGCGGGCCGTGAGATAGACATAGGGGAAGGTGACGGACGTCACCACGAGGGCGGCGCCCCAGGTGGAGCGGATGTCGGGGAACCAGTAGTCGCGCGCGCTTTCGAAACCGAAGATGGCGCGGAACGCGCTCTGCAACGGTCCGACATAGTGGAAGAATTCGCCAAAGGCATAGGCGGCCAGATAGGTGGGCACGGCGAGCGGCAGCACCAGAGCCCATGAGAGGAGCCGGCGCAGCGGAAACTCGTAGCCGACCACCAGCCAGGCCGATCCGACACCGATGACGGCCGTGCCCATGGCGACAAGTCCGAGCAGCGCGAGTGTCGTTCCGAGCGACTGCGGCAGAACGTAGCGCAGGAGATGCGGCCAGGCTTCGCCCGTGCCGGAAAGAGCGACGAGCAGGATCGTGGCGACGGGAAGAAGGACGGCCAGCGCGATTATGAGACTGCCAAGCCGCGCGGCACCGTGGCGCTCTCCCCGAACGCGGGGGAAACGGTGTTCACGAAGGGGTGCTGTCGGCGCTGGCTGGAGGGGCATGGCTACAGGTGCGATACGATTGCGGGTGTCCCCGCAAATGCAAAAAGCCGGGTCCCGCTAAGGACCCGGCTTTCAAGTTTTAAAGATGGATCAGCTCGCCGGGCCGTCATCAAGACCGACACGGTCAACCATTTCGGAGGCCGCCTTGCGGTTCTTCGCGATCTCGGCAAGCGGCAGGCTGTCCGGCTTGATCTTGCCGAAGGACTGCACGGTTTCAGAAACCGTGGCGCCGGGAAGAACCGGATATTCGTAATTGGTCTCGGCATAGATCGACTGGGCCTCGGCGCTGCCCAGGAAGCGCATCAGCTCGAGCGCGTTGTCACGGTTCGGCGCGTGCTTCGCCATGGCCATGCCTGAGATATTGACATGAGTGCCGCGATCCTCGGAATTGGGGAACAGGACCTTCATCGAAGCGGCCCAGTCCTTCTGCTCCGGCTCTTTCTCATTGTTGATCATGAGGCCGACATAATAGGTGTTGCCGATGCCCAGATCGCACTCACCGGCATAGATGGCCTGCGCCTGCGCGCGGTCGTTGCCGCTCGGCTTGCGTGCGAGATTGGCCTTGAGGCCCTTCATCCACTCTTCTGCCTTTTCCTCGCCGAGATGGGCGATCATCGAGGCGAACAGGGCGATGTTGTAGTTGTGCTGGCCGCTGCGCATGCAGATCTTGCCCTTCCACTTGGGATCGGCCAGCTCTTCATAGGTGATGGTGTCCTGCTCGACGCGGTCCTTGGAGCATAGACAACGCGGCCGCGCGTGGTGACGCCGAACCAGTGGCCTTCCGGATCGCGGAACTCGGAGGGAATTTCGGAATTCACCGTCTCGTCTTCGACGGTCTGGGTGATGCCCTTTTCCTTGGCATTCATCAGGCGGCCGATGTCGACCGTGAGGATGACGTCTGCCGGCGAATTGGAGCCTTCCGCGGCAATACGGTCCTCAAGCCCCTTGTCCAGGAAAAGGACTTCGGTCTCAATCCCGGTCTTCTCGGTGAAAGCGTCGAGCAGCGGCTGGATAAGGAAGGGCTGGCGGTAGGAATAGATGTTCACCGTTCCCTCGGCCTGGGCAGCAGGCAGGGTGGTGGCAAGCGTTCCCGCGGCGACAAGCGCGGCAAGACCGGCGCGGGCAGCGATCAGTTTGTTTGTCAGCATAGGTGTCTCCAAACCTTTGGGATTCAAGGTCCCAGGGAATGCGCAGCTCTTGCTCCGCAGTGCGGCTGTATCTCGCGGAAAAAACACCGATCGTCAAGAAAAATGCGAACAATATCATTAGTTTAGAAATATTCTAAACTACGAATGTCATCTTTTCTGACTGTGATCTGGCCGGCTGCTCAGTCGGCCAGCACGCGTGTCGGCGGAAATGAAACCTCGACAAGCGTGCCTTCGCCGGGCACCGAGTTGATGGCAAAGGCGGCACGATTGGCTTCCACCATGGCGCGGGTCAGCGGCAGGCCTAGGCCGGTCCCGTCACCACGTTTGCGCTTCAAGCTGTTGATTTGCTTGAAAGGCTTTAGCGCTTCCTCGATTTCTGCCGGGCTCATGCCGATGCCGGTGTCGCGCACGCGCATGATGACCGACCCGTCCGAACTATAGGCTGTCGAGATGATCACCTGGCCGCCGGCGGGCGTGTAACGCACCGCATTGGACAGAAGGTTGAGCGCGATCTGGCGAACGCTGCGCGGGTCGGCGACCACATCCGGCAGATTCGAGGCGAAGCTCGAACGGATGATGACGCGCTCTCGATTGGCCTGCGGCTGCATCATGGCCACGGTTTCGCCGAGCACATCGTTGAGCGACACCGCCTCATAGTGCATCTCCTGCTCGCCGGCTTCGATCTTGGAAATGTCCAGCAGATCGTTGACGAGATCGAGCACATGATTGCCCGAACGGTTGATGTCCTGCAGATAGTCGCGGTAGCGGTCATTGCCGATGGGGCCGAACTTTTCATCGAGCATCAGCTCGGAAAAGCCGATGATCGCGTTGAGCGGTGTCCGCACCTCGTGGCTGACACGCGCCAGAAACTCCGACTTCTGCGAGGAGGCGCGCTCGGCCTCGGCGCGCGCCTGGGTCAGCTCCTCCGCGGCGCGTTTCCATTGGGTGACATCGCGCAGGACAGCACAGAAACCGCTGCTGTGCGGCAGGCGCCCCATGGTCATGAAAAGCGGGATGAAACGCCCCTGGGCCTCGCGCCCGATCACTTCCAGACCGTCATTGAGGACGCTGGCAACGCCATTGTCGGAAAGGCTTTCCAGATGCGTCCTCACCGCTCCCTGGCTTTCGATGGCGAAGAGTGCGGTGAAGGGTTTGCCGGTTACATCCTGATCGTCAAAACCGAAAAGCGCTTCCGCCGGCCGATTGGTCGAGCGGACATTGCCGTCATTGTCGATGACCACCACGCCATCCGTCGCCGTATCGACGATGGCCCGCATCTCGGCCAGATGCATCTGCAGCTCGGCGGTCTGGGCGTCGAGTTCGGCGTCGCTCACCGCTTCGGCTTGCGCATCGGCTGCGCCTGTTCCCGCGATTGCGGCAACGGCTTCTGTCCCGGTTTCGATGGGTTGCAGCGCAAGAAGCAGAGCCTTTCCATCGCGCCAGGGAACAGACTGAAGATGCGCGTGCACATCGAGCTCGTCGCCCTGAGCCGTCCTGATTTTCAAAGCCTGCGCGTCGGCAGGGGCCTGCGAAACCTCGTAGCTTTCAGGGAAAAGAACGTCGAGACCGCCGCTTGCCTCAAGCGTTTTCAAGTCCACGTAGCCGGTCAGATCGAAAAAGGCACTGTTGGCATAGTGGAGCGTGTCTCCCGCATGAATTACGATGGGCAGCGGCAGACCGGCCAGGAGGCCGGGGCTGTTCTCGTCACTGTCGGCAGGCATGGTGTAGAACGCCGACGGAACGATGGCCGAAGACGACATCCGTGGGGCGGGCACATCTTCGGAACGCTCTCCGGCAGGCTTTGACTGCACGTCACCCTTGACCGGTTCCTCGCTCTTTGAGGAGGCCGGCACTTCTTCTTCTGCGTTTACATCGCCGGTTGCGTCCGGTGTGGTGTCCGGTTCCGTATCGCCTGTATCGGGTGAAACGGTGTCGGGCGAAGCATCGAGGTTTTCGGGTTCCTGTTCCTGCCGGTTTTCCTGGCGCAGGCGCTCACCGATCTCCCGGAAAGCCGTCGTTTCCGTCGGCGACAGCCCGCCTTCCGTGGCCGGTGCAGCGCGATGTTCGGCGAGACGGATGATCTTGACCGGCTCGTGTTCAGCATCACCGGCGGATTCCGGTGCCGGTTCGGAAAGGTCCCCGACCGGCCCATGATCATCGAGCGGCAGCGGCTCCGTGGCCTCTTTGTCTGCAGATTCCGTGGCCGGGTCCGTCGGCATGTCGCGTGTCGGCAGGGGAGCGCCAGGTGTCAGCACGAGGCCGATGCCCTCCGGGTCTGTCACCGCGTCGTTCATACGCGCCAGACCGAACCCGTGAAACCCTTCGAAGATACGGCCGCGGCCATAGATGGGCAGGGCGGCCAGATCGACCGGAATTTTGAGATCCGTGCCTTCCAGTGGCCACATGACGGTCCTGCCGGACCAGGTGTCGCGGCGCTCGAGCAACGCCGAAATGCGCCCTTCGGGATCGAGCCCGAACGCGTTTGAGACATCGCGGAAGCGCCGGCCCATCACATCGGCCGCCGCCGGGCCAACCGCCTCGGCAAAGGCGTCCGACAGCGCAGTAAAACGGCCTTCCGCGTCCGTGCGCCAGGCAAAACGGACCGTTCCTCGTGGTCGCTCCACCGGAGCCGAAGGTGCGCTTTCCGCTTCATCTTTGATCGGACCGGCAGGGGCGCCATCCACAATGACCTGCGGGCCTTCCGGCGCAGTTTCATCGTTGCTGTTGCTCTCGAACGGCGGCGGGCCATCGACCGGTGCCGGTGTGCCGGCCGGTTCTTCCGAAGCCGAAACAGTCG
This sequence comes from Nitratireductor aquibiodomus NL21 = JCM 21793, assembly GCF_000615975.1. Lineage (GTDB taxonomy): Bacteria > Pseudomonadota > Alphaproteobacteria > Rhizobiales > Rhizobiaceae > Nitratireductor > Nitratireductor aquibiodomus. Next base: position 5,985 of record NZ_BAMP01000072.1, on the reverse strand, counting down.
CTGGCGCGTCGGCCACAGGGTTTTCGGCGTCCGAAACAGTCGGTGGCGGCGTGGTGCCCCCGGTCGTTAGAACCGGCTGCGGAGGCTGAGGCTCATCCTGCTGAAGCGGTGCGTTCTGCTCGTCGACGACGACAAGCAGATGCCAGGCGGGATCGTCAGTCAGCCTGGCAAAAGCGGCGGGCCGGCGGCGCCCGCCGCCCTCCACCATGCGCTTGACCAGGCGGTCTTCCTCATCGCGCACTTCGCCAACCAGCGCGCGCAGCGTTTCGCGCTCTATACCGAGCGCCTGGAAACTGCCCGAGGCAGCGGCAACGAGGCCATGCTCATCCACAAGAGCGGCGAACTGGTCTGCGGCGTCGAAGCTTCAACGGCAGCTGTGGCGCGGAAACTGTCCTCGCGCATGCGGGTCGAAACCGCCTTGCGCGCGAGAAGAATAGCCTCTTCGCCACCGGGCAAAACGACCGTGGATGCGCTCAGATTGACAATGGGCGATCTGAGCCCACGCCCAAGGCGTGTGGCGACGGTGCGTTCGCTGGAAATTCTCGGAAAGCCGGGGGTGGCAGAGATTTGACGCCGGGTCGTCATGGACAGGCCGCTTTCGGCGCCGATCGCCTCGTCGATGTTGCGATGGCCGATCATTGCCGCCCCGGGGCCGTTTGCCCAGATCACCGTGTCGAGCGCCGTGGTGAGGATGAGCAGTGCGTCGCCGGCGGCAAAGCGCTCGCGCACCTGATTGAGAACCGCAATGTCAACGAAGGAATATGAGACAGACGCCATTCAAACGAGCCAGACAATTTTTCTTCACGCGGGTCGGCCGAAGATTCGCAGGGCGCGACAACCGCAACGGTTCAAACAGCATCGGGCTGCCATCCTCAACCGCAGAACGCGGCATCCCGACAACGACGTTAACACCTTATTAATAAAAGCATGTGGCGGCGAGGTCCACAAATGCCAATGGCGCGCGAGCACGAATTCTCGCTGATTGGTTAACTGCAGACAGGCAAAATGCTGCATCGCAACAATGATGTTGCAATGCACAATAACCGATGCTATATAGCCACCATGAATTGTCGGGCGGGTGTCAACCCTACGGAGAACCGCCATGAACGAGAACCAAAGGACCGCGGATATGACCAAGACCACGCAGAAGGACAACGGGACCGCTGAGTTCCCGACGTTTGACGCGACGCAGGCGAGCGAGCAGTTCCGCGCTTTCGCCGAAAAGAGCGCCGAGCAGACGAAAGAAGTTTATGCCCGCATGAAGGTGAATGCCGAAGAGACCCAGAAGGCTCTTGAGGCGACCTTTGAGAATGCGAAATCGGCTGGCAACGAGTTCACCACGAAGTCGATTGCCGCGCTGCGCGAGGGCACCGAAGCCAACCTGGCCCATCTTGAGGCTCTTGCTGGCGCCCGCTCCTTCGCCGAGCTGATCGAAATGCAGAGCAACTTCATGCGCAAGCGCATGGAAGTGGCTGTGGACCAGATGAAGGATTTTCAGGCTGCCTCGCAGAAGTCGGCCGAAACCGTGGCCAAGCCGATGAAGGACGTCTTCGAGAAGACCGTCAAGGAACTGCGCGTCGCCTGAGGCGTTTAGCGCTTAGAAAAGTCCGGCAGCGCACTCCTCCTCCCGTCGCTGCCGAGTGGGACCGAAACCTCCTCCCTTCGGTCCCTTGTGAAAAAGACCGGGATCCTCCCCCCGGTCTTTTTTCTTTTGTTCTTTTGGCTTGAAAAAGCGATCATTTGCCCGTATTGACGCGGCTGCCGGTCACCGGTCGTGTGCGGTTGTAGCTCAGTTGGTTAGAGCGCAGGATTGTGGCTCCTGAGGTCGGTGGTTCGAATCCACCCAACCGTACCATTTCCCCCAAGTTCCATTCCGATTACATCGTTCATCGCCGCGCCCGGCTGTGCTGTAGCGGCAGGGCGAGCCTTGATGCGATTCGGGACTGTCCGAAAGGCGCGGCTGGCGGGTCCTGAACCGGCCCGACATCGGCAACCTACGCCTTTTTATCATTTGCCGATCGGTGATCGTTCTCCCAGACTGCCGGCATGCCTGCGGATGGGAGGATGATATGGGCGTTCTGGTCGACGAGAAATTCTGGGTGATGGCGACAAACCGGATGTGGCTGAGTTTCCCGCCGCCTGACCGGCCCATCTCAAACGAGGAACTGGCCGAGATCCTGGAAATCGGTTGCCGGACCTTCTCCGAGGTGCTTGCCGATCCGGATTACGCAAGGGATCTCGAGGAAGTCACCGCCCTGCGCGACACTGTCGATACCAATGCACCGGGGTGGCTTGAGGATTTTCGCGGCTTCTTCGAAAGATTCGCGCAGCGCGAGCGCGCGCTTCTCGTACAGTCCCAGATGGACGAACGGGTCGCGGTCCGGTTGCTGACTGCGCTTCAGGATGTAGTTGTGGGAACCGGTGAGGCCGAGAACTGGATTGCCGAGGCCGAGAATCTTGATCGCCTGTTCCACAATGCGCGAGACATTTGCTGCGGCTATGCCGAGCGGGCCAGAAGGGAAGCGATCCAGGCGACGCCTGAAGAACGCAGCAAACTGGTCCACGATGCACTCGAACTCGTCGGAGGCGGCGCCATGATTGCGATCGACACGACCGCATGGGAGCCCACGTCAATCATCGGCGGGGGCCTGTTGATCTACGGTGTGGTGCGACGGCGCCTGTAGGCCGCTTCATAGTGGGAATTGAAGGCGCCCCTCGCCGGTTTTGATATCTTCATTGCCGCACTGCCAGTCGGGTTCACCCGAGTGCGAAAAGCGCCGGGAGCGGGTATAATCTCACCTGCTGACGCAGGAGCCGCGATCTGAGGTGAAGCCGGGGGAGGATTGTAAGGCCGATGAAAGACCTGTTTCGACTGTCGCGTTACCATTGGCTGTTTCTGTTTCTGGTCATGGCGTTCTGCGCCTTCGCCACCGCGTTCCTGTCTTTTCAGCTGATCAACATCGCCATGGCGAATCTGGAATTCATCGCCACTCACGGCCTGATGGGCATCATCGATGGAGGGCTCTTGCAGTTCCTTTCCATTCTCGCCAAGGGGATTCTGATCGTAATCCTGTATTTCTGCTTCAAGGGGATGGAAGCGGAACTGCTTCAGCGGTGGAGACGGATCGGCCGCTGAGTATAGGGGGGAATTACGCGGCGAGCGCGATCTCGACGCGATTCCGGCCTGCTTCCTTGGCACGGTAGAGCGCCATGTCTGCGCGTTTGAAAGCAGTCGCAAACGGCTCGACATCTTCGACGCCGTCGCTGGCGTAGAGACCGATGCTCACGCTCAGATTGATCTCCAGCGTGCCTTCGTGGCGATAGGGCGTGCCGGCAACGGCCTTGCGAAGGCGCTCGCCGAGGCCGAAGGCGCGTTTTGCATCATGCGACGGGAGAACGAGAGCGATCTCCTCGCCGCCATAGCGGGCCACGAGGTCGGTCTTTCGCACATTGGAGCGGACGAGAACGGCCAGATGCTGCAGAACCTTGTCGCCGACATCGTGCCCGTGTGCATCGTTAATCTGTTTGAAATGATCGATGTCGATCAGCATCAGTGCGCAGGCATCGCCGCGCTGGCTTGCCGCTTCCATCAGGTCGGGGCCGCGCATGTCGAAGGCGCGCCGGTTTGCAAGCCGTGTCAGAGAATCGGTGGAGGCTTCCCGCGTCAGTGTGTTCTCGCGCTCAAACTGGCGCTTCTGCCGATCAACAATGCCGCCGACAATCATCGTGCCGAGAATGTTCATGACGAGCATCACCGGGCCCACTTTCATCAAGATGGCCACGGCTGTTTCAAAAGGCAGCAGAAACATCGAGACGAGCGAAGCGGCGCAGAAGACACCGAGCACGGCGAATGCGAAAAGCCCGGTGCGCCGGCGTTTGAAATGGAGGGCGAAAACAATGCCGGCAGCAGCACACATCAATATGCCGACGCCACCAGGAAGCGCTCCGGCACCGCCCAGCCAGAGCCTGTAGGCGAAAGCGGCAAGCGTGGTGGCACCGACGGCGAGCCACCCTCCGAAGCTCATGGCAAGAATGACGAAAGCATTGCGCAAATCGAAGATGATGCCGGGTGCAACCTCCACCGGGAGCGTCATCGAGCCGACGGCACCGGCGGCGAAGACAAGTGCAACCAGCGTATGCCGTACGCTCGGCGTCGGGCAGCTGCGCAGGACGATGTCGTAGAACAGTGCAGCGATTGCGGCGATCCCCAAATTCTGCAAAACGCCGGAAACCAGCATCGCTGTCGTCATCACACCATCCTCATTCTGCCGGAATGCTACAGGTTCAAGGTTTCGATGCGGTAAAGGACGATTGGTATTCGTCCCGGTTGCGTAGAACTGGAGCTAAAACAGACTTCCCTGACCCTTCGGCCCGTCATTCGGCGGCTTGCTCTTCTTCGTGGCCGCAACGGCCTTGCGGCCATCGCTGGCAGCCACCGCGCGGGCAACGCCGTCGGCAAACTGAATCTGCAGCTCAAGGCCGGGCTGGATGTCCACGGCACGCTTCAACGGCAGGTCATCGGGACCGCGCACAAGCGCAAAACCCCGTTCCAGAACGCCTTCATGGGAAAGCGATCTGGCGAGCCGCATGGCCTGATCCGCACTCGCGTGGCCCTGCTTCAACAAAATGTCGACCTGCGCGTCCGCCCGGCGCCGCGCCTGGGAAAGACGGTCGCGCCAATAGGCAATACGCTGGTTGAGCGCCATGGGGGAAACGCGTGCCGCATCGCGGTCGAACCGGGTGCGCTGGGCGCGTACGAGGGAAAGAAACACGCCTGGCAGCCGCTCGCCGGAGGCAGCCGTGCGGCGGCGCGCTTCAATGAGGCGGCGTTCAAGCGTTGCGGGCGAAAGGCGCAGGCTGTTGAATGCGATGCGCTTGCGCTGTGTTGCTGCTGTGAGTGCGCGGCCAAGCCGCCCTGCAGCTTCATCAAAGCGCCGGCGCGGCAGGGCAAGAAGCTGATCGGGAGAGGGCAGGGCGCGCGAAAGCGCGCGCAGCGCCTGCCGCTTGCGATCGCCCTCGCGTGAAATCGCGCCCTTGAGACGCGCGGAAAGCCGGGCGAGGGATGCTTCAAGCTCGGCCCTGACCGGCACCGCCATTTCCGCAGCACCCGTCGGCGTGGGCGCGCGCCGGTCGGCGGCGAGGTCGATCAGCGTCCAGTCCGTCTCATGGCCGACAGCGGAAATCACCGGGATGTCGGAGGCTGCGACGGCGCGCACCACGGCTTCGTCGTTAAAGCCCCAGAGATCCTCCAGGCTGCCGCCGCCGCGCGCGACGATCAGGAGATCCGGCCGGGGCAGGGGACCTTCCCCGGGCAGCGCATTGAAGCCGGCCACGGCGTGGGAAACTTCATCACCGGTGGTCTCGCCCTGCACGCGGACGGGCCAGACCATGACGTGTACGGGAAAGCGGTCGGAAATCCGGTGGATGATATCGCGGATAACAGCCCCGGTGGGCGAGGTCACCACGCCGATGACGCGCGGCATGAAGGGCAGGGGCTTCTTGCGGCTGTCGTCGAACAGCCCTTCGGCGGCAAGCTTCTTCTTGCGCTCTTCCAGAAGCGCCATGAGCGCGCCGGCTCCGGCCGGCTCGACGCTGTCGATCACGATCTGATATTTGGACGAGCCCGGATAGGTGGTCAGTTTGCCGGTGGCGATAATCTCCAGCCCTTCCTGCGGCAGGAACTTGAGCTTGGAGAAGACACCGCGCCAGATCACGGCTTCAAGCCGCGCACGGTCGTCCTTGAGGGCGAAATAGGCGTGGCCGGAGGAATGCGGACCGCGATAGCCGGAGACTTCGCCGCGCACGCGCACATGGCCGAACGCGTCTTCCACGGTGCGCTTCAGGGCACCGGAAATCTCGCTGACGGAAAACTCCGCGACATTGCTCTGCGAATCGGCTTGGCGGGATGTGTTCATGGCACGGGATTGAGACGGGTCGCGCAGGCAGGGTCAAGCCCGTGGGAAAGTTCCATCCACATGGTTCCCC
>NZ_BAMP01000073.1 GCF_000615975.1 Nitratireductor aquibiodomus NL21 = JCM 21793 | reverse complement strand
GGACCCAGTTCGACTGTCAACGAGGAATTTGCAAGTTTTGTGAATTTCTTTGCCGCCCCCGGAAACCACGCCCCTAATATGACGGCAAGGCATTGATTTATAAGCTTTATAGGCTTTCATTAACAGGCCCGATTTCGCTCGAAAGCCTTCGTTTTCAGGGGTTTTCCAGAGCATGCCGGCAAAATTTCTTCAGTTCCTGTGACGGCCGGCCCGCGCGGTCGTCCGAGGGTCCCCAGCGCCCGGTCGAAGCACCTCTTGGCCGCGGCCAAAACCGGCCTTATTCAAACCCAGCCAGCCGCCTTTCCAGAAATCGGCGCTCTGCCGACTGGCGTGCAAGGGCCAGTGCGCGACGGTAGGCATTCTTCGCTTCGACGTCCCGCCCCAGACGGCGCAGCATGTCGGCGCGCGCTGCATGGGCCAGGTGATAGGCGTCGAGACAACCGTCAGCCATCGCGGCATCAATGGCGGCAAGTCCTGTCTCCGCTCCATCACGCATGCTGATCGCAGCGGCCCGGTTGAGTGCCACGACGGGAGATGGATCAACCAGTGCCAGTATATCGTAGAGCGAGACGACCTGGCGCCAATCGGTGGTTTCGGTACTGGCTGCCGCAGCATGTTCGCCGGCAATGGCCGCCTGCAAAAGATAGGGGCCGAGCCGCCCGGCCTCGAGCGCCTGGTCGATCAGCGCCCGCGCCTCGTCACTCATGGCACGATCCCAGCGCGAACGGTCCTGCTCTTCCAGGAGAATGATGTCTCCCGCCGGATCGACCCGGCTTTCGCGCCGTGCTTCATGAAGGAGCATGAGTGCGAGAAGACCCTTCACCTCAGGGTCGTCCATAAGCCCGGCCATCAGCCAGCCAAGCCTGATTGCTTCCGCTGAGAGGTCTGCGCGCGTGAGCTCCGCCCCGGATGTGGCCGCATAGCCTTCATTGAAGATGAGATAGATCACGCGCAAGACGCTCTCGATCCGCGCGGGCAGTTCGGCCGGTGGCGGGATTTCGAAGGGTATGGCCTCGTCGCGGAGTTTCGCCTTGGCGCGGACGATCCGCTGCGCGATCGTCGGGGCGCGGGTGAGATACGCACGCGCAATCTCCTCGGTCGTCAGCCCACCGACCTCCCGCAATGTGAGCGCAACGCGGGCATCCGCTGGAAGATCCGGGTGGCAGCAGGTGAAGATCAGCCGCAATTCGTCGTCGCGGATGTGCTCGGGAATGGCCGGCTCCGATGCGGGGTCGGCGAGCAGCGCTAGCTGCGGCAGGGCGTTTGCAAGCCGCGCCTGTCGCCGCCAGCGATCCACGGTCTTGAAACGGCCGGTGGAAACCAGCCAGGAATAGGGATTGGCTGGCACACCCTCGCCTGGCCATCTCTTCGCCGCGGCGGCAAAGGCCTCTTGGAGCGCCTCTTCCGCCGTGTCGAAGCTGCCGAGCAGGCGAATGAGCGTGGCAAGCACGCGCCGCTTCTCATTGCGGTAAACCGCTTCGAGAGCGGCGCGTGCCTCCACCTCGGTCACAGCTGCGGCGGCGGGCTCGAGAAGTCCACGAGCGGGCGGACTTCGATGGAACCGATCTTCGCCAGCGGATGGCCGCTGATGGCGCGCACGGCGTCGTTGAGGTCCGGCGCCTCCACGAGCACGATGCCGCCAAGCATGTCCCGCGTTTCCATGAAGGGGCCGTCCACCGCCGACATCTTGCCGTCACGAATCTGAACGGTCATGGCCGTCTCGGGCAGTTCCAGCGCCTCGCCCATGACGAAATGGCCCGTTTCCTTCAGCTTCTCGTCATAGCCGGCGCATTGGCCCAGTGCTGCATTCGCTTCCGGGCTTCCGCCGAAAAGCACCTTCGGATCGTAGTAGATAAGGCAGGCATAGCGCATGGTGTCTCTCCTTTGATGAGCGCTTCGAACGCCCATGGTCGTTCTCGTACGACCGGATTCGACACCACCATGCGAAATTTTTTGCGCCCTGTCGAAACGAACCTCAATCCATCAGGCTCGGCAGTCCGGTTGCCAGAATGGGGAACGCGCAGACCAGAATAAGCACTGCAAATGGCGGGATGAGCCAGGGCAAGATCGCCCTGGCCAGCCGGTGGTAGGGCACATTGCCCACCTGCGCCACCACGAACAGCGCCATGCCCATGGGCGGGGTGAGGATCGAGATCATCAGGTTCAACACCACGATGATGCCGAAATGGATCGGATCGATGCCATAGCCCATCGCCACAGGCACGAGGATCGGCACCACGATCAGGAGAATGACCAGCGATTCGATGAAGCAGCCGAGCAGGAAGATCATCAGATTGACCGCGATCAAAAAGCTGAGCGGCCCATCGGTCAGCGTCAGGAAAAGCTGTGTGATCTGCTGCGGCGCCTGCTCGCGCGCGAGGATGAAGCCAAGGAGCCCCACGCCCGCAACGATCGTTGCGATGGAGGCGGAAGTGGTTGTCGTCTCGTAGATTGCATCCCACAGCCGCTTCAGGGTCAGCTCGCGGTAGAAGACAAGATCGATCAGGATGGCATAGAGCACGGTCACCGCCGCCGCTTCCGTGGGCGAGAAGAGGCCGCTGAAAATGCCCCCGACGATGACGAAGGGCGTGGCGAGCGCCGGGAACGACTTCACGAACAGCACGCCGACATTGCCCACACCCTGCCATGCGTCACGCGGATAGTTACGCTGCCTGGCCAGCACATAGACCATGACCATGAGCGAGGCAGCACAAAGAACACCCGGCACAATGCCGCCCAGAAACAGCCGCCCGATGGAGGTGTTCGACACCACGCCGTAGAGCACCATGGTGATGGAAGGCGGCACCAGCGGGCCGATCATCGACGAGGCGGCAGTGACGGCGCCGGAGAAATCGTCGTCATAGCCGGCCTCGCGCATGGATTCGATTTCCATCTTGCCGAGCCCGCCCGCATCGGCAAGCGCCGAGCCGGACATGCCGGAGAAGAAGAGCGAGGCGAGCACGTTCACATGGCCGAGCCCGCCCGTGATGTGCCCCACCAGCGCGCGCGCAAATCCGAAGAGATGGCGTGTGATGCCTGCCGAGTTGAGGATTGCCGCAGCCAGGATGAAGAGCGGAACCGCCAGCAGCGGAAAGCTGTTCAGCCCGTCCACCATGCGCTGCATGGCGAAGGAAATGCCCATGCCCGAGTAATAGAAATAGCCCATCGAGACGAAGATCATCGCCACGCCGATGGGCACACCCACCAGCACCATGACGAGCCAGGCGGCACCAATCGTTGCAAGGATCATTGGTGGACCTCCCCGGCATCCCCGCCGCGCACCAGCATGGCAAGCCGCCGCGCAATGCGATGCAGAATGAGGACCGCAGCCACCAGCCCCGATGCGTAGAGAACCGCATCGCTCATGGGCAGTGTCACCGCTTCATTGTTCCAGGTGCGCAAAACGGTCTTGTAGGAGATCCAGACGAGGTGGGCGACGATCGCCAGATAGACCACGTCAATCAGGATAAAGAGCAGGCGGCGCCAGGAACGTGGCAGCGCGTCCGCGATAAAGCCCATGCGCAGCTGGCCGTTCTGGCGCTCCACCTCGGCGATGCCGATGAAGGCCATCCACACCCAGAGCCAGCGCGCCGCTTCCTCGGTCCAGACCGGCCCGGTGAAAAGCGGTGTGCGGCCAAAGATCTGGATCAGGAGCACGCCAAACAGAACAATGAAGAGAATGGAAGCGACACAGCCTTCGAGGCTGTATCTGCGCAGAAACGACATGCGATGACCCCAGCTATCGAGGGAAGGGTGGCGGGGCTGGCGCCCCGCCCCATGTTTCAGTCGCCGATCACTTCGGCAATCGACCCTTCGCCGAACTCGGCTTCGAGCTCGTCATAATAGGGCTTCATGGCGGCGCGGAATGGTTCGAGATCCGGCTCGGTAATGGTCAGGCCGCGCTCCTTGAAGGTTTCCAGCAACTCCTTTTCGGCCTTGAAGGTCAGTTCGTCGGAGACGTCGCCACCGGCTTCGACAGCCGTCTGCACCCATTCCTTCTCCTGATCGGACAGGCCATCCCAGACCGATTTGGAAATCTGCACCGCCGAAGACGCCACAAAGTGATTGGTGAGCGCAATGTGGCTCTGCACCTCGTAGAACTTCATCGCCTCGATGGTCGGCAGTGGGTTTTCTTCGGCATCCACCTGATTGGTCTGGAGTGCGAGATAGACCTCTTGGAACGCCACCGGCGCCGGCGTCGCGCCCACATTCTCGGCATAGGCAATGAGGAACGGCACGTTCGGCGTGCGCATGCGCAGGCCCTTCATGTCGTCCATGGATTCGATCGCCTTGTTCGAGGTGGTCTGACGTGTGCCGTAGTACCAGGTGTCGAGCAACTCGATGCCCTGAGCTTCGAACTTCTCGTCCATCTTCTGGCCCCACGGGCCCGCAACGATCTTTTGCAGATGATCGAAATCGCGCACCACATAAGGCGCGCCAATCAGCTTCAGCTCGGGGATCACATAGCTCATGTCCGGATAGCCGGTCATGACCATGTCGAGCTCGCCGGCCTGCACCTGCGCCACCATGGCCTTGAAGTCGCCCAGCTGCGAGGACGGGAAGATTTTTACCGTCATTTCGCCGCCCGAAATCTCGGCAAGTTTTTCCTGAAACGCCTGCGCGCCGCGGTAGACATTCGACACCTCGTTGTCCTGCATGCCGAAGGTCAGTTCCTTCGCCTGCAGTGCAGCGGAGCTGAGGGCGAGCGCTGCCGCGCCGAGCATCAGTTTCGAAATCAGTTTCATGCAATCCTCCCTTGGAATGTTGAACAGGCTTCCCGGCCTGCCAAGTCAGTCAGTCTTGTCTTCTTCTTTCTGGAAGTAGTCGGAGACCTTTCGCGGGCTTTTCAGCCGCGCGCGATAGGAGCGCGCCAGATGTCGGTCCATGACATCCGTCGCGGTGATCATGTCGCCATCGATGATGGCCTGATAGATCGCCCGATGCTCCTCATAGGCGACCGTGTCGTGCTTGGCCGGGTCATCCGTCGGCGGCCGCTGCGCAAGCATGGCGCTGACGAACATGTCGTGCAGGCTGAGAATCACCGGATTGCCCACCACCGAGACCAGCACACGGTGAAAAGCGCTGTCCGTTCGGGCGAAATCGCTCGTGCCGATTGCCTCGAAATTCTCCTCTAGCGCCGCCCGCAGCTTTGCGATCTGCACATTGTCGGCGCGTTTGGTGGCTTCGCGGGCTGCACCGGCCTCGATGAACTGGCGCATCTGCTCCAGATGTGCGCCGCTTTCCGCATCGCCAAAAATGTCGCGGATGTGATCGCCGGCCAGTTGCAGCACGGTTTGCAGGGAAGGGCGCGCCACACGTGGACGACGGCCCGCACCTGCCTCAGCATAACCGCGCGCCTGCATCTGCTGCAGCGCTGCACGCACCGTGGGGCGCGAAGCGGAGAAGCGCTCACAGAGCTCCCGTTCGGTCGGCAAAAACGTCCCGGCTTCCAGAAGGCCCTCGCGCGCTTCCTCGATCAACGCTTCGGCGATCTCGTCGGAGACGCGCCGCGTTTCGACAATGTCTTCCGGCTGGGCAGCGGACACGTTTCTCAACTCCCATATAGCCCTGCCTCCCTCACTGAACGGCAGGTCTGCTTGTCCAAACTCATTTTTTGGTATTACCAAACATAATTCTTGTCAAACAAAAATCCCCTTCTATGCTGATGCAGCCTGCCAAAGGGACGATTCCACGGCAGACAGGACAAGAACGCCGCTTCCAGAATGCAAGGAACAGCCGCATGACCAATCCGCTGGCGGGCATGTATGCCGCCCTCCTCACCGGCCTCAGCGATACGGGCGATTTCGATCCCGGACGCCAGAAGGCGATCGATGCCTATGTGCTGGGGCAGGGGCTCGACGGGCTATATGTGGGCGGCAGCAGCGGCGAATCGGGTCTCCTGGGCGTTGATGAACTTCTGGCGCAGCAGGCGATCGTCGCCGAAGATGCGCAAGCTCCGCCGCAACGCTGATTGCCCATGTGGGCGTTCCCAATCTTCGCGATTCTATTGGGCTCGCACAGAACGCCCAAAAACTCGGCTATCATGGTCTTTCGGCCCTGCCGCCGCATTCCTACCCTTTTTCGGATCGTGAGATTTTCGCCTATTACGAAGCGCTGTCAGCCGCCACCGACCTGCCGCTCATTGTGTATGAAGTGCCAGTCCGCACGGGACGTCCCTTCAGTCTAGACCTGCTCGGCCGCATTCTCACCCTCCCCGGCGTCGGTGGCATCAAGTTCACCTCGATGGACCTCTTCAAGTTCGCCACACTGCGGCGGCGGTTTCCCGAGAAGACGTTTTTCTTCGGTTTCGACGAAGTCTATCTCTCAGGCGCGGTCATGGGCGCTCATGGCGGCATAGGAACCACCTACAATCTGCTCGGCAGGCTCTATGCCGCGCTCAACGAGGCGGTGAAGCAAGGTTCGCTGGAGCGCGCCCAGGAACTGCAGACGATCTCGCAGCGCTTCGTGGAAACCCTGATGGAGACCGGAGTGTTGCCGGGCATGAAGGCAGCACTCCGCCAACGCGGGGTCGACTGCGGTCCGACGCGCCTGCCTCTGGCCCCGCTGATCGATGATTGCGATGCGCGCATGATTGCCATTCTGGCCGATCCGGAAATCGCCGCCTGGGTGGGCTGATTTTCGCTCTCTCCGCGCCTTGCTGATTCCGGTCTGTCGGCTAGAACAGTCAGCGCAATGTGCGAAGAGGCGAGAATACCATGAGCGCGACAATCGAAGTCACCGATACGCCGGATGAGGCGGCGCTTTCGCGGATTGAAACCGAACTCGCCGCTTTCAACGACGCCGATGTCGGCCCTTCGGAAAAGGCCACGCTCGCCATTCTCGTGCGCGATGAGCGTGGTGCGGTGGTCGCCGGCATTTCCGGCTACACCGCATGGGGCTGGCTCCACGTTCAGAAACTGTGGGTGGATGAAAGCCTGCGTGGGCAGGGCATGGCCGGGCGCATGCTGACTGCGGCGGAAGAAGAGGCAGAGCGACGCGGCTGCATGGTGCCTTCATCGACACGTTCAATCCTGGCGCGGAAAAGGCCTATACGCGCCAGGGCTATAAAGAGTTCGGCCGGATGGATGACTTTCCGAAAGGCCGCAGCCGCATCTTTCTGCAGAAACGGCTCAACCCAGCGGCCAGCGATTAACGGGCGATCTTTCCACCGCGCAGCGGCTCGGGCGCGCCCGTCGTCGTGGGGAAGCTGATCGGCAGATCGCGCAGCACGCGCACCGCCAGAAAAGCGAAGCACTCGGCCTCGATGGCGTCACCACGCCAGCCAACCGTTTCGGCGGGGGCTGCGTCCACCCCGGCGCGTTCGCCCAGCATCTTCATGATGGTCGGGTTGTGCCGGCCACCGCCGCACACAAGAAGCCGCTTGGGCCGAACCGGCAGAAGATCGAGCGCCTTGCCGACCGCCGATGCGGTGAAGGCCGTCAGCGTCGCAGCGCCCGTGCTGGCGTCGAGACCATCGGCCATGGACGCGCCGAAGTCGAACCGGTCGAGCGATTTCGGATAGGGCGCGGTGAGATAGGGATGCTTCAAAAGCTCCGCCAGCCGCGCCTCGTCCACCGTGCCGGAAGCGGCAAGCGCGCCGTCGCGGTCCATGTCGCCAAGGCCCTGCGCTTTGACGAAATCGTTGATCGGCGCGTTTGCCGGGCCAGTGTCGAACGCGATCACCCGGTCCGCACCATCCCACCAGGTCACATTGGCCACGCCGCCCAGATTGAGCACCGCCGTCTCGCCGCACGCATCCACATCGCGCAAAAGAGCCGCGTGGTAGGCTGCCGAAAGCGGCGCGCCCTGCCCGCCGGCGCGCATGTCCGCCGAGCGGAAATCATAGACCACCGGACAGCCAGAATGGAATGCATCAGGTCGCCGTCGCCAAGCTGCCGCGTCTCGCCGAGACGCCCTTGCTGCGGCGCACGGTGAAGCACGGTCTGCCCGTGAAAGCCGACAGCGCCGATATCGCCCATGGTCAGACCATGGCTTTCCACCAGCTCTCGCACGGCGTGCGCCTGTGCGCGCGTCAGAACCTCTTCCGCCTCTGCAAAGATCGCCGGTTCATCGCCCTTAAAATTCCAGGCCCGCGCCTGCTGCAGCGTTTCTTCCAGAAGGTCGCGCGTCGATTGTGGATAGGGCGCCAGCGTGTAGGCGCCAAACGCTCGATGCGCTCGCCATCCGTTTTCAGAAGCGCCACGTCGATGTTTCCGTCGAGCACGGTTCCGGTCATCAGGCCGACGGCCCAGATCGGTTCGAATCCCTCAGCCATGTGCGCTCCTATCCTGCGTTCATGCACTCGCCGACCGCCTGTCGCAGCGCAGCGATGCCGCTGTCGAAATGCCGGGTCGGATGTATGCGGTTGGTGAGAAGGGTCCACGCAAGGCCATTGTCGAAATCGACCCACAGCCCTGTTCCCGTGAAACCCGTATGCCCGATGGTGCCGGCGCTGGCCAGCGCCCCGCCGGGCCAGTTTTCATATGGCCGTTCCCAGCCATGGGTGCGTTTTTCGGAAAGCGGCGTGCGCATCAGCGCCACCGTCTCATCACCTTCCGTGTCACCCGCAAAAAGCCTTGCCGCGAAATCGAGCACCGAATCGGCCGTGCCGAACAGCCCGGCATGCCCCGCACCCTCAAGCGCTGAACAATTGTCGTCATGCACCTCGCCGCACAGCACCCGATGCCGCCATGTGCAGTCCTCAGTCGCCGCGGTCTTTTCCGGATCGGCGGCAAAGGCGAAGCCCGGCCCCGGATCGAATGCCTGCAGCCTTTTGCCTTCAAGCCGCTCCAGCGCGAAGCCGAGCAGAATGAAATTGATGTCGGAATAGACCGACGGACCTTTTTCCCAGCGCCGCTGGAGAATGAAGCGCGCAGCAGGCCCGCATCGCGGCCATAGGTGTAGATCGGCTCCACCGCCGGAAACGGCGTCTGGTGGCCGAGGCACTGGCGAAACGTCACCTGCCGTTCCCATGCGCCCGGATCATACTGGCGCAGATCCGGCAGAAGCGTGGTGAGCGGCGCATCGAGATCGATCACGCCCTTTTTCGCCAGTTGGAGAATGCGCGTGGTGGTGAAGATAACCTTGGTCAGCGATGCGAGATCGAACCAGGTATCGGTGCGCATTTCGCGCTCGTGCGGCACGCGCTGCGCATAGCCGGCGGCGCGCACCATGCGCCCGCCATCCCGGTCGATCACACCAAGCACCCCGCCGGGAATGCGCCCCGCCCCCACCGAAGCGTTCAGCAAGTCAAAGGCGCGCTCGAAGCGCGGTGCAAAGGCAGGTGTGTCCGTCATGCTCATGCCTCCGCCCGCGCCATGTGGTCGGGACCGAAACTCTGCCAGTTGGCCGGCTCCGGCTCAAAGCCCAGTGGCCGCACCAGCGATGGCACCTGCCGCGTGTCCACCTCAAAGGTCTCCTTGCGCCGGTCGACGCTCGGCACCGCCGAGATCAGCCGTTTCGTATAGGCGTGTTTCGGATCGGAAAGGACCGATGCCGCATCGCCGATCTCAACGATCTGCCCCGCATAGACCACCGCGATGCGGTGCGCGATGCGCTCCACCACGGCCATGTCGTGCGAGACGAAGAGATAGGCAAGGCCGAACTCGCGCTGCAGGTCCACCAGAAGTTCCAGAACCTTGGCCTGCACCGAAACGTCGAGCGCCGAGACGGCCTCGTCCAGCACCACGACGGACGGGTTCAGCATCAGCGCGCGGGCGATGCACAGGCGCTGCCGCTGGCCGCCGGAAAACTCGTGCGGATAGCGCTCCAGCGCATTCTCCGGCAGACCCACCCGGTCGAGCAGCATGCGCATGCGCGCATGCGTTTCACCATTCAGCCCGCGGCCGGCGGCAATCACCGGCTCGGCCAGAATGCTGTCCACCCGAAGCCGCGGATTAAGCGAGGCATAGGGGTTCTGGAACACCATCTGCACCGGCTTGCTGCTCTGCCGCGCCGCGCCATTCGTGTTCGCGGAAAACGTGCCGCGCGTCGGCTCGACCAGCCCCAGAATGGCGCGCGCCGTGGTCGATTTGCCCGAGCCGCTTTCGCCGACAATGCCCAGCGTCTCACCCGGCATCAGATCGAAATCCACCCCGTCCACCGCATGCACCGCACCGGTCTGCCGGCGCAGGAGACCGCCGGTCACCGGAAAGCGAACCGTCAGCCCTTCCACTTTAAGCGCCTGCGCAGCACTTGGCTCGTCGGCCCGGCGATAGTCGGTGCGCGTGGCGCGCCCGGCCTCGAAATGCGGCACGGCGCTCAGAAGATGCTTCGTATAGGGATGCTGCGGCGCATCGAGCACCGCGTCGAGCGGTCCCTGCTCCACCGCCTCACCGTTCTGCATCACCATCACCTTGTCGGCGATGCCGGCCACCAGGCCGATGTCATGGGTGATGAAGATCATGCCCATGCCAGTCTCGCGCTTCAGCTCGGCGAGCAGCGCCATGATCTGAGCCTGCACCGTCACGTCGAGCGCCGTGGTGGGCTCATCCGCGATCAGAAGACGCGGATTGCACGACAGGGCCGTGGCGATCATCACGCGCTGGAGCATTCCGCCGGAAAGCTGGTGCGGACAATATTTCAGCCGCCGCGCGGCGTCGGGAATGCGCACCCGGTCGAGCGCGTCCTTCGCCGCTTCCCGCGCCTGCCGACCGGTCAGGCCACGATGCAGCCGGAACGATTCCTCGATCTGCTCGCCAATGGTCAGAACCGGATTGAGCGAGGTCATCGGCTCCTGAAAGATCATGCCGATCTCGCCGCCGCGGATCTTCGTCAGCTCCTGCTCGCCGGCTGCTGCCAGATCGAGCGTGCTGCCGTCCTGCCGTGTGAACCGGATGGACCCGTCGAGAATGCGGCCGCCGCCGAAATCCACCAGCCGGTTGATCGAAAGCGCGGTGACGGATTTGCCCGAACCGCTTTCGCCGACAATGGCGAGCGTCTCTCCGGCTGCGAGATCGAAGCTCACGCCATGGACGATTTCATTGTCTTCGGGCTTGCGGCCAAAACCGACGCGCAGGTTTGAAACGGACAGAAGCGATGTCATGCGGCCGACCTCCGCGTCTTGGGATCGAGAATGTCGCGCAGCGCATCCCCCAGGAGGTTGAAGCCGAGAATGCCGATCATGATCGCAATGCCCGGGAAGATCAGGAGCCAGGGCGCCATCTCCATCAGATTGCGGCTGTCGGCGAGCATCAGGCCAAGCGACGAGGCCGGCGGCTGCGTGCCGAGACCGAGAAAGCTAAGCCCCGCCTCCGTCAGAAGGCCCCATGCGAGCGCCAGCGTCACCTGCACCGTCAGCGGCGCGACGAGGTTCAGCATCAGATGGCGCGTCAGAATGTAGTTTCGGCTCGAACCGAAAGTGCGCGCGGCGTCCACGAAGTCGCGCGTCTTCAGGGAGAGCGCCGGCCCGCGCACCACGCGGGTGAAGATCGGCGTGTAGACGATGGCGATGGCCATCACGCTGGTCCAGGTGCCCGGCCCTACTATGGCAATGATGAGCAGCGCCAGAAGGATCGCCGGGAAGGCCAGAAGCACGTCCATGAAACGCATGATCGTGCCGTCCCACCAGCCGCCGAACCATGCGGCCGCAAGACCAAGCACGATGCCCGCCACGGCGGCCAGCGCCACCGAGGCGAAAGCAACGATGAAGGACTGGCTGATGCCCAGCATCAACCGGCTTGCCACATCGCGACCGAACAGGTCCGTGCCCATCCAGTAGGTCGCGTCGGGCGCATGCAGGCGGTCGACGCGGAACTGCATCAGCGGGTCATGCGGCGTGATGCCGAGAAGCCCGAGAATGGCGATGATGATGTAAAGGCCAACGATGGCGCCGCCGATGCGGCCGCTCGAATGGCTGAAAATGGCGCGCAGCAACTGCATCACTTGCCCCCCAGCCGAATGCGTGGATCCAGCACCGCATAGGCGAGATCGACCAGAAGATTCACGATCATGAAGTTGAGCGCGATGAACAGGACCGAGCCCTGCACCAGCGCGTAGTCGCGCTGCAGGATGGCGTCGAGCACCATGCGGCCGAGACCCGGCAGCGCAAAAATCTGTTCCACGATCACAGCGCCGCCCAGCAGATAACCGAACTCGACGCCGCTCAGCGTCACCACTGGTATAAGCGCGTTGGGCAGCGCATGCCGCCAGATCACCTTGCGCGCCGGCACGCCCTTGGCGCGCGCGGTGCGGATGTAATCATCGCTCAGAATGTCGAGCATGGCCGAGCGCGAAATGCGCGTCACGGCGGCGGCGAAGGCGAAGCCCAGCGTCAGCGCCGGCAGGATCATCTGACCCAGATTGCGCAGCGGATTTTCAAGGAAGGGCGTGAACTCGCCCATGGCCGGCAGCACCCCGAAGCCCACCGACAGAACATAGATCGCCAGAAGCGCGAACACGAAGTTCGGCGTCGACTGGCCGATCATCGCGAAGATGCGCACGGCGAGGTCCGACGGCTTTTCATTGCGCGTGGCGGCGAAGATGCCCGCCGGAAGACCGATGGCGAGCGCGATGACCATGGAGAGAAGCGCCAGCTCCAGCGTCAGCGGAAAGCGTTCGAGGATCACGTCGAGCACCGGCTTGCCGAAGGTCACGGACACGCCGAGATCGCCCTGAACCGCACCCGCAAGCCAGCGCCAGTACTGGGTGAACCAGCCTGATCGATGCCGAAATAGGCCTCAAGCGCTGCGCGCTGATCGGGCGTCAGAAGCCCGGCCTCTGTTCCCAGCATGGCCGTGATGGCGTCGCCCGGCACCAGCCGGATCGAGACGAAGACGAGGATGGACACCCCGAGCATGACCAATGGAAAGGTCATCAGCCTTCGGGCCAGGTAATTCATGAAGCTTCCACTCCGTGTCCTTCCAGATGCAATCGTCTTGTGCGGTTGGTGTTAAAGGCCGCGCCCTTCATGCCGCCCCCGTGGTTCGTGGTTCGACAAGCTCACCATGAGGGCGCGAGTTTGTCTTGCGACGATGCGCTGCTGCGCTGAGTTTGCGGCTTTTGTGTCTACGGCGCCCCCTCCATAGCCCTCATGGTGAGCTTGTCGAACCACGGGGGCGCTTGGCGTAAACGGGGCCGCGCTTGTCACGCGAGGCCCCGTCTGGCAATCACTCGCCCACGCTCACTTCGGTCAGGCCGAACAGCGTGCCGGTCGGGGAAGGCACGAAGCCTTTCACGTTCTTCTGCTGCGCGGTGTAGGTGTAGCCCGTGTAGAGCCAGACCCATGGCGAAACCTCGGCAAGATGCGTCTCGAATTTCGAGAAGATCTCCTTGCGCTTGTCGAAGTCGGTCTCCACGCGGCCTTCCTGCATCAGGCTGTCGAGCGTGTCGTCGATATAATTGGCGACATGCTGGAGATTGCCATCCTTGGTCCAGTAGCGATTGTACATGGAATAAGGATCGGCGCGGCCGCCATTCAGCGCCACCGCCATGTCGAAATCACCCTTCAGCCAGGTGTCGACATAGACGTTGAGCTCCATCATCTTGATGTCGAGCTTGATGCCGATCTCGGCGAGCTGCGACTGGATCACCTGTGCTTCGGCTGCCGCTGTGGGCGGCTCGCCCGTGGCGGCGATCACCGTTGCGGAGAAGCCATCTTCATAGCCGGCCTCGGCCATGAGCTGTTTGGCCTTTTCCACGTCGCGCTCATAGCAGAACAGCGCGCCCGGATCAGAGCGGTAAGCCGGCATGGTCAGCGGGCCGGTCACCGCACCCTCGCCCAGAAGCGCGGTGTCGAGCACGTCCTGGCGGTCGATGGCGCAGGAGATGGCCTGACGCACGGCCAGTTCCGTCATTGGCTCGCGCGACGGGTTCAGCTGCAGCACGTGATAGGCCAGGACCGGCGTGCGGCTCAGTTCAAGGCTTGCCTCGTTCGGCACCAGCGTGGCCACGAGCGGATCGTTGATCAGGGCGAAATCCACCTGCTTGGTGCGCAGCGCCGCCAGAATGGCGGTCTCGTCCGGCAGAACGGAAATGTTGATGCCGTCGACCTTCACCTCGCCGCCGGCCCAGTCCGGATTGGCGCTCAGAACCTCTTTCTGGTTTGGCTCCCAGCTATCTAGCTTGAACGGGCCGGAGCCGATCGCCTTCGTGCCGATCGCGCCGGCCTCGATTTCGCTCGCCGGAACGACTGCCGCGTTGATACTCGTCATCGCCGTCAACATCGGAACGTCCGGCTGCGACAGGTTGAAGACAACGGTGGTCTCGTCCGGTGTGTCGATGCTCTCGATGGAGGTGAAGTTGGCGCGTGCGGCTGCCCCTGTCGCCTCGTCGAGCACACGCTCGAACGATGCCTTCACATCCGCTGGCGTCACCTTTTCGCCGTTCTGGAATTTTGCGTCAGCATCGAGCTTGAAAGTCAGCGTCTTGCCATCCTCGGAGAACTCCCAGGATTCGGCAATGGCCGGAATGATCTCCAGATCGGCATTGAGACGCACCAGCGGCTCATAAACCAGCTCCAGAAGACGCAGCGAGGAAAACGCCGTCTGCTTGTGCGGGTCCAGGCCGGTTGCATCCTGCGACCATGCCATGCGCAGCGTTTCTGCCGATGCCGGTACCACCGCAGTGGCCGCGCCGAGCGCGGCTGCGAATGCCACCGAAGTGGCGAACTTCTTCATCAAAGACTGTCCCATGATCTTCTCCCTCCAAGAGCGTTTGATGCCTGCAACCGCCCAATGAACGATCGCATGAATGGCTGCTTCACCTGTTTGCAGCTTGCTGCTGCCTTTCGTTTATTGCCTTGCGCAGAAACCCGCCAGCCCTTGCAAGGGCGGCGCGCGCTTCCGCTACATCCATATCCGTCAGCGCGATGAAGATGGCGAGCTTTACGTCGTGGCCGCTCCGTTTAAGCAGCGTCTCGGCCTCATCGGCAGAACACCCCGTCGCTTCCATGACGATGCGCGAGGCGCGAGCCATGAGCTTCTGGTTGCTGATGCTAACGTCCACCATCAGGTTCTGATAGATCTTGCCCATGCGGATCATGCTCGCCGTGGAGAGCATGTTGAGGATGAGCTTCTGCGCCGTGCCCGATTTCATCCGCGTCGAGCCGGTCAGGATTTCCGGTCCCACCACGGGCGCGATGGCGATGTCGGCAATGGCACCGATGGCCGAATCCGGGTTGCATGAAAGCGAGACGGTGGTTGCGCCAATCTCTTTGGCGTAATTCAGCCCGCCGATCACATAGGGCGTGCGACCGCTCACAGCGATGCCAACCACGACATCCTTCGCCGTCAGACCGCGCTCTTCCAGCGCCTGCCGGCCCTGTGCCGGGTCATCCTCGGCCCCTTCCACGGCATGCCGCAGCGCGTGGTCGCCGCCGGCAATGACACCGGTGACCATATCTTCTGGAACGCTGAAGGTGGGCGGACATTCCGAAGCGTCGAGCACGCCGAGCCGTCCGCTCGTGCCCGCGCCCATATAGATGAGCCTTCCGCCATTCTGGAACGCCTCGACAATCCGGTCGACCGCCTCGGCGATCTGCGGGATCACCTTTTCGACGGCCAGCGGCACATCCCTGTCGGCGGCGTTGATGAGTTTCAGAATTTCGGTTGTCGGCTGCAGATCGATCTGCATCGTGTCCGGGTTGCGACCCTCCGACACAAGCTTTTCAAGCTCCGACATCAGCGTCTGCGCGTTCATGAACTCTCCCGAAATCATCTGCCTGGTGCTGGCAAAACCCGCGCTTCGCCGGCTCAACACCTTACCAGAGTGTTAAAATTGATAATTCCAATAGTCAATTACGATTGAGAATAATATATTCCTTCTCGCCCGTAGCAGCAGCCGGGGCGGGCCCTGCCCGCCCGGTGATCTGCCGGCTTTCCGGAGTGTGACGAGAAAAGCGGCGACCTGCGCCTCAGCGTCCGCGAAGCTCCATGATGCGCTTCACTATGCCACCGGTTGCTGCATCACGACTGTCCGCACTGGCCTTGCCTTCCACCACGGGCAACAGCTCGGTCGCCAGCTCTTTGCCCAGCTCCACGCCCCACTGATCGAAGGCGTTGATGCCGAAAAGCTGCGCTTCCACAAAAACACGATGCTCGTAAAGCGCGATCAGCCGGCCCAGCGCGAACGGATCGAGCTTGCGATAAAGAATGGTGAGAGAGGGCCGGTTGCCGGTGAACACGCGATGCGGCGCCAGGCGCTTTGCCTCTGCTTCGGGCACGCCCTTCTCCAGAAGCTGGGCCTCTGCTTCCGCAAGCGTGCGCCCTTTCATCAGCGCTTCCGCCTGCGCCAGACAATTGGCGACAAGCAGATCGTGATGATGCCCGAGCCCCGGCTCATGCCCTTCCGCCGCCAGCATAAACTCGACGGGGATGATGTCGGTGCCCTGATGCAGAAGCTGGAAGAAGGCATGCTGCCCGTTCGTGCCCGGCTCGCCCCATACCAGCGGACCCGTGGGGGTGATCACCGGCGATCCGTCAAGCTGCACGCCTTTGCCGTTCGATTCCATGTCGAGCTGCTGCAGATAGGCGGGCAACCGCTCCAGCCTCTGATCGTAGGGAATGATGGCCCGGGCCGGATAGTCGCACACGACGCGATGCCAATAGCCAATCAGGCCGAGCATCACCGGCAAATTCTCTCTCAGCGGCGCAGATTTGAAGTGCCGGTCCATGGCCTCCGCGCCCGCGAGCAGCCGGCGGAAATCGTCAGCGCCGATGGCGATCATGATCGGCAGGCCGATGGCAGACCAGAGCGAATAGCGCCCGCCGACCCAGTCCCAGAAACCGAACACGCGTTTCTCATCGATGCCGAATTCCGCGACCTTGTCGAGCGCTGTGGAAACGGCTGCAAAATGGTCGCCCGTCGCGGATTGGCCAAGCTTCGCCGCGATCCAATTCTGCGCTGTGCGCGCATTGGTCATCGTCTCGATGGTGGTGAAGGTTTTCGATGCGATGATGAAGAGCGTGGTCTCGGGATCGAGCCCGGCAAGCGTGTCGGCGATATGCGCGCCATCGACATTGGACACATAATGAAGGCGCGGGCCGTCATGACAGGGCGAGAGCGCCCGTGTCACCATCACCGGCCCGAGATCGGAGCCGCCAATGCCGATGTTCACAACGTCGGTGAAGGCCTTGCCGGTCGCCCCTCGAATCGTGCCACGACGCACGCCATCGGCGAAAGCATCCATCGCCTCCAGCACCTCACGCACGCCAGGCATGACATCGTAGCCGTCATTCTCGATGGAACCACCCGAGAGCGCCCGCAGAGCGGTGTGCAGCACGGCCCGGTCTTCCGTCGTGTTGATGTGACTGCCGGAGAACATCTTGTCGCGTGCTGCTTCCAGCCCCGCCGCTTCCGAAAGCTTCAAAAGCAGGTCGACAGCCTTCTGGTCCACCGCAGCGCGCGAAAAATCGAGCGTCAGGTCGTCGAGGGAAAGCGAGAAACGGGCAAACCGCCCGGGGTCTGAAGCGAAGGCCGCGCGCATGTCCATGGGGGCCGTTTTCGCGCGATGCTCCCGAAGGGCAGCCAGTGCAGTCTTAAATGCCGTGTCCAAAGGGAGCCTCCTGCAAAAAGAAACGTCGTTCTTTTAGCAAACAAAACGAGGCGGAACAGGGGTTTGCTGGCATTCATCAATTTCTTTGTTGGAACAATCAATTGTACCAGGGTTGACATGCATTGACCCAGAGTTAGGCTCCCCCGCCGGAGAGGAAAGCCATATGCCAGCCAGAAATGATACCGCCCTGTGGACGGGCCTGTTCAAGATTTCCCCCGAATCGGGACAGACCCTTCAGGCACAGATCCGTCAGGCCATCGTGTCTGCGATCCTTGATCGCCAGATCGCCCCGTCCATGCCGCTTCCATCCTGCCGTATTCTCGCGGAAAAACTCGGCGTTGCGCGCGGCACGGTGGTGCTCGCCTTTCAGCAGCTTGTCGATCAGGGATTTCTGATCGCCCGCGAGCGCCGCGGCCACTTCGTCAATCCGGAAGTGCTGGCCGCGCCTCCGCGCCCACCCCGCAAGCAGGGCGGCAAGGATGGCGTCAACTGGCAGAAGCGGTTTCAGGTTCTGGCCAGCGAAATGCCGGAACCGCGCAAGAACGAAGACTGGATGAAGGCCTCCTACCCCTTCGTCTACGGCCAGTTCGACCCCTCGCTCTTCCCCACCGCCGAGTGGCGGGAGTGCAACCGCATGGCGCTTGCCGTTCTGGAAATCCGCAACTGGGCGGCGGACATGGTCGACCGTGACGACCCGCTGCTTGTCGAGCAGATCCAGGCCCGGCTCCTGCCCCGGCGCGGCATCTTCGCCAATCCCGATGAGATCCTCGTCACGCTCGGCTCGCAGCATGCGCTCTACATGCTGGCCACGCTCCTCATGAGCCGCGGCAAGAAAGTCGCGGTGGAGAATCCCGGCTATCCCGATGCGCGTTCCATCTTCCAGCTTGCCGGCGCGGAGATTGCCCCCGTTCCCGTCGACCGGCAGGGCATCGACGTGGCCCAGATCCCGCAGGATGCGGATTTCGTGTTCGCCACACCCAGCCATCACTGCCCGACCATGGTGCCGCTCAGCCAGGCGCGGCGCGAGGCATTGCTTGAGGCAGCAGAGCGCCATGACTGGATCGTCATCGAAGACGACTATGACAGCCAGCTCGCCGACGAACGGCCGCAGGCCGCTCTCAAGGGGCTCGACCGCAATGGCCGTGTCGTGCATCTGGGCTCCATGTCCAAGACGCTCGCGCCCGGCCTGCGCATGGGCTACATCGTGGCGCCTGCAGACCTGATCGCCGAATTGCGGGCGCTGCGTCGCTTCATGCTGCGGCATCCGCCGGCCAACAACCAGCGCGCCGTTGCGCTGTTCCTGTCGCTCGGCCACCACGACACCCTCGTTCGCCGCATCTCGTCGGCCTTCGAGGAGCGGCGCGAAAAGCTCTATCAGGCAGTCGGCGACATTCTGCCGGACTGGAACGCGGCCGACATTCGCGGCGGCACCTCGCTCTGGCTCGAAGGCCCGCCCGGTCTCGATTCGGCCGTGCTTGCCAAATCCGCCGCTCGCCGCAGCGTCCTGATCGAGCCGGGCGCGCGTTTTTTCCTCGGACGAGCCCAGCCGACGCCGTTCATGCGGCTTGGCATCTCGTCCATCGCGGCGCAGCAGATCGAGCCGGGCATCCGCGAGTTGGCGGCGGCGGCATCCGAGTATCGGCGTGTAGCCGCATAAAAGCAGGCAGCGTCAAAGAGCAGCCATCCCCATTCCCGCCACGGCACAAAGCGCCACCACCACCCATGGTGGCGCTTTCCACATGGTGAGCATGATGAAGCCGACCGCCGCCACGGCAAAGTCAGCCGGCGCAAGAATGGCGGTCGTCCACAACGGGTCATAAAGAGCCGCTCCCAATATGCCGACCACGGCGGCATTTGTGCCCATCATCAGCGCCCGCGCGGCGTCGAATTGCCGGAACCGGTCCCAGAAGGGCGCGACGCCCAGAAGCAGAAGAAACCCCGGCAGGAACACAGCGATCAGCGCAATGGCAGCGCCGGCAAGCCCGTTCGGCGTAGGCCCCAGAACCGCACCCAGATAGGCCGCAAAGGTGAAGAGCGGGCCGGGAACGGCCTGTGCCGCGCCATAGCCTGCCAGAAACGCGTCGCGCGTCGCCCAGCCGGGCTCAACGACACCCGCTTCAAGGAGCGGCAGCACCACATGCCCGCCGCCAAATACCAGCGCGCCGGCACGGTAGAACGTGTCGAACACGGAAAGCCCCTGCGCCATGGGCGCAACAAGCGGCAGGCCGAGGAGCAGAATTGCAAAGAGCATTAGGCAGGTGGCACCGGCGCGTTTCGACAGGCCGAACGCGACGACTGCCCCATCGCCGCCTGCCTTTCCGCGACAGAGCAGCCAGCCAAGCAGCGCACCGATCGCGATGGCACCGATCTGCGCAAACGCGCTTGCTGAGACCGTAACGAGCACAAGCGCGGCAAGGGCAATGCCCGCTCGCTCGCGATCCGGGCATAGCGAGCGCGCCATGCCCCAGACCGCCTGCGCCACCACCGCCACGGCCACGATCTTCAGCCCGTGCAACAGTCCGTGACCGAGCGGATTGTCGAGTGCGGAAGCAAACAACGCAAAAGCGAAGAGCAGAAACGCGGATGGCAGTGTGAACGCAGTCCATGCCGCCGCCGCACCCAGCGGCCCCGCGCGCATATAGCCCAGCGCGAAACCCACCTGACTGCTTGCCGGCCCCGGCAGGAACTGGCAGAGCGCCACCAGATCGGCATAGGCCTGTTCATCGAGCCATTTCCGCCGCAGCACGAGCGCATCGCGGAAATAACCAAGATGCGCGATCGGGCCACCGAAGGAGGTCAGGCCGAGCCTGAGGAACGCGCCGAAAACCTCCGCAGCCGTCCCCACCCTTCCGCCTTCGTGCGTTTCGCTCCCCTTCATTGCACGCCTCACCCTTCAGCCGATTCGCTGTCGAATAAATGCGCCACATGTCAGGCACAAGACAACAGCGGCCGTCGCCACACGGATGGACAAGACGTATCCGGTGAGTTAGCCAGATCGGAAACACCGTCTCAGGAGGAACGCGCCATGGCCATGGTCATCGAAGGTGAGGAACGCATCGAAGCGCCGGTGGAAACGGTCTGGCAGGCGTTGAACGATCCCGACGTTCTGAAGGACTGCATTCCCGGCTGTCAGGAGCTCACCAAGACGTCAGACACCGAGTTTGAAGCCGTTGTCACGCTCAAGATCGGGCCGATCAAGGCGAAGTTCAACGGCGCGGTGGAGCTCACCAATCTCAACCCGCCCCACTCCTACACGATCACGGGCGAAGGAAAGGGCGGCGTGGCCGGCTTTGCCAAGGGCGGGGCAGATGTTTCGCTGAAGGAAGACGGTCCCGACGCCACGATCTTAAGCTACAGCGCAAAGGCGGATGTGGGCGGCAAGATGGCCCAGCTCGGCAGCCGTCTCATTCAGTCGACCTCCAAGAAACTTGCCGGCCAGTTCTTCTCCGATTTCAACGCCCGCGTTACCGGTGGCGATGCCGAGGAAGCCGCAACCTCCTGACCTACCCCTTGAAGACCGGCTTGCGCTTCTCGAGAAACGCCGAAACCCCCTCGCGGTAGTCGTCCGAGCGGCCGGCTTCGCGCTGCAATTCGCGTTCCAGCTCAAGCTGCGCATCGAGCGAGCTTCCCGGTGCGGCGTGGATCGCTTTCTTGATCAGGCCGTAGGCGTGGGTCGGTCCGCTGGCCAGTTTCTCCACCAGTGCCTCCGCCTCGCTCATCAGGGCTTCATCTTCGACGGCGCGCCAGATCAAGCCCCAGTTGGCTGCATCCTCAGCCGAAAGTGGCTCGCCCGTTAGCGCCAGCGCCTTGGCGCGCGGCTCGCCCAGAATGCGCGTCAGGAACCAGGTTCCGCCGGAATCCGGCACGAGAGCGATCTTCGCAAAGGCCTGAATGAACTTCGCCGATTTTGCTGCCAATACGATATCGCAGGCCAGCGCGATGTTGGCACCCGCACCTGCGGCCACGCCATTCACCGCGCAGACAATGGGCTTGTTCATGCCCCGCAGCTTGCGCACCAGCGGATTATAGAAATTCTCGATCGTGTAGCCGAGGTCCGGCTTGTCTTCGAGTTTGGCGGGATCGCGGTCGCCCAGATCCTGTCCGGCGCAGAAGCCGCGCCCTGCCCCGGTCAAAAGAACCGCGCGACATGTATCGTCGGCTGAGCACGCTTCCAGCGCTTCGCGCAATGCCGTGTGCTGCTCCTCGTTGAAGGAGTTCAGCTTCTCCGGCCGATTGAGCGTGATGCGATGCCATCCATCATGGCGTTCGTGAAGCACAGTCTGCGAAGTCGCGGCGCTCATGGAAATCCCCTTTGATTGAATGCAGCGCTTTTTACACGCACCGAGCGATCAATCAATTGCAGCAATAGTTTTATTCAAAAACGATGGCTGGCGCTTCATCCGCAGCGCTCTGCATGGCTGCCGCAAGATGCGTGTGGACCCTTCCAGCGATCTCCCTGTAGACCCCGGCCTGAACGCCATCGGGGTTCGATGCCACGACCGGGGTTCCCGCGTCGGAGGTTTCGCGCACATCCATCGTCAGGGGCACCTCGCCCAAGAACGGCACCCCCAGCCTTTCCGCCTCCGCCTTCGCGCCGCCATGGCCGAAAATGTCATAGCGCTTGCCCGTGTCGGGGGCCACGAAATAGCTCATGTTCTCGACGATGCCGAGCAGCGGGACATCTACCCGCCTGAACATGTTAAGCCCCTTGCGCGCATCGATCAGCGCCAGATCCTGCGGCGTGGACACGATCACCGCACCAGCCAGCGGCACCTGCTGCGCCATGGTGAGCTGCGCGTCGCCCGTGCCGGGCGGCATGTCGACCACCAGCACGTCGAGTTCGCCCCAGGCGACGTCACGCAGCATCTGGCGAAGGGCCGAGACGACCATCGGCCCGCGCCAGATCATCGGCGTGTCTTCCTCCACGAGGAAGCCCATGGACATGACCTTCACGCCAAACGCCTCCATCGGCTTCAGCGTCTTGCCATCGGCGGTTTCCGGCTTTCCTTTGAGCCCGAGCAGACGCGGCATGGAGGGGCCGTAAATGTCCGCATCGAGAATGCCGACCTTCAGCCCAAGCGCCTTCAGTCCCAGTGCCAGATTGACCGCCGTTGTCGACTTGCCGACGCCGCCCTTGCCGCTCGCCACGGCGATAATCGCCTTGATGCCCGGCACATCCTGCTTGGCCGGTTGCTGGCCGGCCTGTGCGGCAGGTCCGCCCGGCGCGG
>NZ_BAMP01000074.1 GCF_000615975.1 Nitratireductor aquibiodomus NL21 = JCM 21793 | reverse complement strand
CCGGAGCCCGGCAAGACCCGCATGGATTCCACCGCAGCGCCCAATGTCGGCCAGGCCGACGCCCTGACACGGATCACCGAGAGGATCGCCCGCGATCACCCGGCCGACATTGCAAGCTATACGCGCTCCCTGCCCGCGCGCTGGCTCGATGCCGGCAGCCAGTGGCTCGCGCGCGGCGACTGGACCCCGCATCCCGACAGCATCGTTCCCACGCTGGGCGGCCATGCCGGCATTCTGGCAACCATCGCCGCCATGACTGTACCGGGCGACCGCATCGCCTTCGAGGAATTCACCTATTCGCACATTGCCCGCAGCGCCACGGTCACCGGCCGCCGCCTGCTTTCGGTCGCCATCGACGAGGAGGGCATGGTGCCGGAGGATTTTGAACGGGTCTGCGCCCAGCAGCATCCCCGCATGGTGTTTCTGGTTCCCTCGCTCCACAATCCAACGCTCGCCACCATGCCGGAGACACGCCGGCGCGCCATTGTCGAGATCGCCAGAGTGCACAATGTCTGGCTGATCGAGGACAACATCTACGGCGCCCTCCTCGACAGAACCCCGCCCCTCTTCGCCACCCTGGCGCCCGAGCGCACCTTCCATGTGGGCAGCCTGTCCAAATCCGTCGCGGCCGGCGTGCGCGGCGGATGGGTCGCCACACCCCCGCCCTATGCCTCGCGTGTGCTCACCGCCCACAAGATGATCACGGGCGGCATACCCTTCCTGCTTGCCGAGCTCGCCGCCCAGCTTGTGCTGTCGGGGGAAGCCTTCGACATTCACGACCGTGTGCGTGCGGAGATCGGCGCGCGTCAGGCGATCGCCGCATCCCTCTTCGCCGGCAGGGATTTCACGTCGCATCCGAACGCGCCGTTCCTGTGGCTGAAACTGCCCGAACCCTGGCTGTCGAGCACGTTTAAGCAAGCGGCCATGGAAGAAGGCGTGCTGATCGACGATGAGGACGAGTTCAAGGTGGGCCGCGCCGGCGCCACGCTCCACCGCGCCCGCATCGCCTTCACTGTGCCCGAGAGCCACGACTGCGTGACGCGCGGACTGACGACGCTCAGGAGCCTTCTCGACAATCCGATCAGCGGATTTGACAATTACGGTTGATGAAAACCGGCATTGGGAAGTGGATTATCGGGCCGCAATACTGTAACGCAGCCTCGAGACACCCGTTGCAACCCCTTCGCAGGGACCATGCCGACCACATGACCATTCCCAATCACATCCCGATCACCGAAGACCTCATCGCCGCTCACGGCCTGAAGCCCGACGAGTATCAGCGCATCCTCGACCTGATCGGCCGCGAGCCGAGCTTCACCGAGCTTGGCATTTTCTCGGCCATGTGGAACGAACACTGTTCCTACAAGAGCTCGAAGAAATGGCTTCGCACACTCCCCACATCGGGGCCGCAGGTCATTCAGGGCCCGGGCGAGAACGCCGGCGTGGTCGACATCGGTGACGGGCAATGCGTGGTCTTCAAGATGGAGAGCCACAACCACCCCTCCTTCATCGAGCCCTATCAGGGCGCGGCCACCGGCGTCGGCGGCATTCTGCGTGACGTGTTCACCATGGGCGCACGCCCTGTCGCCGCCATGAACGCGCTGCGCTTCGGCGCGCCCGATCACCCCAAGACGAAGCATCTGGTTGCCGGCGTCGTTTCCGGCATCGGCGGCTACGGCAATTCGTTTGGCGTTCCCACCGTCGGTGGTGAGGTGAATTTCGACGCCCGCTACAATGGCAATATTCTGGTCAACGCCTTTGCCGCCGGCATCGCCGAAACCAATGCCATCTTCTATTCGAAGGCCGAGGGCGTCGGCCTGCCCGTCGTCTATCTGGGCGCCAAGACCGGCCGTGATGGCGTCGGCGGCGCGACCATGGCCTCCGCCGAGTTCGACGAAGGCATCGACGAGAAGCGTCCCACCGTGCAGGTCGGCGATCCGTTCACCGAAAAATGCCTGCTCGAAGCCTGTCTGGAGCTGATGGCCACCGGTGCCGTCATCGCCATTCAGGACATGGGCGCTGCCGGCCTCACCTGCTCTGCGGTCGAAATGGGCGCCAAGGGCGATCTCGGCATCGAGCTCGATCTCGACTGCGTGCCGGTGCGCGAAGAGCGCATGAGCGCCTATGAGATGATGCTGTCGGAAAGCCAGGAGCGCATGCTTATGGTGCTGCGCCCTGAAAAGCGCGACGAGGCCGAGGCCATCTTCCGCAAATGGGGGCTCGATTTCGCCATTGTCGGCAAAACCACCGACGATCTGCGCTTCCGCATCCTGCATCAGGGCGAGGAAGTGGCAAATCTTCCCATCAAGGAGCTCGGTGACGAGGCCCCCGAATATGACCGCCCGTGGGTCGAGTCGAAGCCCAGGGCGCCGCTCACGGGCCCCGTGCCCGAAGCTGATATTGCCGAGAGCCTTCTGAAGCTTCTTAATTCGCCCGATCTCTCCTCCCGCCGCTGGGTTTGGGAGCAGTATGACACGCTCATTCAGGGCAATTCGCTTCACCTTCCAGGAGGTGACGCCGGCGTGGTGCGCGTCGACGGACAGGAGAAAAAGGCCCTCGCCTTTTCCTCTGACGTCACGCCGCGCTATTGCGAGGCCGATCCCTATGAGGGCGGCAAGCAGGCGGTTGCCGAATGCTGGCGCAACATCACCGCGACGGGTGCCGAGCCGCTCGCCTCCACCGACAATCTCAATTTCGGCAATCCCGAAAAGCCCGAAATCATGGGGCAGCTCGTCCACGCCATCAAGGGCATCGGCGAAGCATGCGCAGCACTCGGCTTTCCCATCGTGTCCGGCAATGTCTCGCTCTACAACGAGACGCTTGGCGAGGCGATCCCGCCCACGCCCACCATTGCCGGCGTCGGCCTGATCCCGGACTGGCAGCAGGCATCCCGCGCCGCCTTTGCCGCTGCGGGTGAATCCATTGTCCTGATCGGCGCACCGGAAGGCTGGGGCACGCATCTCGGGCAGTCCGTCTATCTGCGCGACATTCATGGCCGCGCCGAGGGCCCGCCCCCGCCGGTCGATCTCGCCCATGAGAAGCGCGCCGGCGACATGGTGCGCGACCTGATCCGTTCAGGTGCATTGACCGCCACCCACGACTGCTCGGACGGCGGTCTTGCCGTCGCGCTTGCGGAAATGGCGATTGCCTCTGGCATCGGCGCCACCATCGACGCCCCCGAAGACGCCATCCCGGCCTTCTTCGGTGAGGATCAGGGGCGTTATGTCGTGACCACGGCAAATGCCGATGCCGTTCTTTCAAAAGCCGAAGCAGCCGGCATATCCGCCGTCGTGATCGGCGCAACCGGCGGTGATGTGCTCGCACTGGGCGGATCGACGCCTGTCGCGGTCACGGCCCTGAAAGAGGCACACGAAGCGTGGTTCCCGAACTTCATGGACTGACCCGGCATCTTCCCCGGCTCCCACAGAATGGAGCCGGGGCGCTTTGCGCCACCAATTGACCTTGCCCCCCGGAATCGCCATATCTCAGGGGAACGGACTGTTTTGGAGAATCGCCACCCCATGGCTATGAACGCTGCCGATATCGAACGCCTCATCAAGGAAGGTATCCCCGACGCCCAGGTCACGATCCGCGACCTGGCCGGTGACGGGGACCATTATGCGGCGGAGGTCGTGGCGGAAAGCTTCCGGGGCAAGTCCCGCGTTCAGCAGCACCAGATGGTCTACAATGCCCTGAAGGGCAATATGGGCGGAGCGCTCCATGCACTCGCCCTTCAGACCAGCGCTCCGGATTGAGCGGACCCAAAAGTTTTTATCGGGTGGCGTTGCACCTCAATGGATGGTGCAATACATAACGGTTAACGAGTGAAACGCCGGGCCTTTACCCCGGTCAGATGAGGATTTGCGATGACCGGCATCAACGAATTCATCGATAACGAAGTCAAAAGCAGCGACGTTGTTCTTTTCATGAAGGGCACGCCCGGTTTTCCGCAGTGTGGCTTCTCCGGGCAGGTGGTCCAGATTCTCGACTATCTCAATGTCGAATATAAAGGCGTCAACGTTCTGACCTCGGACGAACTGCGCCAGGGCATCAAGGATTACTCCAACTGGCCCACCATCCCGCAGCTTTACGTAAAGGGCGAGTTCGTGGGCGGATGCGACATCATCCGGGAAATGTTCCAGGCCGGCGAACTGCAGGCCTTCCTCAATGAAAAGGGCGTGGCTGCCAAAGGCGCCGCCTGATTTAACACCGGAATAGCGCCCGCCCGCCGGGCGCCTCCTTTTTTCAAGATGCGTTGGCACCCGCCAGCGCATTTTTTCGCGTCGCTGACATGTTCGAACATCTCTGCCGGCGTTCATTGCGGTTCAGGGCTGGATTTCCGCCGCCTGTAGCACTTCCAGGAGAAGTGAAATCGCTCTTGTGAGGCTGACGCCTTGCACCTGCCGTGCCGCCGTGGAACTGCGTCGGCACCGGCGTTTGTTGCGCATGCCGATGTTCGTTGGAGAGAGAGATATGGACAAGCCTGTTTTGGATGAAGCCTTACAACCGCAGAAAACGCTGGGTCGTGCGGAATTCATCGCGCTTGCGGCCGCGCTCATGTCGCTCAACGCGCTTGCCATCGACATCATGCTGCCGGCATTGCAGCAGATTGGCGCTGAACTCGGCGTGGATGACGAGAACGCGCGGCAATACATCGTCACCGCCTATCTGGCCGGCCTTGGGGGCGGGCAGCTCATCTTCGGCCCCATCTCCGACCGCTTCGGCCGCCGCGCACCGCTTTTCGTCGGTCTCGCACTCTATGTTTCCGCCGCACTGATCGCAGCCATATCTCCCAGTTTTGCCGTCATTCTGGCACTGCGCTTCCTGCAGGGATCGGCGCGGCGACGACGCGGGTTATTGCCGTTTCGGCGATCCGCGACGTCTTTGGCGGGCGCCAGATGGCCGAGGTTCTTTCCATGGTCATGATGGTCTTTATGGTCATACCGGTCATCGCCCCCAGCATCGGCCAGCTCATCATGATCTTCGGCGACTGGTCGGAAATCTTCATTGCCATGGCGGTGCTCGCCATCGTCTTCGGCACCTGGGCTGCGATCCGCCTGCCCGAAACCCTCGCACCTGAAAACCGGCGAGAGCTGACCTTTTCTTCGGTGACGCGGGGGTTCGGCTATGTGCTCACGAACCGTGTCGCGCTCTGCTATACGCTGGCAACCACCAGCATTTTCGGTTCGCTGTTCGGCTTCATCAGCTCCGCGCAGCAGATCTACACCGACACGTTCGATCTGGCGGACTGGTTTCCGATCCTCTTCGCAATCGGTGCCGGCCTGATGGCGATCTCCTCATTCACCAATTCGCGCCTGGTCGGCCGTATCGGCATGCGCCGTCTCTCCCACACGGCCCTTGTGGGCTTCACCGCAGTCAGCCTGCTCTGGCTGGTTCTGGCCTCTATCGCTACATGCCATTTGCCCTGTTTTTCGTGCTGTTCTCGGTCGCCATGTTCCAGTTCGGCTGGGTCGGCGCAAACTTCAACTCCATCGCCATGGAGCCGCTTGGCCATGTGGCGGGCACGGCGGCTGCGACACAGGGCTTTCTTACCACGCTGGGCGGCGGGTTGATCGGCGCCTTTGTCGGTCAGATGTTCGATGGTTCAACGGTCCCGCTGGCCGCCGGTTATTTCATCACCGGGTCAATCGCCATCGTTCTCGTCCTGATCGGCGAGCGCGGACGCATGTTCCACGCCGTCAATCCGCCCGTGTGAGGCCCGCGAAATCGAAAAGCCTGCGGTCGAGAAGATGAGACGGGCGCGCATTTGTCAGCGCCCGGATCATCGTGTCCTTGCGGCCGGGCATACGGGTTTCGATGTCCCTCAGCATCGCCTTCATGGCATTGCGCTGCAGGCCATCCTGACTGCCGCAGAGATCGCAGGGAATGATCGGGAACTTCATCGCCTCGGCGAACTTCGTCAGGTCCGACTCCGCGCAATAGCTGAGCGGGCGCAGCACCATCACGTCCCCCTCGTCGTTCAGAAGCTTGGGCGGCATCGCCGCAAGCCGCCCGCCGTGAAACAGGTTCATGAAGAAGGTTTCGAGAATGTCCTCGCGGTGATGCCCCAGCACCAGTGAAGAGCACCCCTCCTCCCGCGCGATGCGGTAGAGATGTCCGCGTCTTAAGCGTGAGCAGAGTGAGCAGTAAGTGCTCGATTCGGGCAGTTTCTCCGTCACCACTGAATAGGTATCCTGATACTCGATGCGGTGCGCAACGCCGATACTGTCGAGATAGTCAGGCAGAATGTGCTTTGGAAAATTCGGCTGCCCCTGATCCAGATTGCAGGCCAGAATTTCCACCGGCAGAAGCCCACGCCACTGAAGCTCCATAAGCACCGCCAGGAGCCCGTAAGAATCCTTGCCGCCGGAAAGCGCAACCAGCCAGCGCTCGCCGGGCTTCACCATGGCAAAGTCCTCGATTGCCTGCCGCGCCTGGCGCAGAAGGCGCTTGCGCAGTTTGTTGAACTCGACCGAGGAAGGCATCCCCTTCATAAAGGGGGGCGTGTCTTCTGCAGCGTCCGCTCCCGCTTCCGCGGCATCGATCGGTTCTTTCGGTTGCGCCAAGGTGCTATGCATGGGCACGCCTCTGTCGGTACATGTGATTTCGCGCCTTCCTATCAGAAGCCTTGCAGCAAGGCGACTTAGCGAATAGGCATTTTCAACTTTCAGCGGGCATAACACGGTTCGAAGGAGATTGCGCGCGTGGCCAAACGGCTCGACATTCTGGTTCCCTTTCTCAACGAAAGGGAAAGCGTTGCCGGGTTCAGTGCCCTGGCGGGCGACCTTGCCGCGCAGGTCAGGGAGCGGTTCGATCTCGACACGCGGTTCATCTTCATCGATGACGGCAGCACGGATGAAGGCGGCGCGCTTTATGGCGAGCACATGGCGGGCAACTGGTCGCTGATCACGCTTGCGCGCAATTTCGGCAAGGAAACGGCCATCCTCGCCGGTCTCGACCATTCCGAAGGCGACTATGTGCTCCTCATGGATGCAGACCTTCAGCACACGGTGGACGTCGCGCTCGACATGATCGGCCGCATCATCGCCGATCCCGATCTCGACATGGTCTATGCCGTGCGTTCAGACCGCGCCGAAAGCCGCACGCTCGGGCGCTATCTCGCCAACGGGTTCTACTGGCTGATCAATATGGGACAGCGTTACGAAATTCCGGCCAATGCCGGCGATTTCCGCGTCATGACCGGCCGCTTTGCCACGGCACTGCGCCAGTTGCGCGACCAGCGCCGCTTCAACAAGGGCCTTTATGCCTGGACCGGGTTCAAGCAGGAGCGCATCCTCTACAAGCCTGCCGAGCGGCAGGGTGGCGAAAGCAAATGGTCGCGGCGGCGGCTGATTGCCTTCTCGCTGGAAGGCTTCACCTCCTTCTCCGTCGTGCCGCTGCGCATGGTGTCGCTTTTCGGCACCGGGGTTGCGGTGCTTGGCTTTCTCTACGGAATCAAGATCCTTCTGGAAGTGCTCTTCACCGGCGTCGCCGTGCCCGGCTATCCGAGCCTGATCGTCGCGGTGCTCGTTCTGGGCGGTCTCAACCTGGCCCTCACGGGCCTTGTCGGCGAATATGTCTGGTCGGCGCTCAGCGAGGCGAAGAACAGACCCAATTACATCGTCAAATCCATCACGGGCTCCGATGCCGCGCCCCGTGCGAAGCCGGGCAAGACGCGCAAGGCGGCCCATGGCTGATCCCGGCGCGCGCTCGATCTGGCTGATTGCCGACGATTACGGCTTTTCTCCCGGCGTCAGCGAAACCATCCGAACGCTGCTTGAAACGGGCCGCCTGAGCGGCACGGGCTGCATGACGCTGTTCGACGACTGGCGGGATCATGCGCGCGCCCTGGCGGCGACGGATGGCCGGTTCGTGATCGGCATGCACCTCACCCTCACGGACTTCCCCGCCCTTTCCACCGGCCGGACCATGCCGGACCTGAAGCGGCTGCTCACCGACCACGACGTCGAGACAATCGGTATGGAAGCCAACGCACAGCTTGCCCGCTTCCGCGAATCCTTCGGTCGCGATCCCGACTTCATCGACGGGCACCAGCACGTTCATTTCCTGCCTCCCGTGCGGCAGTGGCTTGCAGGGCGTTTTGCCGATCTTCCGCCCGAAAAACGCCCATGGCTGCGCGGTGCGCCGACCCTGCGGGCAGCCCCTGCTCTCGTAAAGGCAAAGGTCATTGTCGCCCGCCTTCTGGCGCGCGGCTTCGATGCCGAGATGCGCCGGCATGGCTTTGTCGTCGAGGGACCGCTCTGCGGCTTTTATGACTGGCGCCGGCCCGGCGCCTTTGCCCGCGCGCTCGATCTCTTCATTGACAGGGCGCCCGATGGCAGCGTCGTCATGTGCCATCCCGGAACTGTGGACGATGTTCTGCGCCGGCGTGACGTTTTTACCGATGCCCGCAATGAAGAGCGCGACGCTCTTGCCTCGGAAGATTTTCCGCAGCGCCTTGAAAGCGCATCGCTTCGCCTGAAACGAGCCGCGTCATGACCGAAGAGGGAAACCGCGGGCTTTCGACCAAACTCAGCCGCTTTGCAATTGTCGGCATCCTGAACACGGTGATCGACTTCGCCACCTTCAGCGCTCTTGTCGCGCTGTCATTTCCGGCACTGGTCGCTAATTTCCTCGGCTGGGCCGTCGCCGTGATCTTTTCCTTCGCGGTCAATTCACGCTGGACATTCGAGCGCGGCGAACGTTTCCGCCTGCACAGGGCGTTTGCGAAATTCGCTGTCAGCGGCAGCATCATCTCGCTCGGATCCTCGACCCTCGCGGTCTATCTCCTGCCGCCGCTGACGGGCCTTTTCGCCGCCAAGCTCATCGGCATTCTCGTCGGCGCGATCCTCAATTTCTTCGCTGCCCGCTGGTCCATCGAAAACCGGGTAATTTGAAGCGGTTTTGGGCGAAACGAGAGGATTTCGTCTCGAATTCCGTGAAAACAGAGCTTTTTCGGGAAAAGCGAATTACGTGCCGAAACCGGCCGGCGGCACGAAGAAAACACGCACTGTCCAGCGTCGTTCTCCACCAAACCCGGGGACGGTCAGATCCTGCGTATCGGCCCCAACGCCCGACAGTTCCGCCGCCCTGGCAAGGCAACCTTTCTGGCCATCGAAACAGGCGATCGCCATGCCCTTCACGGCCACATCCTCGGGCGTAATCCACGGTGTCAGCGCGTAGGAATTCGCCTGCATCGAATAGGGGCGCGACGCGGCATAGAAGGTCGTGCCGCTGGCCAGAATCTTGTCTCCGGCAACATAGGCGAGCGGTGTGTCGTAGCGGGCATTCCAGGCATTCTCGATCTCACCGGCAAGTGCACGAACCGGGACGTCGTTATAATGCGAGGTGTTCTGCGCCTCCTGCGCATAGATGAGCGGCGACAACGCCAGAAGACAGGCACCGTAGAGCACGACGGCAGCGGGAATGGCAGGTTTCTGCGCTTCCAGGCGCCCCGGTTTCACAAGCAGGATGAGGAAAATCGGCGCCGAAAAATAAAGCGG
The DNA here is from genome assembly GCF_000615975.1 of Nitratireductor aquibiodomus NL21 = JCM 21793. GTDB lineage: Bacteria > Pseudomonadota > Alphaproteobacteria > Rhizobiales > Rhizobiaceae > Nitratireductor > Nitratireductor aquibiodomus. Next base: position 13,149 of record NZ_BAMP01000074.1, on the reverse strand, counting down.
CAGCGCCCAGACCGAACTGAACTGCACGGTGAACACAATGCCGAGAAGAAGCGTGAGCGCCAGCGCGCCGAACCCGGTCCATAAGAGCGCCCGCCCCGCCAGCGTCTCCCGCAGGGCGAAGAACGGTCCGGCATCGAACCAGGGGCCGCGCCCGTTGCGCAGGATCGCGATCAGGAGAACGAGGACAGCCGGCAGAAGATAGGCCAGCAGGGCAGCCAGAAACCGGGGCGTGGATGTCACTCCGATAAGCGCCGACCCGTCTCCCTGCTCGGAAACGTAGGTCAGCGGCAGAAAATCGTTTCTGAACAACCAGATCAGATGGGGTGTGATCAGTGCGATGAAGACAAGACTTGCCACCCAGACGCCGGGCTTCAGGAGCAGCGAGCGCGCCTCTCGGTCGAACAGGACATGAAGGCAGATGGCTCCCAGAAGCGCTGCTGAAAAATATTTGATCAGCATTGAAGCAGCGGCAAGGGCACCGAGAATCACTGCATCGGTGAGCCGGCGCTTTTCCAGAAAGCGCAGATAGAACCACACCGTCGCCGCCCAGAACGGCAGCATGGCCGAATTGGCGTTGTACTTGATGGCGAGAAATGTGACCGGCGGCAGAAAGAAGAAGAGTGCCGTCGCCAGGAAGGCCCGCCACGGATCGAGAAACCGCACCGCGATCCGCCAGCTCGCAAACATGAGCGCCGCGCCGTTGACCGCCGACAGGAGATAATAGGCCCAGTCGACGTTTGGGAACACTGCAAACCAGGCTGCCGTGATCCAGGCGAAGAGCGGCGGATGCTTGTAATAGCCCTGCTCCCAGGCGATGCCCCAGGAGTAGTTTTCAAGCATGTCGCCAAAACCGTCGAGATTAAGCTGGGTCAGGCTGGCATAGACCGTCCACAAGGCGACGAAGAAGGCCAGCAACAAGCCCATTCGCACACTGGACGCCCTGGCCAGTCCTGTCATGACAGTACCCCGCGAAACCCGTGAAAGACAAAAAAAGAAGGCGCCCGGCCAATGGCAGGACGCCCCCTTTCCGAATTACCTGCCGAAAGGTATCAGCGCGAGTAATACTCGACAACCAGGTTCGGCTCCATATGCACCGCATAAGGCACGTCGGAGATCGAAGGCATGCGCAGATAAGTGGCGACCATCTTGTTGTGGTCGACTTCCACATAATCCGGCACATCGCGCTCGGCGAGCTGCACAGCCTCCAGAACGATGGCGAGCTGCTTGGACTTTTCCTTGACCTCGATCACGTCACCGGCCTTGCAGCGGTAGGACGGGATGTTGACGCGGCGGCCGTTGACCAGAATGTGGCCGTGATTCACGAACTGACGCGCAGCGAAGATCGTGGGAACGAACTTGGCGCGGTAGACGATGGCGTCGAGGCGGGACTCCAGGAGACCGATCAGGTTCTCGTTGGTGTCACCCTTGCGGCGGTTGGCCTCGTCATAGGTCTTGCGGAACTGCTTTTCCGAAATGTCGCCGTAGTGGCCTTTCAGCTTCTGCTTGGCACGCAGCTGCAGACCGAAATCCGAGAGCTTGCCCTTGCGGCGCTGACCGTGCTGGCCGGGGCCATATTCACGACGGTTGACCGGGGACTTCGGACGGCCCCAGATGTTTTCGCCAAGACGGCGATCGAGTTTGTACTTTGCAGAATGGCGCTTGCTCATCGCATTCCCTTTCACATCAAAAACCCCGGAGCTAAAGACTCCGGACGAAGGAAACGCGCCCTCCTCTGGCTTCCGTTTTCGAAACCTGACAGGACATGCCGCGCACGCTGATGCGGCCTTGTCCACGGGACACGTTAAAAAGCGCGGCAGCCAGAAGCCATCGCGCTTGTGCGGGGTCAATATGGGAGAGCGGCGCACTTGTCAACCGAAACGCTCTATTCTGCTGTCTCCTCACAACTCGGGACGGAAAGCCGGTTTCCACGTGTCCTGAAGCTGCCTTAATCCAGATAGCGTTTGGGATGCAGGGGGCGGATATCCGTCAGCCCGACATCGTGATGCATGGCCTCGGGTATGTCCCTTGGGTCGATTCCGCGCACTTCGGAGTGCCTTCTGCGCGCGCCCAGCTTAGTGGCCCATTTCAGGAGAGAACGCCAGAGCGTCGCGGCCTCATTGGCATCATACAGGAAAACGTGTGCCATCGGACTTTCCCGACCTCTCATAGAAAAGCTGTGTTGATTTCCTGGCCGAATGTCGTTCTTCTGAAGCCGGAATTCCAATTGAAAGACGACCGGGTATCATAAGGAGATTTTATCCATGTCCGGTGCACTCCTTCCGCCACTGGCAGCGGTGCGCGCCTTCGAGGCCGCATCACGCCATGGCAGCTTTACAAAGGCCGGCGAGGAACTGGGCATGACCCAGGCTGCCGTCAGCTACCAGATCAAGATTCTGGAAGACCGGATCGGCACGCCCCTTTTCGTGCGCCGGCCGAGACAGGTGACCCTGACGGAGACAGGCCAGCGGTTTGCGCCGGCTGTCAGCGACGCCTTTGAACGGCTTTCTGCCGCCTATGCCGACGCGCGCGGATGATGGAAGGTACCTTCACCATCAGCACGGCACAGACCTTCGCCACCAACTGGCTTGTGGAGAACATCGACGCCTTTCAGGAGCTGCACCCGACGCTATCGGTGCGGCTGGAAACAACCCAGCGGCTTGCAGCCTTCAACACCGAGGATGTCGACGTTGCCATTCGTGGCGGGCACGGCCCCTGGCAGGGGCTGGAGCGCCACCTGCTTGTCGCAGCCGACTTTACCCCGATGCTGAGCCCGCGCCTTGCAGACACCATTGGCGGCATCTCAACGCCGGAGGACCTGCTCAAACTTCCCCTGCTCGACCTTGGCGACCCATGGTGGACCATCTGGTTCGGCGCGATCGACATCAAGATCGACAGTGACGACCGCCCCCCTATGGCCAAGCTCGGCGGACAGAGCATGCTGGCACGGGCAGCCATTGCGGGGCGCGGGGTGGCGATGCTCACTCCAGCGCTCTACCGAACGGAGCTGGAAGCCGGGCTGTTGCTAAAACCCTTCGAGCGCACGGAAGCGGACGGTCTCGGGTATTGGCTCGTCTACCCGGAGGGGCGACGCAACGCACCGAAGATCCGCGCATTCCGCGACTGGATTCTCAGGTCCCTCCAGGAAGAAGAGGCGGGCCGGAAGAGCCGTTGACGACAACAGGCGCAGAAGTATGTGTGTGTGTGTTCCGGCGCGCAGGTGCCGGGTCAGCGCACGATGAAACCGAAGCCGGTGACGAGGCGGCGGTAGCTTCAACCGGCGCACCGGAGGTGAAATGCGCGATATCCTGACCATTCCCGTCTGAGGACGGAGGCGGCAGATTTGCCGAAAGGGCGAGTGCGCGCCTTGCAATTGCCTCGGATGTGTCGATCCAGTCCACCGGCCAGGGGGCGGTCTTTCGCATGCGATTGACCAGAAACGGATAGTGCGTGCAGGCCAGCACCACGATGTCGGTGCGCTTTCCATCCTGCTCCACGAAGCAGGGGGCTATCTCCCGCTCGACGGCCGCCTCGTCCACATGCCCCTCGCGCATATACTGCTCGGCAAGGGCGGCGAGATTTTCACTACCGACCAGCCGCACATGACACTTTGCCGCGTAGTCGCGGATCAGGTCGCGCGTGTATTGCCGTTTGACCGTGCCGGGCGTGGCGAGAACGGAAACCAGCCCAGACCGCGTGCGCTCGGCCGCCGGCTTGATGGCCGGTACCGTGCCCACGAAAGTTTCGCCGGGAAACGCCTCGCGCAGCCGGTGAATGGCGAGGGTGGACGCCGTGTTGCAGGCGATGACGGACATGACCGGCCGATAGGTCTCGAGAAGCTCGGCGAAGAGGCCGACCATGCGCTCAAGCAGAGCACCCTCCTCCCAGGCGCCATAGGGAAAAGCCGCGTCGTCGGCCACATAGACATAGGGCCGGCGAGGCAGAAGAATGCGCGCTTCCTTGACCACCGACAGGCCGCCAATGCCCGAATCGAAGAAGAGAATGGGCCGGGTTTCCATCGCTACCCCCGGTCCGGTGCGCCGGAGCCACGCGGATTCTTCGGCGAAAATTTTTCGAGCGAAGTCAAAACCCCACGCAACACCGCAAGCTCCTCCACGGTGAAGCCCGGCCGCGTGAAGAGGGCGCGCAGATTTTCCATCATCTTCGGCTTCTTGTCCTCGGTGCGAAAATAGCCGCGCTCATCCAAAACCCTGTCGAGATAGCCCATCAGGCTTTCAATATGGAGCTTTTCGGCGGGCTCGAGCGTGCTGTCGGGTGGTCGGACGGCCTGATCGCCCGTCTTGATCCATTCATAGGACATGAGGAGCACAGCCTGCGCGATGTTGAGCGAGGCAAAGGCCGGATTGACCGGGAAAGTGACGATCTCATCGGCGAGCGCCACCTCCTCATTGGTGAGACCCCAGCGCTCACGCCCGAAGAGAATGCCGGTCTTCTGACCCGTGGCAAACCGGCTGCGCAGATCCGCAGCAGCCTCGACGGGACCGCGCACGGGCTTGAAATTGTCGCGCGGGCGCGCTGTCGTCGCCAGGACGAAATTGAGATCGGCGACCGCATCTGCCGGTGTCTCGAAGACCGTTGCCGCGTCAATCACGTGATCGGCCCGGCTCGCTGCCGCGCGCGCCTTCTCATTCGGCCAGCCGTCCCGCGGGCTGACGAGCCGAAGCTCGGCCAGGCCGAAATTTGCCATGGCGCGTGCCACCATGCCGATGTTCTCGCCCAGTTGCGGCTCCACCAGAATGATCGCCGGGCCTTCCGCGAGCATGTCCTGCTGTTTGTCTGTTCCTGCCATGATGGGCTGCTGTTACCCGCTTCACGCGCCGTGGTAAAGCACGCATTGCTCAGTTTGCGAACATGGCGCTGCGCACGAGTTCGGGAATGATCGCAACAGTCCTGAGGGCGTCCTTCAGCGTTTTCTGCTGGCCTGAAGCGAGCCGATCGACAGCGATATGGTTGGAGAGTGGAATTCCGGCGGCGATGTCCTCCACCTGCTGCTCAAGCACCCGCCCAATGAGAAAACGGTGAGCATCGCGCAGCGCAAGCAGGTCGCTGCGCGGCATCGCAGGCAGTTCGGCCAGCGCCTCCAGCCGGGCGCGGGTCGATGCACGCGGCAGATGGTGGCGAATAGCCAGTGCCCTTGCGAGTGCCGCAATGGGAAAAAGGCCGTGCAGTTTCAGATCCAGCCGTCCGTTTTCCTGCCGGAAGCCGCCAAAAAGTGTGAATGGACTGCCGACATTGCGCACGCTTTCGCCCAGCAGCTTGGCGAATTCGACGCGCTCTGCACCCTTTTCCCAGGCATGGGCAGCCAGAGCGGTGACCAGCGCTTCCTCACCATAGACCGCCCGGAGATCGTAGAAGATATCGACGTTGAGAAGGTCCTGCGGGCGCGCTTTGGCGACCCAGGCGTCAATGCGCGCGCGCCAGATTTCCACCGAGCCGCGCCAGGCGGGATTGCGGGCCATCACGCCGCCACTGCAAAGGGGTATTGCCGCCGTGTGCAGATAATCGGTGAACTTTTCGGCAAAGACCGCAAACCATTTGTCTTCAGGCCCGCCGGGAGCCCCTTCTGCGAAAATCACCGCATTGTCCTGATCGGCAGCCAGCAGGCTTTCGCCACGGCCTCCCGAGCCCAGCACCATGACGGCGAAGGAGACCGGCGGCGCACCAAGCCCATCCGCCTCCATCTCCTGCAGCGCCATGCGACAGGCGTTCGCCGTGATGGAACACAGGATGCCGGAAATGATCTCGGCAATGATGCGCGCATCGATTTCCTCGTCGAGAAGCGCAGAAGCGATGACTGCGACGCGTGACCAGGCGCCGGCGAGATCGGCCGGCGTCGTGGCATTCTCGATGCGCGCCTGAAGATCGACGGCAGCGCCTGCCCGGAATTTTAGAAAATCGCGGGCCGAAATCACGCCGGACAGATGCCCCTCGCTGTCGGACACCGCCAGATGGCGAACCTTTTCCCGGCTCATCAGGCCGAGCGCCTGATAGAAGAAGGCATCGCCCTGCACTGCGATCACCGGCTTTGAGGCAATCGCCGAAACACGACCGGCAAGCGCCTCTCCTCCTCCGGACGCGACCGCCCGCAGCACATCCCGCTCGGTGACGATCGAATATTCGGCGATGGAGCCGCCGGACCTCCCGTCTGCAGAGAGAAGCAGGGAGCTGATCCGGTGTTTTGCCATGAGGCGGGCGGCCTCCAGCACTGCCAGGTCTTCATGCGCGACAACGGGCTCGCCCGTGGCCGCTTCACGAACCCGGTGGCGGAAGGCGTAGGGATCGATGGCTTCAAGCGCATGGCTGGGTGCGCCGGTGCGGCGCAGGAAAGGTTCGCTCCAGCCGGCTTCCGCCTGCTGGCGCAGGGCCTGCGACCGCAGGCTCGAGGCGCGCTCAGCCTCGGCGACCGTGCGGATGCCGCGTTCTGCGAGATGAGGCGCAAGCGCGATAAATATCTCGCCGGCAATACGCGCATCCGCCGTCGCCGTGTGACGGCCTGACGTATCCACCTCCAGCCACGCGGCAATCGCTTCCAGCGAAGCGTCGGGCAGGTGAGGGTTGACGAGACCGGCAATCATGCGCACGCAGAGCGTTCGCGGGGCCTGCCAGAGGAGCCCTGCCCTGTGTGCCTCTCTCTCCAGAACAGCCAGGTCGAAGCCAAGCGCATAGCCGATGAGCAGACGGCCTTTGCGATACGCTTCGAAACGCGGCCAGGCATCGGCAAATCCCGGTGCCGTGCGCAGCATCTGGCCGGTGATGCCGTGAATGGCAGTGGAACGCGGCGGGACGGGGACGCCAGGATCGACCAGTGTTTCGAACGCATCGCCCGGCTGCAGACACCCATTTGCCAGCGCCACGCCGCCAAGCTGCAGGATACGCGCTTCCCGGACATCGAGCCCGGTGGTCTCGGTGTCGAATGCCACCGCGTTGGCGGCGATCAGAGGCGTGGCGTCCGTGACGGGTCTCACGACGGGGTCCCTTCATTGAACTGATGAAACTGTGCATCAAAAGCAGCGCGGTTTCACGAAGGAATAGCGCGATCGGGACCAAAGTCTGAGGCGGGCGCTACTGAAGCGCCCGCCCCGTGCGAAAGCGCAGTGCGCCGTCGACAGGTGCCCCTGGTCTGGGCAGGCCGGCTTCGTCCCAGTCATTCCAGCCCGGAAAAGGCAACGGCGCCTCCTGCAGCAAGGTTTCAAGCCGGGCTTCCCAGGCGGTGCGACTGGCATTGAGCCGGAGCGTCTTCTCCTGATCGTCGTCGTACCGGTAGCCATGGCCTGCCACACCGAAGGTGAGAAAAGGCGGCAGGACGGAGAAACCCATATAGTTGAGCGAGTAGTGGATCGGCCACAGAAGCAGCTCGATGTCGCCGCTGCGTCCACCCGGCGCGAAAGATGTCTCGGGCGCACCGGTGGTGACGGAAAGCACGGCGCGCTTGCCGCGAAAAACACCGCGATCATAGCGTTTCGACCCGCTGTAAAGCAGGCCGTTTACGAAGACCCTGTCAAACCAGCCCTTGAGGATCGCCGGCTGGGCGTGCCACCAGAGCGGAAACTGGAAGATGACCAGGTCCGCGCGCTCGATACGCGCGATCTCGCGGCGGACGTCGACGGGAAGTGTGCCCTTCTGGCCGGCATGGCGCTGCTCGGCAAGTGCCGCGAAATGATCCGGATCCTGGCGATCTGCAAAGTGCGCGGCGCCTTCGACCGGGTCGAAGGCCTCGCCATAGAGATCCGAAACCTCGACGGTATAACCAAGCGCTTCCAGACGTGTGGCGGCAGCATCTTTCAGCGTGCCGTTGAAGGAGGCGGGTTCGGGATGGGCGAATACGATCAGCGCGTGCATCGGTCGGCTCCTGCATTGTGTTTGATCTGGACACGATCTAGGCTGTTTGTTTCTGCAATTCGATTGGCAAAAATTGAAAGACACGCTTGCAAAAATGAAAGGCGAACTTGAATGGAACGATCTGCGGCTTGTGCTGGCCGTGGGACGGGCGGGCTCACTTACGGGCGCGGCCAAGGCGCTTGGCCTCAGCCATCCAACCGTGTTCCGCAGGCTTGGCGAACTGGAACGGCGCAGCGGCGTGACGATGTTCGAACGTTCACGCCACGGCTACGCACCGACCGTCGCGGGTGAAGAAGCGATCGCGGCTGCCGGGCGCATGGAGGCGGAAGTGCACGCGCTCGAGAGGGAGGTTATCGGACGCGATCTTCGCCCGTCCGGCGCGGTGAGCGTGACCACCACGGACACGCTTTACGAATTCTGCCTCGCCCCGATCATGGCTGATTTTTGCGGACAGTATCCGGATATCGAGCTGGACGTCGTGCTTTCGAATAGCGTTTTGAACCTGACCGAACGCGAGGCCGATATCGCCATCAGACCTGCCAACCAGCCGCCCGGCCATCTGGTGGGACGCAGGATCGGGCTTGTCCACCAGTCGATCTATGTGCGGCGTGGCCTGCTCGACGCCCCCTGGCGGGAAGCACGGCTGGGCTGGGTGGGCCCCGGCCGCCACATGGGCTACGCGGCGCTTGAAAGCTGGATGGAGGCTGAACGGCTTTCGGAGCGCAGCCGGATGCGTGTGAACACCACACCCGGCATGTTGAGCGCGGTGAAGAACGGCGCCGGGCTTGCCGTCCTTCCGGACTACGCGGCAGCAGACGATGCCGATCTGGAATGCGTGGAAGCGGTCCCGGCACTGGATGTGGATCTGTGGCTTCTCACGCACCCCACATTGCGCCGCGCCGCGCGCATCCGCGCGCTGATGGACTTTGTTGCCAGCGCCACACGGGATCGCTTCTGAAGCGCTTATGGCGCAGCGCTGAAGACAAGTGCCGCGTTGACACCGCCAAAGCCGAAGGCGTTGGACAGCACATGGCGCAGCTTCCTGCGACGCGGCGCACCGGCCACAAGGTCGAACCGGGCGGCGGCTTCATCCGGGTTCTCCAGATTGAGCGTCGCCGGCACAACGCCGTCGCGGAGGGACAGCACGGAGAAGATCGCCTCAATGGCCCCGGCAGCTCCCAGGAGATGACCTGTCGCCGACTTGGTGGAGGCGATGGCAAGTTCTCTGCCACGGTGGGAAAAAAGGCTGTCTATGGCCGCAATCTCCGCGGAATCGCCCACAGGGGTCGATGTGCTATGAGCGTTGATGTGGTCGATGTCGTCAGGCGTCAAACCGGCCATGGAAAGCGCGTGGCGCATGGAAACGGCAGCGCTGCGCTTCGGGGTGACCGGCCGTGAGGTGATAGGCGTCCGCCGTGGTACCGTAGCCGGCCAGAACTGCAAGCGGTAAGGCCCCGCGGGCGCGGGCGTGGCTGAGACGCTCGATGACCAGCATGGCACTGCCCTCGGCCAGAACGAAACCAGCGCGATCCCGGTCGAAGGGGCGCGATGCCTTTTCCGGTGTTTCGTTGTAGCTCGTGCAAAGCGCGCGGGCGGCTGAAAACCCACCGACGGAAATGGGGTCGATGGAGCCCTCGGCCCCGCCACACACAACGACATCGGCCTCGCCCGTCATGATAAGACGCAGGCCATCACCGATAGCCTGTCCAGCCGCCGCACAGGCCGTAACCGGCGCACCGATGGGACCGGTGAAGCCATAACGGATCGACACCCAGCCAGCGGCGAGATTGGCGAGAAAGGCGGGAACCGTGAAGGGTGATAGGCGGCGCGGCCCCCTGGTGAGAATGGTCTCCACTGCCTCGACCATCAGCGGCGAACCGCCCACGCCGCTGCCTATGACGGTGGCCGTGCGGGCGCGCTCTGCCTCGCTCTGGGGCGTCCAGCGGGCCTGATTCAGCGCTTCATCCGCGGCGGCAAGGCCATACTGGATAAAGCGGTCCATCTTCTTGATGTCCTTTGCGTCGATATGATCGCGCGGGTCGAAGCCATGCGGGTCACGATCCCTCGGCGGCACAAGGCCGGCGATAGTGCAGGCATAGGCGCTGACATCGAAGCGGTCGTTGCGGACAACACCGCTTTTGCCTTCGAGCAGACGCTGCCAGTTTGTCTCCACACCGACGCCAAGCGGGCTCACGGCCCCCATGCCCGTCACCACCACGGGGTCGTTCTGCGTCATAAGTTATCTCCTTTGATGCATCTACACTAGTGTATCTACACTATATTGTTCAAACAATGTCTGCCGTTCTCCGCGGCTCGCATGTTCAGACGTTCACGCAGGTTCAGACAGCTTTGCCAGCGGTAAGCTGCTTCAGCGCGGCCAACACCCGGTCGCTATCGTCTTCACCGAGGAGAGCGCGAATCTCTGCCTGAGCGCTGCGCCAGCGTGGGACAAGTTCTTCGACCAGCGCCGCCCCCTCCCCGCTCAGCAGGAAGCGACGGCCATTGCCCTTAAGTGCGGGCTCGGTCCGCACCAGTCCCCTGCGCACCAGGAGCTCCAGATTGCGCAACAGCGTGGTGCGGTCCATTGCCACCCGCTCGGCCATGCGGCTGACCGGCTCGTTGCGCCCGGCCCGCAACACCATCAGAACCGAGAACTGGATGACCGAGACACCGCAGGGCTTGAGACGCTCATCGTAACGCCGGGTCATGGCGCGGGCGGCCATAACGGTGTTCAAAAGCAGGCAATCGGCCATGTTGTATCTGGAGGGATCGCGTCTCATGCCGGCACCGTACAGTGTAACTACACGGCGTCAAGTGCAAAACACGCCTCCCCGCTTTGCGCTTTCAACAAGGAATGCTATAGGGCAGCCGACCTTTGCGTGGCCTCTCCTTGCCGCGCCGTTTCACACCACAATTGCGGAGCTTTTTCATGGGTAAGATCAAGGTGGACAATCCGGTCGTCGAGCTCGACGGCGATGAGATGACGCGGATCATCTGGCAGTTCATCAAGGAAAAGCTGATCCACCCCTATCTCGACATCGATCTGAAATATTACGATCTCGGCATCGAGGCCCGTGACGAGACCGACGACCAGATCACCGTCGATGCGGCCAACGCAATCAAGGAATACGGCGTCGGCGTGAAATGCGCGACCATCACGCCGGACGAAGCGCGCGTCGAGGAATTCGGCCTGAAGCGCATGTACCGTTCGCCGAACGGCACGATCCGCAACATTCTGGGCGGCGTGATCTTCCGCGAGCCGATCATCATGAAGAACGTTCCGCGCCTGGTTCCCGGCTGGACGCAGCCGATCATCGTCGGCCGTCATGCCTTCGGCGACCAGTATCGCGCCACCGATTTCAAATTCCCCGGCAAGGGCAAGCTGACGATCAAATTCGTCGGTGAGGATGGCGAGACCATCGAGCACGAAGTGTTCGATGCCCCCTCCTCCGGCGTTGCGATGGCCATGTACAATCTGGACGATTCCATCCGCGACTTCGCCCGCGCCTCAATGAACTATGCGCTGATGCGGAAGGTGCCGTGCTACCTCTCCACCAAGAACACGATCATGAAAGCCTATGACGGGCGCTTCAAGGACATCTTCCAGGAGATCTACGAGACCGAGTTCGAGGACAAGTTCAAGGAAGCCAAGATCACCTATGAGCACCGCCTGATCGACGACATGGTCGCCTCGGCGCTCAAATGGTCGGGTGGCTATGTCTGGGCCTGTAAGAACTACGACGGCGACGTGCAGTCCGACACCGTGGCGCAGGGCTTTGGTTCGCTCGGCCTGATGACCTCGGTTCTGATGACGCCGGACGGCAAGACCGTGGAAGCGGAAGCCGCGCACGGCACGGTGACGCGCCACTACCGCCAGCACCAGAAGGGCGAGGAGACCTCGACCAACTCCATCGCCTCGATCTTCGCCTGGACGCGTGGCCTTGCCCACCGCGCCAAGCTGGACGACAACAAGGAGCTGGCGAAGTTTGCCGCCACGCTGGAAAAGGTCTGCATCGACACGGTGGAATCCGGCCACATGACCAAGGATCTCGCCCTGCTCATCGGCCCCGATCAGCCCTGGCTCTCGACCACCGGCTTTTTGGACAAGATCGACGAGAACCTGCAGAAGGCCATGGCCTGAGCCCCGCTTCAATGCGAGCAATCGAGGCCGCGGAGCAATCCGCGGCCTTTTTTCTGCCCGCAATCGCCGTCCATGAGTTGCGGTCCACACCGATTCTCAACGGCCTTCCCGGAGCATTCGATGCGCAAGCGGATCCTTCTTCCTCTTCTCGCCCTGTCCGGCCTTTATCTCTGGAACGCCTCATGGCTCGCCGACGCTCCGGAAACGCCGGAGCGCTTGCTCATCTCCCATCGCGGCGTGCACCAGACATATCATCGCCAGAACCTGACAGCCGAAACCTGCACGGCAGAGCGCATTTACCCGCCGCAGCACGCATTCATCGAGAACACACTGCCCTCCATGAAAGCGGCGTTCGAAGCGGGTGCGGATGTTGTGGAGCTGGATGTTCATCCCACCACGGACGGGCTTTTCGCAGTGATGCATGACTGGACGCTCGACTGCCGCACCGACGGGAGCGGTGTCACCCGAACGCACGACATGGCCACGCTCAAAAAGCTCGATGTCGGCTATGGCTATACGGCCGATGGGGGAAAGTCGTTCCCGTTACGCGGCAGGGGCGTCGGCATGATGCCCTCCCTGCGAGGCGTGTTTGAGCGGTTTCCCGAAGGGCGCTTTCTGGTGAATTTCAAGAGCCGCGACGCAAAGGAAGGGCAGCAGCTTGCCGGAATGCTTGCAGCCAATCCACAATGGCGGGACCGCGTCCTCGCGGTCTATGGTGGCGATGAACCCGTCTTGGAAGCAAAGAGGCAAATTGCCGATCTTCCGGGCTTCGGCAAAAAAGGCGCCATGAAGTGCCTTGGTCTCTATGCCGCGCTTGGCTGGAGTGGTTACGTACCGGCAGAGTGCCGCGACACGCTGGTTCCAGTGCCAGCCAATTTCGCCCCCTGGCTCTGGGGCTGGCCGAACCGGTTTCAGGCCCGTATGCGCGAGGCCGGAAGCCGGATCATCCTGCTTGGTCCGGCAAGCCTCGACGACCCCGGATCAACCGGGATCGACAGTCTCGATCAGCTTGACCTGATCCCGCCGGACTTCTCCGGCTATGTGTGGACAAACCGGATCGAGACGATCGGACCGGCTCTCAGAGTCAGCCTTCCATCGCAGCCTTGACGGCGGCGATGGCCTCGGCGGCCTTCGAGCCATCGGGCCCGCCG
>NZ_BAMP01000075.1 GCF_000615975.1 Nitratireductor aquibiodomus NL21 = JCM 21793 | reverse complement strand
CTTCCAGGCCCGGCAGGTCCGAGGCGCCGGGCGGCGGCGGGTAAAGCCCCTTGCGCTGAAAAACATCCGGCCGATTGATGCCCGCGGCACGCACCCTGATCAGAATTTCGCCCTCAGCGGGCTTCGGCACGTCGCGCTGCTCCGGCTTCAGCACGGTCGGTTCGCCGGGTGTGCTGATCGCAACCGCGGTCATCGTTTCTGGAAGCGTTGTGTGGTTCATCATGCCCCTGTTGATTTGAGAAAGATCTGACAACACAATCGGCGAGCGGTGCTGCCGGATCAAGGGTAATCCCACACGCAGCGAGGCTGGCGACGGGACGGGAGAGGACATGATGACCATTTTCGAGGAAGAAGAGAAGAAACCGGGTTTGGGGCATCAGATCGGACAGGATCTTTCGCTGCTCTCCGTCGATGAACTCAGAAACCGGATTACACGGTTGAAAGAGGAAATCGTGCGCCTCGAAGAGGAAGTTGAAAGCAAGGGTGCAACAAAAAACGCCGCAGAGGCGTTGTTTCGCCGCGACTGAGACACTCCGGACAGCGCAATCCCGGCCTTGAGCGCCGGTTTTGCGATGCTCCCCGGAAGGTTATTCGCGCATATTGCGTGACACATGTCTCGAAGACGCTGCTGGACTTTCCACGGACCTTGCTCATGCCATGTTTCAATGGCGAAGGCAGCTCGCCAAAGACACCCAATCAATTCGAACGCACACCCCCTCGGAATCATTTCATGCTGTCACCTCTCGGTTCCATCATCGCACTTCTCCTTGGCACAGCCTTCCTGTTGACCGGGTCTGGACTGCATGGGCTCCTGCTGCCGCTCCGCGGGCAGATGGAAGGGTTTCCAACGGCCTCCCTGGGTGCACTGGGCGCCGCATGGGCAGCAGGCTTCGTGGCCGGCTGCTTCGTGGCGCCGCGCATTGTGCGCCGGGCCGGCCATGTGCGCGCTTTCGGCGCCTTTGCTGCATCGGGTGCGATCATTGCGCTTCTGACCGGCATGTGGGTGGACCCGGCCGGCTGGGTGATTTTGCGCATTTTCACCGGCTTCACCATGGCCGGCGCTTTCATGGTGATCGAAAGCTGGCTGAACGAGAAATCCACCAATGAGAACCGCGGCACCGTCTTCGGCATCTATATGATGCTGACCTACGGATCGCTGACAGCAGGCCAGATGACAGTGGCCTTCGGCGATGTTTCCAGCACGATCCTGTTCATGACGACAGGCATTCTGTTCTGTATGGCCCTGATTCCGACCGCCGTCTCCAAAGCCGTGAGCCCCGAGCCGCTTACGCAGGCTTCGCTTGATCTGAAAGGATTATACGTGAACTCGCCAGTCGCCTTTCTCGGCTGCGTGCTTGTGGGCATTGCAAATGGCGCCTGGGGCACTCTGGGCGCCGTGTATGGCGGCCAGATCGGGATTTCGACACTGCAGATCGCAACGATGATGAGTATTGCCGTTCTTGCAGGGGCCGCTCTGCAGCTTCCCGCGGGCCGGCTCTCCGACCGGATGGACCGGCGTTTCGTAATCTCCGGCGCCGCATTCGGCTCCGGTCTCGTCGGCCTCTTGATACTCCTGACAGCACCGCGCGACGGAACATATGTGATCGCCATGACAGGGGTTTATGGTGCCTTCGCCTATACGCTCTATTCGATCATCGTCGCCCATGCGAACGACCATGCATCGCCTGAAGATTTCGTGAAAGTGGCAAGCGGGCTGCTCTTCCTCTATGGCTTCGGCACCATGATCGGACCGCTGATCGGTGGCGTGTTGATGGAAATCATGCCGCCGGAGAGCCTGTTCCTGATCACCGCGCTGGCCCATTTCGGGCTGGGTGCCTACGCATTGCTGCGCATCTCGCAGCGTGCCCCGGTTCCGGTCGATGAGCGCGAAGCCTTTAAAACGCTGCCGGCGGAGCGGGCGGTTACGCCACAGGCAGCGGTTCTGGATCCGCGCAGCGATACCGACGAATCTCTGACCGAAACTGTCGAATAAGTTTCATGAAACCCGACTATGGGTGGTGTGGCGCAAGCCGCTTCAGGCGGTCACACGACAAGGCCCCCGCACCCGGACGAATACCGAGCGGAGGCCAAAGGCCTGTGCGGCCAGCACGTCTTAAAACGATCTCCCAGACACCCAGGCGAGCCTGTATGCATCCTGGTTTGTGTTCTTGGCGTATGACGAAATCTGTTTGTTCGATTTCGCTTCGCAAAGTGCTCCTGGGGCATGGGACCGAAAAGCGGAAACCGGTTTTCGGTTGTCCCGACGCTCCCCAGATAAGCTAGATCGTCTTTTGCGCGTCCGAAGGGACGCACCGCGACCTAGTGGCGGGTAACCGCCGACTTGAGCTTTTCCATCTCGTCCTTGATGGCCAGCTTGCGCCGCTTGAGTTGAGCAACATCGAGTTCGTCAACAGAGGGGTGGAGCTTGGCATCGTCGATTTCGCGCTCCAGCTCACCATGTTTACGCTTCAACTCTGCAAGATGGGATTCAAGAGACATGATTGGGATCTCCTTTGCTTCCTCGAGAATTCGCCAGCCGATGCCCGCCCGCAGGAACTGGCGATCAGGACAGTGTGCCACCACAAATGTGGCTTGTCGAACACAGTCTGGTAGCATTTCCTGAAACATTGAAATGTGATATAAGCGCCTCCGCTGCCGGGACTGTCCCGACGGCGTCGCTGGGTTGTGGACTCGTCCCGAGGGTTACAGCCGGGGTTTCGCGCATGTGGGTCAGCTGACTGTGGTGACATCTGAACAGGAACAGGCGGAGATTCGTCTCGAATTCGCCCGCCTCAAACAGGATCACGCGGATTTCGATGCCGCAATCAACGCCATGATCGCCACCGGGTGCGATCCGCTTCGTATCCAGCGCATGAAAAAGAAGAAACTGGCCCTGAAGGACAGGCTCCAGGAACTGGAAGATAACATCATCCCGGACATCATCGCCTGATTTTTCCAGGCTCTTAAGGGCTTGCCGCCGCGCAAGCTTGCGATGACGGCCGGTTTTGACTACAGCCTCATTTTTGATTGCGAGGGGATTTGATGGCTGAGCGGTCCGCCCGAGTGGCGATTATCATGGGAAGCCAGTCCGACTGGGCAACGATGCGCCACGCCGCAGACACGCTCGACCAGCTCGGTGTCGAGTATGAGGCGCGTATTGTCTCTGCGCATCGCACACCCGAACGTCTTTATGACTTCGCCAGAAACGCCCGCGACGAGGGGTTTCAGACGATCATCGCGGGTGCGGGCGGTGCCGCCCACCTCCCCGGCATGACCGCCGCAATGACACCGCTCCCCGTATTCGGCGTGCCGGTGGAATCCAAGGCGCTTTCCGGGCAGGATTCGCTTCTCTCCATCGTGCAGATGCCCGCAGGCATTCCCGTGGGTACACTCGCCATCGGCCGCGCCGGCGCGATCAACGCTGCGCTCCTTTCTGCTGCGGTGCTGGCGCTTCAGGACGCCAGCCTGGCGGACCGCCTCGATGCATGGCGCGCAGAACAGACGGCGCAGGTCGCCGACTATCCGGTCGACTGAACATGACCGCTCCCCTTCCCCAAGGTGCGACCATCGGCATACTCGGTGGCGGCCAGCTTGGCCGCATGCTGGCAATGGCCGCTGCCAGGCTGGGTTACCGCACCGTGGTGCTAGACCCCGCCGAGGACAGCCCCGCAGCGCAGGTCGCAAACGGCTTCATTCACGCCGCTTACGATGACACGCCAGCTCTGAAGAAGCTTCTCCAGCAATGCGATGTCATAACCTACGAGTTTGAGAACGTGCCGGTCGCAACGGCCCTGTCCCTTTCAGAGGAGATGTCCGTCTTCCCCCCTCCGGAAGCGCTGGAAGCAGCGCAGGACAGGCTTGCCGAGAAGATATTCCTGAACACAGCGGGGATATCCACAGCGCCGTTCCTGTCTGTGGACAACGATGACGATCTCGCACGCGGACTGGAGCGCTTTTCAGGTGGCGTCCTCAAGACGCGCCGGATGGGCTATGACGGCAAGGGGCAACGTGTTTTTCGCAGTGCCGATGCCGGCGCTCATGAAGGTGTCTTTTCCGAGATGGGTGGCGTTCCACTCATACTCGAAGCCCTGGTTCCGTTTCGGCGGGAAATTTCCGTTATCGCCGCGCGGGCGGCGGACGGCAGCACCGCCATATACGACCCGGCCGAGAACGAGCACAGGGACGGCATCCTGCATCGCTCGACCGTGCCCGCCCATGTCGACGCTGGAACCCTCGCCGCGGCGAAGCAGGCAGCCATCGATATCCTAGGTTCACTGCACTATGTGGGCGTGCTCGGCGTGGAGTTCTTCGTGCTCGACAGCGGCAAGGTCCTGGTCAACGAGATAGCGCCCCGCGTGCACAATTCCGGACACTGGACCGAGGCAGCCTGCACGGTCTGCCAATTCGAACAGCACATCCGCGCTGTCGCAGGCCTTCCGCTTGGTGACACGGGTCGGCACTCGGACTGCGTGATGGAAAACCTGATCGGCGATGAGGTTCTGCGCGCACCCGAATTGCTCAGAGAACCCCATCTGATGCTCCACCTCTACGGCAAGACCGAAATCAGGCCCGGCCGCAAGATGGGACACTTCACCCGTCTCACACGCAGCTGAGATCGCCTTCCTCGCATTCGGCCAGCTCTTCGAGCTGCCGGGTACGCGCCTCGGTGAGTTCCTGAAGGCACTGGGCGCGGATCATGGGCTCTATGGAGCCGCCGCGCACAGCCAGCGTCGCAAGATCGCACTGGGCATCACGAAACCGGATCCATGCCCGCTGCGCGCCCCGCAGCAGCGTGCGCGCATCTTCATTGTCTGAATAGCGCTTCCTGACGGCGTCATACTGCGTATTGAGTGCCTTGTCGGCAGCCTCATAATCCCGGCCGGCGCACTGCGTCATGTCGAGCTGCGTCTGCGGATCGTCGCAATCGGGCTCCTGGGCCAGGGCTCCAGTCATGGAAGCCGGAATCGCGATCGCCAGGATCGCGATCGAATAGAGATGGTTGCGAAATGACATGTGAAACTCCTTCGATCTGCACCGGTGATGAAGAATTGATTTTCCGAACAGCGGGAATTGCCTGATTCATGCTGCCGGACTCCGCCGAAAGGTTGACACGGACAAGCATCCTCGTCTATGAGCCCATCGACTTGTGGCGCGCCATGGATGCGCGCCTTCTCATTTCGGGCCGTAAGGCAACCACGGACAAGAACGATGAAGATCAAAAACTCGCTCAAGGCGCTGAAGACCCGTCACCGGGAAAACCGCATGGTCCGTCGCAAGGGCCGCATCTACATCATCAACAAGTCCAACCCGCGCTTCAAGGCACGGCAGGGCTGACCCGCCGGTCTCGGCGGTCTTCACGCGAAATTCAGTTTCCCTTTCACCATGCCGCGCCTATCATTGCGGCATGGTACGATTCACGATCGCAATTCTCGCTGCCGCTCTCATGGGCCTGCCAACGGCACAGGCGGCCGAGGGTGGCAAGCCTGCATCCGGTGTGGAATCACCGGTGCCCGACAGGCAGGCGCGCCTCGACGCGCTCTTCCTCGATCTCAAGAAAGAAACCAACGAACGGGCCGCCCGCCGCATAGCGCTGCGGATCGGCGAGACCTGGAGCGATTCGGGCAGCGACACGGCCAACCTCCTCGTTGGCTGGGCGAATGATGCGATCAAGGCGGAAAAACTCTCCGTCGCGCTCGACTTTCTCGATCAGGTCACCATGCTTTTCCCCGATTATGCCGAAGGGTGGAATCGCCGCGCCACGGTGCATTTCATGATGAACGACTATGCCCGCTCGATGGCGGACATATCGCGCACGCTGGAGCTTGAACCGCGCCATTTCGGCGCGCTGGCGGGCATGGCCCGCATCCTGCAGACCACTGGCCGGCAGGAACAGGCGCTTACCGCCTATGAGCAGGTTCTGAACATCTATCCAATGCTGCGCAGCGCGCAGAACGCCGTATCCGAGATATCCGACAAGCTGGCCGGCCAGAGCATTTGAGCGGCATCCGCCACGCCCGCGCGGGCGGAAAACAACCGGCGAATTAACTCCGCCGGTCGTGGCAACCCCTGCGCCGGGTCAGATACCGCCCAGACCGTCCGAGCCGATGTAAGCGATGCGCAGCATGTTGGTTGCACCAGGCGTGCCAAGCGGCACGCCGGCGGTAACGATCACGCGGTTGCCGGGCTTGGCAAAACCCTCTTCATAGGCAATGCGGCAGGCACGGTTGACCATGTCGTCCAGGTCAGCGGCGTCCTCCGTCACCACGCAGTGCGTGCCCCAGACGAGCGACAGGCGCCGTGCGGTCTCCACCACCGGCGAAAGAGCAATGATCGGCACCTGCGGCCGCTCACGGGCCGCACGCAGCCCGGTGGTACCCGACGAAGTGTAGGAAATGATCGCCGAGAGATTGAGCGTCTCTGCGATCTGCCGTGCCGCCATGGAAATCGCGTCGGCGCCGGTCGGCTCCGGCTCGGTCCGCTGGCCGTAGATGATGGTCGGATAGGTGGGATCCTGCTCCACCTTGGTGGCGATTGAGTTCATTGTCGCAACCGCCTCGACCGGGTAGTCGCCGGCTGCGGATTCCGCCGACAGCATCACCGCGTCGGCCCCCTCGAAAACGGCGGTCGCAACGTCGGACACTTCCGCACGGGTCGGCACAGGCGCGGAGATCATCGATTCCAGCATCTGCGTGGCCACGACGACCGGTTTGCCGGCGCGGCGGCAGGCGCGGGTGATCTGCTTCTGAATGCCTGGAACGGCCTCGAGTGGCATTTCCACGCCAAGATCGCCGCGCGCCACCATGAGCGCATCGGACAGCTCGATGATCTCCGCAAGGCGCTTCACCGCCTGCGGCTTCTCGATCTTGGCCAGAAGCGCAGCCCGTCCGCGCGCCACCTTGCGCACCTCGGCCAGATCTTCGGGCCTCTGGATGAAGGAAAGCGCGATCCAGTCCACATCGGACGACAGCACCGCATCGAGATCCTTGCGGTCCTTGTCGGTGAGCGCGCCCATGGGAAGATCGGTGTCGGGCAGGCTGACGCCCTTGCGGTCGGAAATCTTGTTGCCGGCCACCACCTCGCAGGTAATCGCCTTGCCGTTGTTCTTGAGCGCCTTGAGCTGCAACCGTCCATCGTCGATCAGCAAACGATGCCCCGGCTCCACCGATTTCAGGATTTCGGGATGCGGCAGGTGGACCCGCTTGTCATTGCCCGGCTCGGGATTGTCGTCGAGCGTGAAGGTCTGGCCGATGGAAAGCTCGACGCTCTTCTCGGCAAAGGTGCCCACGCGCAGTTTCGGCCCCTGCAGATCTGCAAGGATGCCAATGGGGTGACCGACCTTTTTCTCAACCGCCCGAATGCGTCCCACCAGGGTGCGCATCAGATCGTGGCTGGCATGGCTCATATTGATGCGGAACACATCGGCGCCGGCCTCGAAGAGGCGCTGGATGCTTTCTTCTTCCGAGGAGGCAGGCCCGAGCGTGGCGAGGATCTTGACCTTGCGATTGCGCCTCATTGGGAGGCGTCCGAATTCGTCAGTGTGTTGTTGTCGGCTGGCCCGTCGGTCAAATCCACCATCCAGTTTTCCTGCTCGCGCGTGTCATATTCCTGGAAGCCGGCACGCTGGAAGCCCCGCGCAAAACAATCATTGGTACCGGCGATCTTGAACTCGGTCAGTGCGACGCACATCTGCACCTTCCCCTCCCAGCGGCCGCCACTCGCAGCGTCCTCTGCGTAGAGATAGTAATAGCGTGATTCCAGCGGCCCCTCGATCAGCGTCTTGCAGCTCGATTTCTCGATCCGCCACCATCCCTCGCTCACCCAGCCCGAAGCGGTGCGGTATCCGATGGCGACACCAACGAGGTTCTGTGTGGAATTGCAGACGCGGAAATCAGCAAACGCGGGCGTAGGCGCAAGAACTGCGCCTCCCAGTCCGGTCGCGGCAGCAAGCAGAAAGGCCCCCCGGCGTTTCGCGTGTGACGCCCGTCGAAGCATTTTTGAGAACCTTGAATTCGACCTGAGCATATTTTCCTTTTCGGCAATGTCCGGCCCCCTGTCAACGCGCCATCGCCCGCCAGCACGTGTTTTCCATCACAGCCTTGCAGAACGGGGCACATCGTGAAAGGACGAGATTACGCTGTGATAAGCGCACATTTATGACCGCACCAGTTTTCCCGGGACCCGCCTGATGAACGCCTTCACCTTCACATCACCGTTCGAGCTGATTCCCGGTGATCCCGCCAGGGGGCTCGTACTGGTCGCCGACCATGCAAAGCGCGCTTTGCCCGAAACATACGGAGCGCTGGGCCTGCCGGCATCGGAGTTCGAACGCCATATCGCCTACGATATCGGTGTGGAGGCGGTATCCCGTGCGCTTGCCGAAAAACTGGGTGTACCGGCGGTTCTGGGCGGGTTTTCAAGGCTCCTTATCGATCCCAATCGAGGCATCAACGACCCGACCCTGATCCGGCAGCTCTACGACGGGACCATCATACCGGGGAACTATCCCCTCACCGCCGAGGAGCGGAAAAACCGCATCGATCGCTTTTATCTGCCCTTCCACAACGCCGTCGCGGACATGGTGAACGGCGTCGAGGCCGCGACCGGCCAGGCGCCGCTTATCATCGCAGTTCATTCCTTCACGCCATCTCTGCTCGGACGCAGGCGTCCGTGGGAGGTGGGTGTTCTGTGGGACATCGACAACCGCGCGGCCGGTCCCCTGATCGAGGCGTTGAGGCTGATGGCGATCTGACGGTGGGTGACAACGAACCCTATGACGGCGCTATCCCGGTGACACCATGCACCGGCATGCCACGACGAGGGGTTTTCCCTATGCGCTCATCGAGATCCGCCAGGACCTGATTGCCGGCGAGGTCGGTGCGAAAGCCTGGGCATATAGGCTTGCCCCCATGCTTGAAGCCATCAACGCACGGCCCGATATGCATGAAGTAAGGCATTTTGGGTCACGAACGGACCATATGTGAAGGAGTACCCATGACAACGCTGACCGAGGCGCAGAAGCGCGATCTGGAGGCCGCCGCGTTTCGTCGGCTGGTCGACCATCTGCGTAACCGCACGGACGTCCAGAACATCGACATGATGAATCTCGCCGGCTTTTGCCGAAATTGCCTGTCCAACTGGTACAGGGACGCCGCCGAGGCCGAGGGGATCGCGCTTTCCAAGGAGGAATCGCGCGAGATCATCTACGGGATGCCCTATGACGAATGGCGCGCAAAGCACCAGACCGAAGCGACCGCGGAGCAGAAGGCGGCGTTCGAGGAAAATCGTCCCAAAGGCAACTAAAGCATTTTGCAGTCAGGTGGAATCACCTGACGTCCGCATAAACGCGGAAAAACAGAAAGAATAGAGCGGAGTGGCGTTTCCGTGAAACGGTGAACCGCTCCAGCGGACCCGCAATCTGGCAGCAGGAAGCCCGTTCAAGGCAGCAAATCCCTTGACCGCCGGGCCTTGCTGGGGCATCGAACCTGCCACGCCTCAACGCCCCGACTCGCGGGCTTTCAGAACAATCGACCGGAGTTTCGCATGGCCGACGACATCACGACCGAGACCGCCGACACAGTGGCCGCAGGCCAGCTTCGCGCCTTTGTAGAGCGTGTAGAGCGGCTTGAAGAAGACAAGAAGACCATTTCGGAAGACATCAAGGAAGTCTATGCCGAGATGAAGGCCAATGGCTTCGACACCAAAGCCGTGCGCTCGATCGTACGCCTGCGCAAGAAGGATCAGGCCGAGCGCCAGGAAGAAGAGGCGATGATCGACCTCTACAAGGCCGCGCTCGGCATGGAATGAACCCGGCGGAAAACCGGATAAAGAAAAGGGCGGCCCGGAGCCGCCCTTTCGCATTCATGGCCTGAGCAGCTATTCGATATCGAAAGAGACACCCTGCGCGAGCGGCAGTTCCTTGGAATAGTTCACCGTGTTGGTTGCGCGGCGCATATAGGCCTTCCAGGCGTCGGAGCCCGATTCGCGGCCACCGCCGGTTTCCTTTTCACCACCAAACGCACCGCCGATTTCAGCACCGGAGGTGCCGATATTGACGTTGGCAATGCCGCAGTCGGAACCACGCGCGCTAAGGAATTCCTCGGCCTCACGCATATCGGTGGTGAACACGCAGGACGAGAGGCCCGCGCCCACGGCATTGTGAAGCTCGAGCGCCTCGTCGAAATCGCTATACTTCATCACGTAGAGGATGGGGGCGAAGGTTTCCTCCAGAACGACGCCCGCCTGCGCCGGCATCTCGACCAGAGCCGGATGCGCGTAATAGGCGTCTGCGTCGCCACTGTCGAAGCGCGCCCCGCCGACGACCTTGCCGCCGAGCTTCTTCGCCTCTTCGAGCGCCTTCTGCATGTTGTCGAAAGCGCCCTTGTCGATCAGCGGACCAACCAGCGCATCGGTCGTGAGCGGGCTGCCGACGGAAACCGATTCATACGCCTTGCGCAGACGCGGCAGCAGCGCGTCATAAACGGATTCGTGCACGAAGAGGCGGCGCAGCGTGGTGCAGCGCTGACCGGCCGTGCCCATGGCGCCAAAGGCGATAGCGCGCAGCGCCATATCCAGATCGGCCGAAGGGCAGACGATACCTGCATTGTTGCCGCCGAGTTCCAGAACAGCGCGGGCAAAACGCTGTGCAAGGCGCGGACCGACTTCGCGGCCCATGCGGGTGGAACCGGTGGCCGAAACCAGAGGCACCTTCGGATGATCGACCATCGCCTCGCCAACGGCGCGGTCGCCGATGATGACCGTGAGAAGGTCGGCCGGCGCGTCATCGCCAAAGCGCTTGACCGCACGCTTGAAGATCGCCTCGCAGGCAAGCGCCGTCAGCGGCGTCTTTTCAGACGGCTTCCACACGACGCTGTCGCCACAGACTAGGGCAAGAGCCGCGTTCCACGACCACACGGCAACCGGGAAGTTGAAGGCGGAGATGACGCCGACCACGCCGAGCGGATGCCAAGTTTCCATCATGCGATGTCCGGGACGCTCGGTGGCGATGGTCAGGCCATAGAGCTGGCGCGAGAGGCCGACCGCGAAATCGCAGATGTCGATCATCTCCTGGACCTCGCCGAGGCCCTCGGAACGGATCTTGCCGACCTCGATGGACACCAGGCGCCCGAGATCGTCCTTCGCCGCGCGCAGCTCCTCGCCCAGAAGGCGCACCAGCTCGCCGCGACGCGGACCGGGCACATTGCGCCATGCCTTGAAGGCCTGATGCGCCCGTTCCACGGCAGCGCCCGTCTGGTCAGCCGTGATGGATGACACCGCACCGATTTCCTCGCCGGTGACTGGTGTACGCACGGTAAGGTCACCGCCGGTGAAAGCCTTCTCGTCGACGCCGAGGCGCTTCAAAAGCTCGCTTGTTTCATTCTTGACGTTCATGGGTGCTTCGCTCCCTGGATAATCTTCTTGCGAAAACGCAGACGGATGCCGCGCGGCCGGACCGGCCCCTGGCCGGAATGTAGGGAGGGCCGTCCCGGATTGGAAATGGAAAATCGGACTGTATTCATGATGCAGGGTCATGCATATCCGCCCGATCGATGTCGGAAAGGCGCACTTCCTGGTCCGGCTAGATCGCCGTGCGTCCATCCGGACGCACAAAGGATGCTCTAGACTTGGGCGAGAATCCATGTGACGAAAGCGTCCGCCGATGGATTGTCGACGCCCAGCGGCCGCACGATGAAATAGCTGTTCTGCGTCTTGAGGCTGTATCTCCCACCTGGGCCAGCACGCCGGAGCGCAGCTCCTCTTCGATCAGATAGGCGGGCACAAGCCCCGCACCGAGCCCCGCAGCTGCACCGGCAATCACCATGGTGAACTGATCGAACTGCTTGCCGGGAAGCGCCGGCACCTCTCCCAGACCGGCCTCATGCATCCAGTCACCCCAGGCGCCCGGCCGGCTCTGGAGATGCAGAAGCGGTGCTTCGAGCAAACCCGCGGGGCCTTCGACACCGTTCGTCTCGATGAACTGCGGCGACGCGACCGCGATCATCTCCTCGTCGCAGAACTTGGTGAGCTGCGCATCCGGCCAGTTGTCCCGGCCGAAATGAATGGCGACATCGAAACGCTCATGAGCCAGGTCGAACGGATTGATGCGGGCAGTCAGGTTGATGCCGATCCCTGGGTGCGCCTTCTCAAAACCGGGCAGGCGCGGAATGAGCCAGCGACTTGCAAATGTGGGCAGGCTGGCCACATTCAGTGTCGC
This sequence comes from Nitratireductor aquibiodomus NL21 = JCM 21793, assembly GCF_000615975.1. Lineage (GTDB taxonomy): Bacteria > Pseudomonadota > Alphaproteobacteria > Rhizobiales > Rhizobiaceae > Nitratireductor > Nitratireductor aquibiodomus. The sequence continues at coordinate 9,132 of NZ_BAMP01000075.1, read as the reverse complement.
CCCCGACATGCCGGCGGCGATGGCACGATGCAGGGTCTGGGTGATGCGGCTGAGATCGTCTTCCAGAGCATCGGCAAGGTTTTTGCCGGCCGGTGTCAGGACCACGCGCCGCCCGACCCGCCGGAACAGGCTGAAACCGAGCGCCGACTCCATGTCGCGGATATGTCGGCTGACAGCGCTCTGCGTCAGATTGAGCTCTTCGGCAGCCAGGGTAAAACTCTGATGCCGCGCCGCCGAGGCGAAGCTGCGCAAAACGGAGAAGGAAGGCAGAAAGCGCCGCGCAAACCTGTCTACCATCGTCGAAAAAAAGCTCCCCTCGCGGCCTTCCGCCGGCATATCGCTTCCGCATCTTATAGCGGCCCCAGCACCGAAATCACATATCCGGACCGAATTTCATGGATGCGCGTCGATCACGCCAGAGCGAGAATGCTGCGGGCGCTCTCCTCATCGGTGATGAAAACTGTTGGCTCGACCAGTTTCATGGCACCGATGAGCGCATCGATCTTATCGTCACCACCGGAAGTCAGAATGCGCATCGGTGCCCGGCGCAGGCGGTCGACATCGACGGACATCACGCGGTCGTTGATCGGATGATCCACGAGCTGTCCGTCGATATCGTAGAAATGGTAGAGGATGTCGCCCACCGCACCCTTTTCCTCCAGAGCCGCGCGCACCGTCTCGGTCAGATAGCCCCCGCGATAGAAAGTGGTGGCGGAGGCCAGACCGCCGACTGAGACGATAACGGCATCCAGTGTGTCGGCAAGCGCCAGAATCTCATGCAGACCGCAGCGCTCGACAAGCGCGGTTTTCGTTTCGACACTGTCGACCACGGCGGGTGCAGGAATGAGATAGCCATCACCCTGAAAAGCGCGCGCAAAACGCCATGCGAATTCAGCCGGATTGAAGCGGCGGGCAACGCCGACACCGCCCAGGAGCGAGATCACCTTGAAATCCGCCAGCGGCCGGGCGCGGATGAACGGCAGGGAGCCGAAAAGCGTGCGCCCCCAGCCGACACCGACCGACATGCCCGCTGCCATGACATCGGAAACGAAACTGCCGGTGGCTGCGCTGATCGCGGGAATGGGGTCCGCATTGGGATCGGACAGCGGCGCGACGACGGCGCGCTCCAGCCCGAACCGCTCTTCCAGCGCGCGCTCGATGCGGGTTATCTCCGCAAGGTCGCCCTCGATGGTGATCTTCACCTCGTTGCGGGCCCGTGCATCGGCGAGCATCCGCACCACGCTGACACGGCCTATGCCGAGGATCTCCGCAATCTCGTTTTGCGTCTTCTGCTCGACGAAATACATCCATGCGGCGCGCACGCGCAGCCGGTCCGTCTTGCTGGTCACGCCACCCCTGGCCGGCACAATCGCAATTTCCCCAGAACTGGTCGTACCGGCGGGCTGCCCAGCGGACTGTTTGTGCGCCTTCGCCTTGCTCATATGGTCTTCCTGCATTTTTCCCCGGAGCAGATACAAGCATCTAGCTTGATTTCCGGGAAGACCAAAACAATGATGTCGCCATCGGGTCAATGCCCGGTAGCGTAAAACTGCTTACCTGAGGATACTACTTTATGCTTCGTGATGCCTCGCAGGACATGGCGATTCACCTTAAGGACCGCTTGCGGGACATACGCGACCTGCTGCGTTCACACAGGCATGAGCGGCAGGCGACAGCCGCCGCAGGCAGGCACTTCAGCGATATGGAGAAGCTCCTGGCACGCGCTGCAAGCATGGTCGACGACACGCTGACACTTGCCGAGACCGCATCCAGGACCGTTCTTCCGGTGCGCAGCAGCACGAACTGGTCTTATGGCCGCTCGGCGATTATTTCACTGATCCCGGATCGGGTGAACGTGCTTTCAGGCGTCATATGTATCGCGCAGCGAAAGCCCTGGCGGCCACATTGAAGGAAACCGAGCCACCGGTGATTCGCGAAACCGGTTTCACCGCAGCCCACGAGACATTACGCCAGCGGCAGGGCAACATTGTGCTGGCTCTAAGGAATGCTTCCGGACCTGAGATAAAGCGTTCGCTGTTGGCCGGGATGCTCGCACATCTCGTTCAGGACGTCTGCCGCAACGCGCTCAGCGATCCGGCGACGCCGGCTTCCGCACAGGATGCGAAAACAGCCATACGCGTCTTTGCGCCGGGGCTGCTCGCCTCTGCACTGATGGCGTTCGACGACAGCTCCCGGCTTCGGATCTGCTCGACATCGCGACGCTGGCCATCGCCGCCCGCCGGGACCGGATGGCCCGCAGCCTCGGCGCCGACCAGCCAATCGCCGATCTGAGACTGTCTTCGAAAGCCTGCTCACGCATCTGCCATAGAAAGTGTGATCAGGCAGCGGTCTCCAGAAGCTCCGAAAGCTGCTTCTTGGTGGCCTGGATGGAAGCAGGCTCATGCTGAGTTCCGTCAGCCCCATGCGAATGAACTCCGGAATTAGATCGCTGCGCGCGGCAGCCTCGCCGCACATGCCGATCTCGATGCCTGCATCCATTGCCGCCTTCGCAGCCTGCTCCACGGCCGCCATCACGGCCGGATGAGCGGCATCATTGAGACTGGCAACCGAGGGGTTGAGACGATCCGCAGCCATCACATACTGGGTCAGGTCGTTGGTGCCGATCGAGAAGAAAGAAACTTCCTTTGCCAGAGCCGCGGCGCCGAAGACCGCAGCCGGCGTCTCGATCATGACCCCGAGCGGGAATTCGCCGCAGGCGACCCCCTCGGCTTTCAGCTCGGCTGCGCATTCATCGATGAGGGCACGCGTGCGGCGCACTTCTTCCACATCCGAGACCATGGGCAGCATCACCCGCAGATTGCCGTGAACGGCAGCGCGCAGAAGGGCACGAAGCTGAACCTTGAAGATATCCGTGCGGTCGAGGCACATGCGGATGCCGCGCCAGCCAAGGAACGGATTTTCCTCTTCCGGAAACTCAACGCCGGAGATCGGCTTGTCGCCGCCGATATCGAGCGTGCGCACGATCACCGGATGATCAGGGAATGCGCGTGCGAGTTCTGCATAAGTTTCCGCCTGCATATCCTCGGAAGGCAGATGCATGTGGCGCATGAACAGAAGCTCGGTGCGGAACAGGCCGACACCCATCGCACCAGCCTCCTGCGCGGCTTCCACTTCTTCGAGCGAACCCAGATTGGCCGCCACCTGGATGACCGTGCCATCGGTCCGGCGCGGCACCACGTCCTTGTAAGCCTTGAGGGTTTCCCTTTCGCGGGCGGCGGCGCCGATCATCTCGTCAAAGCGTGCGCGGGTTGCCGCATCCGGCTCGACAACGACCTGGCCTGTATGGCCGTCGATCGCTGCTTCTTTTGCCTCACGCAACTGGTTGACGGCGTCCCCGAGGCCAAGCACGGCCGGAATGCCGTGCGTGCGGGCAATGATCGCCACATGCGAAGTCGCGCCACCGTGACCGCACACCACGCCACCAAGACGCTTGAGCGGCGCGCGCGCAAGATCCCAGGCACCGATATCCTCGGCAACCAGAATGGCACCGTCGGGAATGTCGTCCAGACGTGCATCTTCCTGTCCCAGCAGCGTCAGGCAGATCTGCCGCGCAATGGACTCCATATCCTCTGCCCGCGCAGCCATATAGGCATCGTCCAGCTTACGGAAATCATCCGCCAGGCGCGAAGATGCAGCGATGACCGCTGAAACCGCATCCAGTCCGCCATCAATGGCGGCGAGCGTCTCATCGCGCAGCGCATCGTCGGAAGCGATGTCACGCAGGGCCGCGACGATACCACGGTCGCTCTCCTGCATTCCGTCGGAAGCAAGCGAGCGATCGAGTTTTTCCTGAAGCCGCAGAATGGCGTCTTCGAAGCGCTTCTTCTCCGGAGCGATCTCATCTGCCGACAGCGTCTTGTTTGCCGGAACGATCTGCTGCGGAAAATGCGCGAAGACCGGGCCGAGGCCGAGGCCTGCGCTGGCGGCAACACCGTGGATCCCCCCGTCCGCCACGGGGCCGGCTACCTCCGTCGCAGCTTTCTTTGCGGCATGTTCCTTCTGCGGCGGGACGGGTTGCGTCGCGCTCTCGCCCGCACCTTCCTCGACGCCCGAAAGCGGGTTTTCCAGATAGGCGATGAGCGCATCGACGGCTTCAATCGCATCGGCACCATCGGCACGAATGGACTTCGTCATTCTCCTTCACGCCGAGCAGCATCAGCTTGACCGAACTCTTGGCACTGACGGCCTTCTCTCCCTTGACGATCTCCACATCGCTCTCGAACCCCTTGGCGAGGCGCACGAAGCGTGTTGCGGGTCGGGCGTGCAGGCCGTCCTGCACTCGGACAATGGTCGAGCGTTCCATACCGGTCTCGTATCTCTGTCTTCGATTTCGTGACGGCGTCAGGCGCCGATGGTGATCACGGCATCCGTCTTCAGCGCCGCGACAAGCTTGTCCGGCTCTACTACGGACGCGCAGATCTCGCCAGGACGCTCCACGGCAGTCGCGCCGTTGAAATTCACCACGACATGTCCGATCTCGCGCACCTTGTTCCATGCCGCATCGCCCATGGCGGTCACTTCGGCGCTCACGCCATCGCCAATCGAAACGCGTGTGCCGGGCACGGGCGCATCATCGCTCGGGCCATCTACCACCGCATGAAGCACCGAAACCTCGGCAAGTTCCTCCGGCGCACCGTCAGCGAACAGGATCAGGACACCGCCCTCGGCAAGATCCGCGACTTCCGGACCGACTGCGGTTATGCGCGTTTTGAGAAACACCGACATTCAAGAAAACTCCATGCAGACTAGAGCATCGGACCGAAAAGTGAAATCCGGCTTTCGGATTGTTCCGATGCTCGATCAATAGTTTAGATCGCCCCTTGTGCGTCCGGATGGACGCACGGCGATCTGGTATTCCGGAAACGGCGGCCACCCGAAGGCAGCCGCCGGCTCCAATGATTAAAGCACCACCAGGCTGACAGCCCAGGCGAGAGCCACGGAAACCGGGCCCATGATCTGACGGCTGATAAGAACTGCCGGGACGCCGATTTCGATAGTCTTGGGCTTGGCTTCGCCGAGCGCGAGGCCCACCGGCACGAAGTCACAGCCCACCTGCGTGTTGTAGGCAAACAGCGCCGGCAGCGCCATGGCGGGCGAAATCGTGCCATTGGCAATCTGCGGACCGATGATCGCCACGCCGATCACCTGCGCAATCACCGCGCCCGGCCCGAGAATGGGCGACAGGAACGGCAGGCCGCAGATGGCCGAGATGATGAGCAGGCCGATAATGTTGTTTGCCAGCGGCCCCATGGGCTGAGCGAGAACATCGCCGATGCCCGTATAGAGGATCAGGCCGATCAGCATGGTCACGAAGGCCATGAAGGGCAATACGTTGCGGACCACCTGGTCGATGGTGCGGCGGCCGGCGTTGAAGAAAATACCGACAACGCGACCCATGACACGGCCGACACTGCTGATGAGCCCCACAAGGCCACCCTCACTGGAGGGTGCCGGCGCAGCGGCAGAGGCGGTGGCCTGTTCCGCGGCGTCGCCGGCACTGGCAGCACCACCGGCAACCGTTGCCGCTTCGCTCCCGTCAGCCATCTCGATGCTCTCCGGCGTGACACCGGAGACATAGATGTCCTCAGTGATGAACTGGGCGAGCGGACCCGCCTGGCCGACCGGGGTCAGGTTGACGGTTGGAATGCGCTTGCGCGGATAAACGCCGCAGCGCGCGGTACCACCGCAATCGACCACGACCACCGCCATCTCGCTTTCGATCGGCGGGCTCTTGAAGCCGTCGACCGCTTCAGCGCCGGTCATGTCCGCAATGCGCTGCGCCACCGGATGAATGCCGCCACCCGTGACGGATACCACCTTGTTGCGCTGCGCCGTCGGTTCGATCACCAGAGGGCCGCCCCAGCCGGACGAGCCCTTCGAAATTTTTACTGCTTTATATGTTTTCGCCATGTCCTGCCCCTCCCCTAGAGCTCAACGCCCTGGCGGCGCGCCATGATGGCGGTGATCTTCTCGGTCAGCATACCCTTGAGAAGGATGACAACGAGGCCGACCAGCGCATACCAGATCGCCACGGTGATGTGATAACCACCGGGAACAACGCCCTGGCTCTCAAGCTCGAGCAGCGCGACGAGGATGCCGCCCCAGACGAAATACTCGCCCGGATTGATATGCGGGAACAGGCCGAGCGGCGGGTGCACATAAGACACCGCAGCGTCATAGAACGCCGGCTTGTGCTTTTCTTCCAGGAACGAACCGAAGGTGTATGCCATCGGGTTGGTGAGGAAGAAAACCGCAAGAACCGGAAGAACCGTGTAGCGTGTGAGCGCGATGCGCCCGGCACTCTGGGCAAGGCCATGCACGCGCTTTTCGCCCACCAGTTCGGTGATGGCGTAGAAGGCCGTCATCAGCACGACCAGCGTCGGAATGATGCCGGTGACGAAGCCGGCGAACACTTCGCCGCCTTTCTGGAAGATGCCGATGAAGTATTTGCCGGCAGCCGTGAGCCAGCCAAGCTGCTCTTCCTGGGCAACCGAATCCAGCTTCTGCCGGAACTCTTCGACCGAAATGTCGCTGCCTGCCTGGGCAAGCACGACAAGATCATTAGCTGCCGCCTTGGCGGCCAGCTTGCCGGTGAGCGCGGCATCGCCCGCCACCGCCCCGGCCATGTGCAGCCCCTGCATGGCCGTATCGGCATGCTGGGCCATTAATGAAATGACAGACATAGTCCTCCCTCTCTCTTCTGCCCACCTCGTTGCTTGAGCCCCGGTGAGCGTGCAATCCCGTATGTCATGCTTTTGCCGCGGCCAGAGATTCCCGAAGCGGCGGTTCATCCCCCGCTCGCGTACGGTCTATCTGCGCCACTGCCTGGGTGATTGCCGCAGTAAGGCCAGGCTTGTCTTCACCGAAGATCGCCGGCTCGGCCCGCAGCGCATCGAGGGTCATGCCCTCGAATTCCTCATGTCGTTTGAACTTTGCAAAAACCGATCGCCCGCTCATTGTCAGAACGCGGCGGACGGAAAGATCCGGCGCGACAACGACAATGGCAATCGCCCCGCGCTTCAGAAAGCGGCCGTGAAAAGCGCCCGTTCCCACAAAGCCGTCCGTGTATTTCTGCGTGATGCCCTTGAAGACATCGGAGTAGTGTCGCATCTGCAGCCAGACGCCGTAGGACTGCAAAGCCCATACGACCGCGAGGAGCAGGAGCCCCCATTGCCATATTGCCATCAGGCCGTTCCTCCCGAAACGCTTATTCCAAGCGCACGCACTGCATACTCGTTAATCCCGAACTAAGAACATTTGTTTTTTAGAATGTCAAATTGTATATTCCTTTGAGCCTGGAGCGTGGGCTTATTTGGTTGGAACCCGCCCGCTGCGTGCTATTGTCCGGGCGAAGGAGTTCAGCGTTGGACCTCGATTTCAAAAACGAACTGGCCGTCATGCCCGATCTGCGCCATCGGCTACGTCAATTGCGCTGGTTTCGGGCAACATTTCGCGGCAACGCGAAGGCGGTGACGCAGCACTATGGCGTTGAGTTCGTGGTAAGCGAGGAGAAGCTGACACGCGTCTTTCTCGACTGGGTGGAAATGGTGGATGCGCAAAAAGCCTATGCCAGGCTCGATCGCGGCGATTTCATCATCTACGCCGCCGGGCTGGCGCTGAAGGAGATGATCCGCCACGCCCCCGTCTCCATTGCTCAGGCAAGCGCTGTTTCAAGCGCAGCCGACAATGCCGACATCGTGACCTTCTGGCCTGAGGGTTTCCTTTATACAAACTATTGCGTCTGCGCGATTGCTGCCATCTTCGAGCAGGAGTTTGGCCAGACGCCACACCTCAACCGCTGCGCTGACGACCTGCGCACCTGGTGGTCTTACCGCGAGAATACGCGCGAAATGCCTGCCTCCGCAGTCGCGTTTCTTGATCGGTTTTTCGGCGCGGAACCCAACTGGGTGGCGCCTGATCTGATCGAGGGACGGCTGGCCATGCGTACGGCGATGGAAGCGAAGCGCAGGAGCATCGAGGCTCCCTCAATCTTCCCCGATCCCGCGACGTGAAAGAGCGTCTGCCGGAGCCCGTCCCCACATCAGTTTCAATTCAATTTGGAGTTTCCATGAGCAAGCCCCTGATCATATTCGATTGCGACGGTGTCCTTGTCGACAGCGAACCGCTTGCCGCAATCGCCTATGAGCGCGTCTACAACAAGCATGGCCTTGCGCTGACCCGTGATGTGGTCGGCCAGTGCATCGGTATGAAGCAGGCCGATATCATCGTCCGTATTGAAGAACTTACAGGACACGCTTTTCCCGCCCACGCCGAAGGAGACATCTGGCTGGAGACCAGGGCGCTTCTTGAGGAAGAGCTGGAGCCGACACGCGGCATTCTCCCGTTCCTGCGCAATCTTGAAACCGCACGCTGTGTCGCCTCGTCCTCCTCGATGGAAAGGATTGCGCTAAGCCTTGATGTGGCCGGCATTGCGGAATTTTTCGCAGACAATGTCTTCAGCACGTCGATGGTGAAGAACGGCAAGCCGGCCCCGGACATCTTCCTGTTCGCAGCCGAAAAGCTCGGCGGCGAGCCCACCGCCTCCGTGGTCATCGAGGATTCGCCATTCGGTGTGCAGGGTGCGGTTGCAGCCGGCATGACCGCGATCGGCTTCACTGGCGGCAGCCACACCTTCGACGGTCATGCGGAGAAACTGCAGGCCGCCGGAGCCCACGCCACGTGCGCAAGCTGGAGCGAGGTGGAGACCGAGCTCACCCGGCGCGGCTTCATCCGCGAAACCGTAGCGGACCTTTAGAGCATTTTGCAGCCAGGTGGAATCACCTGACGTCCGCATAAATGCGGAGAAACAGATAGATAGAGCGGAGTGGCGTTTCCATGAAACGATGATCCGCTCTAAAGAAAAGGCGCTGCCCGTGATGATCCAGGCAGCGCCAAGTTACGCGGTCAAAGTTCCAGGGTTACCCCCGGTTGCCCACCCCAACAGCGGCCTGTCTCTTCGTCATAACGACAAGCCGCTCCCCCCTCTGCTTCCCCGGCAACGAGCCCCTCAGCAAACCGGGGACGCAAATCAAACCAGCATCGCCATCGGATTTTCGATGACCTTCTTGAAGGCGGCGAGGAGTTCGGCGCCAAGCGCGCCGTCAACCGCAC
>NZ_BAMP01000076.1 GCF_000615975.1 Nitratireductor aquibiodomus NL21 = JCM 21793 | reverse complement strand
TATTATAATTTTATGTATTATGAAATCTATTTACAAGCCTCTTTGTCTGTCCGATCTGGGGAAATTCCAGGAGAGACGGAGTCGCATTCTCGCGCAGTCAGGCATGATGTTAGGGTGCAATACTTTCCTGTGACAGGTGTTTTATTCGTCAGAGGTGTGCATCCTCAGCCTGTTCAGTTTGCGCAATACTGCGTCGCGTCGAATGCGTTGCGCTCGCCAATGAGTATCAGCCGGCAGCCTTTCTCCTGATCCCACGGTGCAGATGATAAGGTGGCGCGTTTTCCGACGAGCTGGAAAACATGTCTACCCTGTCGACCTGTAAAGCTTAGAAGGCCTTTGCCGCGCAGCGCAGTGTCGGAGATCCGCAAAATCGCTTCTTGAAAGGAAGGCAGATCCACGAGACCTTCGTACTCCCACTCCACATGGACGAAACGGTCGTCATTCTGGAGGTCTGCTTCGACCGGGGCGCGGGGACTGTTGTCCTCAATGAAAAGGGCGCTCAACGGAACAGGCGCATCATCCATGTTGAGGATGCAGTTTTTCCCGCGGGAGGCCAGACCAGCGCGAAGCGCTTTCAGGTCACCTTGCGGGCATTCCGTAGTCTTGGACAGGAACAGGATATCAGATCCCTGCAGCTGTGCCTGCCAGAGCGGGTCATCTGCGCGCCGGGCCGCATCGGGCGCGTCAACAATGCCGATCACGGTTTCCAGACGGGCTTCCTTCCAGATGACCGGATCCATGAGCGACTGGACGATGCCGGCCGGGTCTGCGACGCCACTCGCTTCAATCACGATCAACTCGGGTTTCGGCGTGCGGGACAGAACCACCTTGAGCGTACGCATGAGATCGCCCTGCAATGAACAGCAGATGCAGCCGTTCTTCAGTCCAATGACACCCTCGCTCGTCTGGGCCAGCAGTTCGGCGTCGATGTTGATCGAGCCGAAGTCGTTGACGATGGCCGCAATGCGCAGTCCGTGCTCTGCCTGCAGCAGTCGATTAATGAAGGTCGTCTTGCCTGCGCCCAGGAACCCGGTAACAAGGAGAACTGGAACACTCACGCATCTCATGCCGGATCGGTTGCCCGGGCGCAGCCCCGGTTTCTAGTTCGCCGTCCAGAATAACGAACTGCCCGTTGACCAGAAGCTGCCGAACACCTTCCGACGGTCTGTTCATCGCATTGAATTCTGCCCTGTCTGTCAGGGTCTCAAGATCGAAGACTACAATATCCGCGTCGCAGCCTTCCTGAAGGCGCACCTTTTTTGCGATCTGTGGGGCGCAGCTTTCGATTACCTTGCCGGGCAGGATAGTGCATTTGGCCAATGCATCCATCAAGGACATGGTCCGGCGTTCGCGGACATGTTCCCGCAGGAACCGGGTAAAGGTTCCGGACGATCTGGGATGAGCGGAGAGTTGATCGGGCAACGGCCATTCGAGGCCTTCGTAAATGCTGCCATCTTCATTTATCCAGGGCATCGCATCTGAAGCGATCGAACCACCGGGTAGGTAACCGACAGATCAAGGAGGCGCCGGTGCTCGTCATTGGCATCCACATCCAGAAAGTGCCACATTACCAGATCCGTCGGGGACGCTTCTCTGGCCCGGCGCATATCTTCTCGCTCGGTGAAGCGGTGGTGATTGCGGATCAGTTCGATGTTCGAGTAGTTGCTTCCGGTACGCCTGACGAAATCGGGTTCCATGAAGAACCCGGCGCTGACCACGGTCGCACCCGTGCCATAAGGATACGCCTCTGTCGTGATCGGCAGATTTTGCTCCTGCGCCTTGCTGACCAACTCGACCACGCGCTCGATATCCATCAACGAGGTCGAGTTGAGGTGACAGATATGCATATGCGCCCCGGTAGCGCCGGCCAGTCCTATCAGGCGGACATAGCTGTCGACGGAGCTTTTCGGGTCGATATTGCTTAGATATGCGATGTGCGTGAAGGTCGGCGTCCCGTACTGAAAGGCGAGATCGCAGATATCCGCCATCTCCTTCACGCCGGCACCGGGGGCGTAGCCGTTGGGCAGTCCGATGCCGATAGCTCCTTCATCAAGCCCCTGCCGCACCAGGGAAACGATCTCATCCGTCTGCTGGGAATCGGCAGCTTCCGTGGACCAGCACATATCTTCCGAACCGGCACCCATCTGGTCGATCGGATGCACATCTGCGTCGAGCTCGATTGCGCCGAAGGCGACCTTGCGTGCGAATATCCAGGCCGCAGCAGTGCCGTAATTCAGTGCGCGGGGCAGCGTCGCCTGCCTTTCATACCATCCAGCTACCGGCAACGCGCCGACTTCGAGCTCCAGTGTCGTGGTCACCCCATCAAAAGCCTGCATCCGGTCTGCGGCTACGGATTGCCCATGAGCATGCAGGTCGAGGAAACCGGGCGCCACGATCAGTCCGGTGGCGTCGATTTCGCGGGCGGCGCTCCCTTCGAAATGCCCAACTCTGGCGATCTTGTGGGCCGAAATCGCCACGTCGCAAACCCTGTCCAATCCGGTTTCAGGGTCCATTACGCGACCGTTGCGCAGTATGATGTCATAGGTTTCGGTCACGGTGCAGGGTCCTCTCCGGCAAAGGGGGTTTCCGTCCTGGGCCAGAAGTTCCCGTCTCGCCGTGTGTAGGGCACGATGGTGTAGTCCGGGGTGATCGCACCGGGCGTTGCCAGATGTATGACCTCCGCTGCAATGGGCGCAAACCCGTCATAGAAATGCTGTGACGACTTCACCACCACATATTTCATTTTGGAGAGGTCGATCCCCAAATTCTGGAAAGCTTCCGGATGGAAGGTCTGCGTGCGCAGCGTGTTGATCACGACATGAACACTGTCAGCTTCCAGCCAGACGCAATCGCCCATGTTCATCTCTGCTGTGCCCAGATGCTGTACGGCGTCGGTGGCGATCCCGCGCACGGTCACTGTCAGGTCTACCGGGTCTCCCGACATCGGCCCGATCTTCCCGCCCAGGCGTACGGCCATTTTGGCACCGATCCCCGCATCCATGCACATGCCAACCAGCACCGGGTCCCAGAATGTTGCAAACGCGATATCCCTGAGACCGCGTTCCAGTGCCGCCCGCAGGACAAATGTCGAATCTGAGGGCGCGCCGCCACCTGCATTATCTGCGAAATCGGCAAGGACAACCGGATTGGCGTCAAGTTTCACCGCCAGATCAAGACCATCTTCCATATTGGGGAAGCGTCGAAGGTCGTTGCGCATCGCCCAAAGCTCCTGGCCCAGTTCTCTGGCGCGACGTTCGGCCAGGCTGGCGTTCCCATCTGCGATAACCAGCGTGCGGGTGCCGCAGCGCGGGCTGTCTCCCCATGGGAAACCATGCACCAGTGACACGGACAGAATGCCGTCCTTGCCCTCCATGGCGGACATGCGGTCGACGTAGCTCCGGATAGGGTCGAAAGGCGTGTGATACATCGCCATCATGCGGCAGTCGTAGTCCCGCATGACCGGGTTCACCCTGCCTGCAGCGGCTTCGGCACAGAGGGCGAAAAGGTCTTCCGCGCGTTCGACCACATCGACGTGCGGGTACTCCTTGTAGCAGACAATCGCGGTCGCATTGTCCAGCATCTGGGTTGTCAGGTGGCAGTGTGGGTCAAGCTCAAGTCCAATGATGGCGTCGGGTCCCACGATTTCCCGTACACGGGCCATCATGTCGCCTTCGCAATCGTCGTAGCCTTGCGCGATCATTGCTCCGTGCATGGACATGAGGACGACGTCGACCGGCATGGCCGCGCGCAAGTCGCTGAGGATGTCGTCACGCATCGTCTCGTATACGGCGCGCACAGTAGGGCCGGCGGGTTGTGCATACGTGCATAGCCCCTCGATAACTTCCCAGTTTTGCGCCTCTGCCATCGCGCGCCAGCGGGTCACGGCCGCTGCGTAAAGTCCTGCCTCACCGCGTGACGCGGACTTGGTGTAGAGGTGTTCCTTGAAACCACTCCAGCCAGTCGGGATAGGCGAGAAAGAATTGGTTTCAGTCGCTAACGACGCCATGAACAGTTTCATTTTCTATTCCTGAGATTGGCCAGCGCGGTCGCAACATCCGCCAGAACATGGAAAAGGATCACTGCAAAGGCCAGCGGGATCGCAATGCCGAACACCACCATGGGCAAATCCATCGTCTCGGTCTGTCGACCGGCAAGGCGTGCGATATAGCTTCGCGCCGGATCGGCACCCAGCCCCAGAAAACTGAACCACAAAATAGGCAGAATGAAACAGAGCACGCCGAACGAGCGTATGAGAGAAAACACCAGTCCCCGGAGTCCCGAGGTTTCCAGCGCATCTGGAAACAGATTGGGATCGCGGCGAAAGCGGTAGGCACAGGACGCACCCAGAAGCCCGCCCCAGACCATCGAAAATCGTGCAAGCTCTTCGGTCCATATGGGAGGCTGGTTCAAGATGTAGCGGGCGATCACCTGCCAACCGGCTGCTGCTAGCATGATTGCCACAGAAAGTGTTGCGCCAAGGAGAGCAAGTCGGTTCAGACGCCAGGAAAACCAGTTCAGCCGGTCCGCGATCGCCGACACTGTCAGCGCCCCACCGCTTTGTTCCATGCCTCCAGCGCGCCTTCTGGCATCTCCGTTGAAACGTAGATGGGCTGGCTGGCTTCACGGAACTTTGCGCGTTCCTCATCCGGAAGTTCGATCACTTCGATCCCGGCTTCTTCCAGCTGCTTCAGAACGGCCGTGTCGTCAGACACCAGTTTGCGATTGGCTTCGTGTGCCTTCACGACCGCCTGTTGGACGATGTCGCGCTCTTCGTCCGTCAGGCTCTGGTACCAGTCTTCCGACGCAATCGCGACGCGGACAGACTGGCTCAGTCGTGCATTGGTGAAATAGTTGATGAAGGCCGTATGCCCGTAGGTCACTGGCACGAAGGCAGGGTTGATATAGCCTCCGGCGACACCGGTCTGCAGCGCATTTGGCACCTCCGACCAGGAGACAATCGTTCCTTTCGAGCCCCATTGCTCAAAGGTGTTGATCTGCACCTCATCGAGCGCCCGCATGCGAACGCCTTTGATATCGTCAAAGGTGCGGATCGGAACTTCCGTGGTGAAGATGCCGGTCGGAGTGCCGGTCATAACAACGTCCAGTATGCGAACACCCTTGGGGGTCGTGCCTTCGTTCATCCTGGCCAGCATCCCGCCTTCGTCGAGCGCCTTGTCCAATTGTGCGAGATCTTCAAAGAAGTAGGGCATCATCGCGCCGAAGATCGTTCCATCCAGTGTGCCGGCGGATTTTGCGTCCGACATCGATACTTCGAGCAAGCCCTGACTGACCTGATCGAGACGTTCCGCTTCTTCCCCCAGGGAGTTCCGCTCGAACTCCACGGCTTCTATGCCATTTGCATTGAGATATTCGCCAAAGGTGTGAGCCCACATATATGTCCCGGAGTTTTTCAGATCCGGCGGGCTGTCAAGGGCGATCTTCACTTCTGCCATGGCGGGAAATGTCAGAGCGAGGCTGACGACCGATGCCTTGAGGACGTGGGTCAGTTTCAACATGGTATTCCTCCCTGTAGATTGGTTCCTGCATCACTCCCAAAGTCCCAGCGTTCGAGGCAGCCAAAGGCTGATCTCCGGGGCGGATACAAGCACTCCTAAAACAATGATCTCTGCGATGATGAAGGGAATGACTGCGCGGGCCAGCTTCCAGTAATTGACACCCGTGACCGTTGACACGATCAGGAGGCAGCCCCCCAGTGGAGGGGTTACCAGGCCGATGCACAGGTTGAAGCAGATCATGATGCCCAGATGGACCGGGTCAGCGCCGTTGGCCAGGGCGACAGGTGCCAGGAGAGGCACGAGAAGCGCCAGCGCCACCGGCACGTCCATGATCATGCCTGCCACTATGAAGAGCAGGTTCATCGCGATCAGAAAGCCGATCGGTCCGAGCCCCATGTCCTCCACCAGTCCTGCAATGGTCTGAGGGATGCGTTCCAGCGCGGCCAGATGGCCGAAAGCGGCGACGGCGCAAAGGATCATGAAGATCGATCCCGTCAGAACAGCACACCGTGAAAAGCTCTCCCAGATGTCCTGGCGCGTGAGCGGCGCATAGAAGAAGGCGGCGATAGCAGCCGCAAACACGGCGACTGCTGCTGCTTCCGTGGGCGTCATCCAGCCCAAGATGATCCCGCCGACGATGATTAGCGGCAGGCATAACGCCGGTATCGCAGCAACAATCGCCGGCAACAAAGGTCGCGTATCAGACTTCTCGACGCGCGGATGATCTTCACGCCATGCGTACCACCCGTTCACGGCGAACAGTGCAGCGGCAAGGAGAAGACCCGGAACGATCCCGGCCACAAAAAGTGCAGCCACCGAAGTCTGCATCAGGGCGCCGTAGAAGATCAGAATGATCGACGGTGGCACGATTGGGCCGATGATGGATGATGCTGCCGTGACAGCTCCCGCATACTCCGCCGTATAGCCGCGTTCGCGCATTTCCGGAACGAGCGTGTTGGAGAGTGCCGCCGCGTCGGCGACAGCCGAACCCGAGATGCCCGCAAAGAACACGGAGGTCATGATGTTCACATGCCCCAACCCTCCGCGCAGGCGCCCGATCAACGCCATTGAGAGGTCGATCAGCGACTTTGTAACGCCGCCGCGGTTCATCAGCTCGCCCGCGAGAATGAAGAGCGGCATCGCCAGAAGCGAGAAAACGCTGATCTGCGAAAAGACCTTCTGTGGCAAGACTGCCAGATAGCGGGTGTTGTCGGTCAGGATGAAGGTCATCACAGCCGCGCCGCCGATGACGTAGCCAGTGCCAACCCTGAGGCCAACATGGCAGCGGCAATCACGGGGATGAGCCAGATCATGCCGCACACGCCATGCGATCGGGCGCTATGCGGCGAAGGTCAAGCCCCTGATCGAGAATATGGGCCGGGAGGGGCGTGCCCTGCACCAGGGCGGTCGCCAACTCCGCTGCCGCAGGAGCGGACTGTATGCCATACCCTCCCTGTCCTGCCATCCAGAAGAAGCCGGGCGTCACCTGCGAGTAACCGATCACCGGTTCCTTGTCCGCTACGAAGCTGCGCAACCCCGCCCATTTGTTGTCGATCCGACGGATGTCGAGATCGAAGGCCGTCATGATCCGGTCTGCGCAGATTGCGATGTCAATCTCTTCAGGCTGTGCATCGCAGGGAACCGACGGTGTCTCGTCGGCGGGCGAGATCAGCAGGCGGCCAGCATCTGGTTTGAGGTAGAACTGTTCCTCGACATCGATTGTAATTGGAGCATCGCGGCGCGTGAAACCTTCCGGTTCGGCCACGACCATTGCAGTGCGTTGCTTCGGAACGAGCCCGATGCGTTCCGCGCCGGCGAGTTGGCCAATCTCCTCCGCCCAGGCACCGGCGGCATTGATCACCAAAGGCGCGGTGAGCGTGCCGATCTTTGTATGAACTTCCCAGTCATTGCCGATGCGCTCAAGCGCCTGCACCGGCGCGTTGTTAAGAAGCTGGCCGCCGCGGGCTTTGAAAACGCGCAGAAATCCCTGATGGAGCGCGGCAACGTCAATATCCTGGCCATCTTTATCCAGCATTCCGGCTGCTGCGTAGCCCGATCGCACGAGGGGTTGACGCGCTCTTAGCGCTTCAGGAACCAATCGTTCCACGCTTGTCTCGCAGGATGCCATCTCGATCAGACCGTCAAGCGCCTCCAGCTGATCCTCTCTTGCGAGCATCAGGATCTCGCGTGGGGTCAGAAGCGGGTTTTCTGCGAACCCGTCTGGAGGGGTGCCGAGAAAGTTTCGGGAGGCCCGGGTCAGGGCACGGACGCTTTGAGGGCCGTAGCTGGGAGCAAATACGGCAGCGGATCGCCCGGTCGTGTGATATCCCGGCTGTGCCTCCATCTCGACCAGTACCGTCTGCATGGTCTGGGAAAGCCCGGCCGCCACGGAAGCGCCTGCAATGCCTGCACCGATGACGATTGCGTCTGCTGAAACGGAGCGATCCGGCATGTAGTGTTTGCCCTTTAACAGCTATTCCATTGCCCCAACGCTATCGAAGAATTTTCGGAAAGCAACAAAAGTTTTCATATACGAAAATAATTTCCAATCGATTGGAGGCTTGATACAACCATTTGAGATTGAAAGAGGAACACCTGCTCATGACCACCACCCAGGCACTGGGGGCACGGCTCAGATACTTGCGCAAATCCCGTCAATTGACGCTCAACGACCTTGCCTCACGCTCGGGCGTTGCGGTTTCCACAATCTCTAAAATTGAGAACGGCGCGCTTTCCCCGACGCTGGACAAAGTGCTGCGCCTGGCGGAGGGGCTTGACCTGACAATCGGGCAGTTGATTGGGGATGACAAAAGCGAAAAGGCGTCGCCCAATAGCCGCTTCGTACCGTCGAGGGATGGCGATGGCGTTGTGATCGATACCAAGAACTATGTGTACAGATATCTTTGTGGAGAATTGACCAACAAGAGAATGGTCCCCATTCACGCGCGTATCAAGGCATCATCCATCAAGGAGTTTGGCCCGCTGGAGAAGCATGGCGGCGAGGAGTTTCTGGTCGTTATCGACGGGGAGGTCGTTGTGCATTCGGAGTTCTATGCGCCTGTGAGGCTGGGGCCTGGCGAGAGCATCTATCTGGACAGCACAATGGGGCATGCCTACGTCAATGCAGGGGATCGGGACGCCGAGGTTTTTTGCATTTGTACGGAACCGCTACGGGTTTCAAAAGACTCCGAGTCTGAGAATGACGGACTCAAGACCGACTGACATCAACAACTGACGTTCTCCTGGTGCAAGCCCTGGAAGTCGATCTATCTTCAGGGCAGCGGTTCGAGGCGCGGGAGTGAAATAGGCGAATGGATACGGCTTTTTATTATTTCGAGACGGTGGCCGAACTGGGTTCGATCCGCAAGGCGGCCGAGAAGCTACATATTTCCGCCTCCTCTATCAGCCGCCAGATCCAGAAGCTCGAACACCTTTATGGAACCACGCTACTGGTGCGCCAGGCGCAGGGCGTTCGCCTCACGCCGGCGGGGGAACTGGCTGCCCGTTATGTGCAGAGTCGGGCGAAGGAACTGCAGCGTTTGCGCAGCTCAATCGATTCTCTCAAGAATCTCGATAGCGGCCACGTAGTCATCTACACGGTGGAAGGTATGATCGGTGGGCTCCTGCCGCGCGCCCTGGCCACATTCGGAGAACAGCATCCCGGCATTACCTATGAAGTCTGCACCGCCAGCACCGACGAGGTGATGCGAGCGGTCGCGGAAGATCGCTGCGATATCGGCATCTCCTTCCAGCCCTATCCGCGGCCTGAAGTGGAGATGCTGTCGAGCTTCCGGCAGCCTCTGATGGTGGTCGTTTCCTCCGCGCACCCCCTGGCTGGGCGCAAGGAAATCCAGATGGGCGACATCGGCGATTTGCCGGTGGGTGTGCCTGATCGCTCTTTCGGTATTCGCCATCTGGTCGATCATGCGGTGAAGGCCGACCTTCTGACACTCAACATCCGACTCGAGACAAACTCCATCGATATGATGCGCAAGTTTGCCCTGCAGAATATGGGGCTTATCTTTCTGCCGGCCTTCTCCTTCGAGCGTGAGCTAGCCTCGGGCGAACTCGTTGGAATCCCGATTGTGTCGCGGGCGCTTTCGCTTTCCACCACGCAGATCTGCAAGCGTGCCGAGGTCGAGCTTACGCCTTCGGCCGGCAAACTCGCTGCGGTCATTATCGAGACGGCAGAAGCCTTTTCGCGCGTTGCATGAAATGCAACGCTTCGTGCTCACATTGATGCTTCCTTGACGCACCTAATTTCCCCTAGGGTGTGAGCCACTACGTAATGTCCGATCAAAATAAGAGACATGAGGGGTATTTCTATGGGATTTTCTTTCAAGCCGTGGCTGCTCTCGGTGATGGGTGCCGCAATGATGGCGGTTCAGCCCGCTGCAGCACAGGAAACACTTCGCATCGGTGCGCCGCTGCCTTTGACCGGGCCGCTTTCGCCCGAAGGCTGAAGCAGCAGCGTGGCTATGACCTGTGGGCCGAGACGGTCAATGGCAAGGGCGGTATCGAGGTGGATGGCACGACCTACAATGTCGAGATCGTCTATGTGGATTACGAATCCAACACGCCACGCGCCGTGCAGACCGCCGAACGCCTGATCACCAATGACAAGGTCAACTTCCTGTTTGCGCCCTTCGGTTCCGGTGCCGCCAAGGCGGCAAGTTCCGTTGCCGAGCGCTATCAGATCCCCATGATCGCGGCGACGGCATCGTCCTCCAGCGTTTACGATCAGGGTTACAAGTACCTGTTCGGGACTTTCACACCGAACCAGACACTCACAGCGCCACTCACCAACATCGTCGCCGATTCCGGCCAGGGCGTGAAGACTGTGGCGATCTACGCCCGGAACGATCTCTTCCCGCTCGCCATTGCCAATGAGATGAAAGCCTCGGCAGAAGGCAGGGACCTTGAGGTTGTCTCTTTCGCGGAATACGCAATCGGCACGATGGATCACGCCTCTGCGCTGACGCTCATGCTCCAGTCGCAGCCCGACTGGGTGTTCATTACTGGTTATATCAACGATCTCATCCTGATGCGCCGCCAGATGGCTGACCTCGGCATCAAGCCGAAGGTTCTGACCATGATCGCCGGTCCAGCGTATAAGGAGTTCATCGACGCCACTGGCCCGCTTTCGCAGAATGTGACCAGCGCTGCCTGGTGGCATCCGGCCGTGTCCTACAAAGGCGAGGATCTGTTCGGTTCGACTGCCAACTATGTGAAGGCGTTCGAAGACAAATACGGCGCAACGCCGGATTATGCCGAGGCCTCCGCCAGCGCCGCCGGTGCGATCCTTCAGCTTGCCATCGACGATGCCGGTTCCATCGATCCGACGGCCGTGCGTGATGCGCTTGCCGCGATGGACACGGTGACCTTCTACGGCAATGTACGCTTCGACGAGACCGGCCAGATCGATTCTCTCGAGCCTCCCGTCTTCCAGATCCAGGACGGCTCGACCAAGACGATCTATCCCGAAGCCGTCAAGCAGGGCGAGATGCGCTACAGCGACATCCAGTAGTCTACCTTCGGCATTTCCCTAGATCGCATGAACCGCCGGCCATGGTGCCGGCGGGCATCGAACCCATACGGTATTCAATGCTTTACGCACAGATTCTTCTCAACGGCCTTGTGCTGGGCGGGCTCTATGCCTGCATCGCGGTAGGCTTCTCGCTGGTCTGGGGCGTGCTCAACGTCATCAATATCCTGCACGGATCCTTCGTTGTGCTCGGCTCCTACATTGCCTATTTCGCCTATGTGCACCTGGGCATCCATCCCTTCATGTCCGTGGTCCTTTCTGGCGGCGCGCTCTTTGTGCTCGGCTATGTGGTGCAGGCAGGTCTCATCAACCGTGTCGTGGGCGCACCCGTTCTGACGACGCTTGTTCTGACCTTCGGTCTCGACCTGCTTTTGAACAACAGCATGATCATCGCCTTCTCAGCGGACTATCGCACGGTGCAACTCGCGCATCCGCTGGGCAGCACCGTGGTCGGCGGCCTCGTTCTGCCGCTCGACAGGCTGGTGGCGATGCTCCTTGCCTGCGTACTCACGGTTATTCTCTATTTCGTTCTCGTCCGCTCCAGCATCGGCCGCGCGATCGTTGCGGTGCGTATGGATCGGGAGGCGGCGGCCCTCATGGGCGTCAACGTCAAGCGCATCTATGCCATTACATTCGGCCTCGGAGCTTGATGGCGGGCGCTGCCGGCAGCCTCCTCAGTCTGATCTTTCCGATCTCGCCGCTCAATGGTTCCGAGTTCCTGGGCATTGCTTCATCGTGTGCATTCTGGGCGGTCTCGGCAGCATTTCCGGCGCCATCGTTGGCGGTCTTGCCCTCGGCGCCATCCAGAGCTTCGGCGCACTTCTGATCGGGCCTCAGCACGGGCTGACCATCGCCTTCGTGCTTCTCATCATCCTTCTCATCTTCAAGCCGACCGGCGTTATGGGCCGCAGGGGGTACGAATGACGGTGCGTCCCATCTACGTCCTCGCTGCGCTTCTCTTGGTGTCGCTCCTGCCGCTTGTCGGCGACAACTATGTCCTGCGTCTTGGCACTATGTTCGCCATGTACGCCGTTCTCGCCCAATCCTGGAACATCATCGGCGGTTACGCCGGCTATCCCTCCTTCGCGACAGCGGCCTTCTTCGGGCTGGGCGCCTATGCGGGAGCCATTCTCCAGGGGAACGGTCTGCCCATGCCGCTCGCCTGGCTTGCCGCCGGCATCGTGGCAGGCCTTTTCGCAGCCCTCATGGGGGCGGCCATCCTGCATCTCAAGGGCCATTACTTCGCGATTGCGAGCCTGGTTCTTGCTGAAGTCCTCCTTGAGGTTACTACCTCCTGGACCAGCCTGACAGGCGGTGGCATGGGGCTCAACCTGCCAGTCATCCGCATGTCGGTGGATGCGCAGGCGCAGCTCTTTTTCTGGGCCATGCTCGGGCTTGCCGTGCTCGCGTTCCTGATGAGCTGGTACGTTTCGGCAAGCCGCATCGGCTTTGCTCTTCGCTGCATTCGGCAGAATGAGGATGCGTCCTCAATGGTTGGCGTCAATACGACCTTCTACAAGGTTGTCGCCTTCGTCCTGTCGGCGCTTTTCGTTGGCTCCGCTGGCGCTCTCTATGCGTCCTGGGTGTTCTATATCGAGCCGCCGGACGTCTATTCCGTCCTGACCTCCGTCAAGCCGATCGTCATGGTCATGCTGGGCGGTGCGGGCACAGTCGCCGGACCGGTGATCGGCGCGGCAGCCTTCCTTGTGATGGAAGAAGTCGTGTGGCGCAATTTCCTGTCGATCCATTCCGCCGTGCTCGGCCTGCTGATCGTCGCACTCATCTTCTTCCTGCCCAACGGTGTCCTTGGCTTCATCAGGAAGCGCAAGCGGACCGGCGCAGACCATGGCAAGGAGACGGCCGCATGAGCATTCTCACACTCAAGGGCGTTTCCCAGCAGTTTGGCGGATTGCGGGCGGTGGATGATGTCGATCTGTCTGTCGAGCCTGGCGAGATCGTGGGCCTAATTGGCCCCAACGGTGCCGGCAAGACGACGCTGGTGAATCTGGTGACCGGCGTCTACAAGCCGACCTCCGGAAGCATCGAGTTCGACGGGCGGCGCATCGACGGGCTCAAGCCCTATCAGATCAGCCGGCTGGGCGTTGCACGCACCTATCAGGTGGTGCAGCCCTTCCCGGAAATGACTGTGCTTGAAAACGTCATGGCGCCCGCCACGTTCGCTGCCGGTGCAAAGAGTGTGGCCGAAGCGCGCGACGAGGCGATGAGCGCAATCGAGTTTCTGGGACTTGCGCCCCAGAAGGATGTGCTCGCGGCCGAGCTCACACTGGCTGGTCGCAAGCGGCTGGAGCTCGCCAAGAGCCTCGCCATGAAACCGAAGGTGCTGCTGCTCGACGAGGTCAATGCCGGGCTCAACCCGGCAGAGATCGATGTCGCGCTGGAGATGATCCGCGCCATCGCTGCGCGGGGCGTCACCATCATTCTCATCGAACATCTCATGAAGGTCGTCATGAACCTGTGCTCGCGGATCGTGGTGCTGCACCACGGCGCCAAGATCGCCGAGGGCCTGCCCCTGGAGATCACACGCGATGAGCGTGTCATCAAGGCCTATCTCGGCAACCGCTATGCCGAGGCAAACCCGGGAGAAAAGGCCAATGGCTGAACCGTTTTTTCAGGTTAAGGGCCTTGAGAGCGGCTATGGCGAGATCCGCGTCCTGTGGGGTGTTGATATCGAGGTCAATCGCGGCGAGATCGTCTGTCTCATAGGCTCCAATGGTGCCGGCAAGACCACGCTTCTACGCACGCTTTCTGGCCTGGTGAAGCCTACTGCCGGCAGCGTCCGCATGGAGGGCGAGGCGCTGGCGGGGCTCGAATGCAAGGACATCCTTTCGGCGGGCGTCGCCCATGTGCCCGAGGGACGGCGTCTGTTTCGCACCATGTCGGTGCGCGACAACCTGCTCATGGGCGCGTATCTGCGTCGTCGCGACAAAAGCGTGGACGAAGACCTGGAACGGGTCATGACCATGTTCCCGCGCCTGGCTGAGAGGGCCAACCAGGATGCGGCCACGCTTTCCGGCGGCGAGCAGCAGATGTGCGCCATCGGTCGCTCGATCATGAGCCGTCCGAAACTCCTGATGATCGACGAACTGTCGCTCGGCCTGGCACCGCGCGCCGTCGAATTGCTGGGCGAATCCCTCGTCGAGATCAACAAAGCCGGGGTCTCGATTCTGCTGGTCGAGCAGGATGTCATGACAGCGCTCGACCTTGCCCATCGCGGTTATGTGCTCGACCGCGGCCGCATCGTGATGGCTGCACCTTCCGAAGAACTGCGTGAGGCGCCTGCTGTGCGCGAAGCCTATATCGGCGCCTCCTGATGCTGACACATCTTGAAAGATGAAGACGATGAACCTTTCCGTGAATTCTCCGATCCGTGAAGACGATATCCTCTCCCCCTATGATGGAAGCGTCGTCGGCCGCATGCCGGTGGCCGGCGAGGCCGAAGTAGATGCCGCCGTGGAAAAGGCACTCAAGGGCTTTGAAGTCATGCGGCGTCTGCCGCGCTTCATCCGTGCTGATATCCTGGACCGTGCCGCCGATATCATCGATGGCCGCCGGGAGGAATTTGTCCGGCTCATCGCTGCCGAGGCGGGCAAGCCCCTCTACGATGCGCGCGGCGAAGTCTCGCGCTCCCTGTTCAACCTGCGCAATGCGGCCCGTGAGGCCCGGGCATTTTCCGGTAAGGAGGTGCCGCTCGACGTCGATAGCGCCGTCTTCGAATACCAGACGAGCAATGCTGACGGCGGGGCGTTGAAGCTCGATCGCGCCGACCTCGACACGCTTGCAAATCTCGGCCGCCGGGTTGGCATTGCACGGCATTTCCCCATCGGCCCGATCCTGCGATCACGCCGTTCAATTTTCCGCTCAACCTGGTCTTGCACAAGGTCGCGCCGGCGCTTGCCGTGGGCAATTCCGTGATCCTCAAGCCCGCACCGCAGACTCCGCTGACAAGCAAGCTTCTTGCAGAGGTGCTACTGGAGGCCGGTCTGCCGGAGGATGCGTTGTTGGTCGTGCACTGCGATGTGCCCCTGGCCGAAAAGCTGGTTCGCGACGACCGCATCCCCATGGTCACCTTCACCGGCAGCGCTGGTGTAGGCTGGCACATCAAATCCATCGCCGGCAAGAAGAAGGTGTCGCTTGAACTGGGCGGCAATGGCGCCGTGGTCGTGTCAGATGACGCTGATATCTCTTTCGCGGCGGCACGCTGCGTGCGTGGCGGTGTTGTCTATGGCGGCCAGTATTGCATTGGTGTGCAGCGCATCCTCGTACATGAAAAGGTTTATGACCGGTTCGAGGAAGAACTTGTCTCACGCGTCCGGGCATGCGCAGTCGGCAATCCCTTGGAAGAGGGCATCGATGTGGGGCCGGTGATCGACGAACGTTCGGCGATCCGCATCGAAAGCTGGATCGACGAAGCCGTCGCGCAGGGCGCGCGCGTCCTGACCGGGGGCAAGCGCGACCGCGCCTTGATCGAGCCGACGGTGCTCACCGACACCACGATGGATATGAAGGTCGAGGCCGAAGAGATTTTCGGCCCGGTCGTGACGCTCAACAAGGTGGCAAGCGCCGAGGAGGGCGTGCAGCGCGCGGCCAGTTCGCGTTACGGGCTTCAGGGCGGCTATTTCACCAACGACATGCGCGCCGCTTTCCGCGCGCTGGAGACCTGGGATGTCGGCGGCCTGATGATCAACGACGTGCCGATCTATCGCATCGACAACATGCCCTTCGGGGGCTGGAAGGATTCCGGCCTTGGGCGCGAGGGAACGCGCTATGCCATGGAAAGCATGAGCGACATCAAGTTCCTCGTGTTCAACTATGGCTGACATCCGCAGGGTTGCGGTGGCGGGGCTCGGCTCAGTCGGGCTCCGTGTGGCCCGCGCGCTTGACGAGGGAATGGATGGATTGCGCCTTGTCGCGGTTGCCGCAAGCAGCCCCGAAAGTGCCGCCCGTCGCATTCGCGATTTCCGCTCCGTACCTGACATCGTCTCTCTCGACAGGGTGGCGGACGAAGCGGATATCGTCGTGGAGTGCCTACCGCCTGCCGTTTTCACGGAGCTTGCCAAAGGCGTGTTTGGCCGAGAGGGCCGGACATTGGTCGTTGCCAGCGTGGGGTGTCTTCTGACGGTTCCGGGCATTCTGGAAAAGGCACGGGCTTCGGCGACCCGGCTCATAGCGCCCTCCGGCGCGGTCGCGGGTATGGATGGATTGCGCGCGGCGCGTGAGATCGGGCTTGAATCGGTGCGCCTGACGACCCGCAAGCCGCCGGCTTCCTTTGGTGAGACCGTCATGGTGGAGGGGGTAGCGATGCCCACGGCATCGATCGACCGCGCAGTGCAGCTCTTTTCAGGAAATGCCCGCCAATCCGTTGCGGCGTTTCCGAAGAATGTGAATGTGGCGGCGACAATCGCGCTCGCCGGTGCGGGACCCGAGGCGACGGCGGTCGAACTCTGGGCCGATCCATCCGTTGCGGTGAACACGCACGAGCTGTGCGTGCGCTCACGGGCAGGCGAGATGAAGGTTGTCTGCGCCAACCTTCCGGACGAAGCCAATCCCCGAAGCAGCGCCATCACCGCATTCAGCATCATTGCCGCGCTGCGACGCCTCGATGCGGCGCTGACGGTCGGCTCGTGATTTCTCCAACAATTTCAACAGAGGACGTGAGAATGCAGACCAAGACAATGCAAGCCGGTGGCTATGAATACATTCCCGGCGTCATGCAATATTCGGCGGGCGTTTCCGCACTTCCCGGATATCGCCTCGTGCGCGTTCGCTTCGACGAGGTGGTGCCGCTGAAGCAGGGTTTCGAGCGTATTGCTGCCCATCTGAAAGCGGTTGGGCGTCCGCTGACGGCATTCTGCGCTTGCGAACTGCGCTCTCCCGGCCAGTTCACCGAGGAAGGTTTCGAGGAGTTCAACCGCGTCTACACCGGCACGCTTCGCGATTGGGGCATCATGACCGGAAGCGACAATCCAGTTGGCCGTTCCAATGTTTGCCCCGAGATCGGAGCCCCTGCCGAGCCGGGCTTCCACGCTTTCATCTACACGGTTGAAGACGAGAAAGCGCCGAAAACCTTCGCAATCGCCGGTTCCGGCGAGGCCCCGGAAGGCAAGGGCAACTACCGCGATCACATTGTGCGCCTTGGCGATACCTCGCCGGACGCGCTTCGCGAGAAAGCCGCCTACGTGCTTGGCGAGATGGAGCGCCGCATGGCTCATTTCGGCGGTTCATGGAATGACACGACCGGGGTGCAGATTTATTCGGTTCACGATATTCAGCCTTTGATTGCGACAGAGATCGGTCCGCGCGGTGCCCACCGCAACGGCATGACCTGGCATTTCAACCGCCCGCCGGTGGTCGACCTTGAGTATGAAATGGATTGCCGTCGAATCTTCGACGAGACGGTCCTGCCCGGAGGAAATGCATGAAACTTCTCAGATACGGCGAACCCGGAGCTGAAAAGCCCGGGTTGCTGGATGCGGGGGGGCGTATCCGCGACCTGTCTGGTGTGATCGGTGACATCGATGGCAAGGCAATTGCCCCCGCTTCCCTGCGGAAGCTGGCTGCACTCGACCCGTCTTCCCTCCCGCTTGTGGACGGGGAGCCTCGCCTCGGCCCCTGCGTGGCCGGAGTGGGCAAGTTCGTTTGTATCGGTCTCAACTATGCTGACCACGCGGCGGAATCCAAGCTCGACCTGCCCAAGGAGCCTGTGGTCTTTCTCAAGGCCAACAGCGCGATCTGCGGGCCGAACGACACGGTTCTCATTCCCCGTGATTCTGAAAAGACCGACTGGGAAGTGGAGCTTGGCGTAATCATCGGCAGGGGCGGAAAATACATCGCCGAGGAAGATGCTCTGTCGCATGTGGCCGGCTATTGTGTGATCAACGACGTTTCCGAACGCGCTTTCCAGATCGAGCGCGGCGGCACATGGGACAAGGGCAAGGGTGCCGACACGTTCGGCCCTGTCGGTCCCTGGCTGGTCACGGCCGACGAAGTTGCCGACCCGCAGGCGTTGAAGCTATGGCTGGACGTGGACGGCAAGCGGTATCAGAACGGGACCACCGCCAACATGGTTTTCGGGGTGGCGCATCTCATCAGCTATGTCAGCCGCTTCATGAGCCTTGCCCCTGGCGACATCATCTCGACGGGTACGCCGGCCGGCGTCGGCATGGGGCAGAAGCCGCCCGTCTACCTGCGCGCGGGCCAGGTGATGGAGCTCGGCATTGAAGGGTTAGGCACGCAGCGTCAGAAACTAGCCGACGACCGTTAACGCGTTTTTGCGGTAGGGTGAAATCACCTGAGATCAACCGCTTTGCACGACTAGCGCCTGGGCCGCATTCAAACTCCGCGGACCAGGCCTATTGCGCGCAAAATCCCTCCGCAATCGTTGCCCCGTTTTCCGCGGCAAACTCCCTCTGTCCGTTGGACAGGGGTTCGCTCAGTTCGCAAATTTCAGAGGCACTTGCAGAAGTGACCCGCCTAAACGTTGCCTATGGGCTATTCGGTGGAAGGTTCATTTAAGTTAACTCTTTGACTCACTAGAGCCTTTTGCAGTCAGATAGAAACATCTGACGCCCGCATAAATGCGGAAGAACAAGGAGATAGAGCGAGGCAGCGTTTCCATGAAACGATGGGCCACTCTAGGAAAATATGCTCGAACAGGGCAGTGCGGCATTGCGCTTGGGCTAACAGTATCATGGCGTGGGTTTCGTATCGGGGCCATGAGCCAGCCAGCCTACCCGCAGGGAGAACGACAATTCTCGCGGTGGACCAATTGCGCGGTGCCAGCCCACAGGTTACAGGAACGCCTCCTGCGAACCAGTCGCAGTAGCCTATAGTGATGAGCGGGGTACCAAGATGGCGGCCAACACCATGCCGAGTGCCGGCGGGCGCATGCCGGCTGCCTACGGAGCAGATGATCTGTTCCACTTGTTACCATCGATGGTGCAGGCGCAAGGCGCTGCATCCATAGGATTGCTTATCAATGCAAAAAATCGAGCACGAGACCTATTCGGTCGCTCAGACTATTCTAACTGAACTCTCGTCGATCCATGTCGCTATCGCATCCGTCCTTGACGGTGCGATCGATGGCGAGGTCTGGGTAGACAATCCAGCCAGCCTCAGGTAGCGCTCGTTGCCAACGGGGACGCCTACTATCTGGCGGGCAACCCGGATACCGAGGCCGAAACTCTTGCTAGCCTGCAGGAAATAATCCCCGATTGGGCCTATTTCTTTGCCGAAATCCGGTGGGTTCCACACCTTTCCAAGGCGTGGGCGCAATGCGTTTGCAATCCCGCACCCCCGTGTTCGCATGGGGTATATTGTGGGCACGGCCTTGCCGGTAGTGAGCCAGCCAGGTCCAGGATTTGAAATCCTGCCGATTGATCGTGCGCTGTTCGACCGCAATCCGGGCAACCTTGAAGTGCTGGAGGACTGCGTTGAAGGGTGGACTTCTTCGGAGGCGTTCTTCAACCTCGCTGTCGGGTACTGCGCTCTGCACAATGCAGATCGTCAGCCATAGCGTGACGGACAGCGTCAGCGGTGAACGGTGCGAAGTCGGTGTCGGCACGGAACCCGATTTCCGGCGCCTGGGGCTTGGGCGCTTGGTCGCTTCGACAACCATCGCCGAATGTATCCGGCGCGGCCTTCCCGGTGTCGAATGGCACAGCCATGCGTCCAACAGGGGCTCCATCGCCATCGGTAGATCTATCGGCCTTTCAGAACTGGATCGACATTTCGCCTATAGTTGCCGGTTGCCTGCCGAGAACATCGGTGATCTTGACCCCGATCATTGCCGCGAGCTGGCCTCGCATTTCGAGCGAGCCAGTGAGCAGATCAACTGGAGCCGCTTCCATGCAGCCGGGGCGCGGGCACTTGCCGGAGACCGTGAAGGCGCCCTGGGAAATGTACGACTCCTGATCGAAGGCGATTGGGAGGGCGAAGCAGAATGGCTCGAAGAGTTCTGGGCACTGCAAACCCTTGCAGATGATCCCGAGTTCAAGGCGCTGCTCGCGCGCAAGCGTGAACTGGAACTCTAACCATCCAGAACTCTCTGGCCGCATCGTCCGATGCGGCCAGATTGGCGCCGTCTTCATCATTCGCGCAATTGGGATTTCGTCAGCACGAACGTGGCGGCATGCTTGGTTCGTAGGGACCGGAAGCGTTGTCGCGGTTTTGAGCGATGCTTCGGGACAGCGCATTGTCTTGCCGCGCCCTGCCTTACAGGACCAATGCCCAGTGTCGTCGCCAAGCTGGCCATTCCCGCCTCGAACTAAACGGGTAACACTGTCTCCGTCAGCCCAGCGGTCGCGCAAGTCGCTGAAATATCAAGCAAAATTGCGAAAGAAAATGGTGTCTGTAAAAGCCTGGAAATTTTTGGCTGGGGAACCTGGATTCGAACCAGGACTAACGGAGTCAGAGTCCGTGGGTCTACCGTTAACCTATTCCCCAGCAGGCGGCGCTGGCCGCTTTCGCCACGCTATTTAGCGATATGAGTTTTATAGTCAAGGGCAGATGCGGATTCAATTCTGACAAAGACAAAATTTCCGGCCAACACCGCTCTTGGTGAAACCCGCTATGGCTGATACTCTGCCGCCAACTAAACGATATGAGCTGCCTGCTGCGCCCAATG
Source organism: Nitratireductor aquibiodomus NL21 = JCM 21793 (assembly GCF_000615975.1). Taxonomy (GTDB): domain Bacteria; phylum Pseudomonadota; class Alphaproteobacteria; order Rhizobiales; family Rhizobiaceae; genus Nitratireductor; species Nitratireductor aquibiodomus. Next base: position 362 of record NZ_BAMP01000076.1, on the reverse strand, counting down.
GGCTTGCGCGGCGGCGAAGGAATAGCGGTGGAAAACCACGACCACGGCGAGGTATCGCCGGTAAAGGAGGTCGTCCGGGATGCCGCGTCGGATGGGGGCTCTTCCCCCGGCTTCGACGATCGGTCGGCCGGACAGCCTGCCCATATGGGCAAGACGGCTGCCTCGCCCAGGCGAAAGAAGTCGCGCCGGAACGGGCCCACGCGCCCCGGTGCGGCAAAGGGCCCGGTGCAGGACGCATCCTCTGGAGAATCGCCTGACGAAGGCGCTTCGCAGGCGCGTGCGCAGGGCGAAGTGGCCCATGCGGATGGTTCTTCGCGCCCGGATGGGGAGCCCCCGAAGCGAAAGCGCAGAAAGCGGCGCAG
>NZ_BAMP01000077.1 GCF_000615975.1 Nitratireductor aquibiodomus NL21 = JCM 21793 | reverse complement strand
CGGTGAAACGAGGATCGGGGCATCGACGCCGCTTTCACGCAGGTCGTCGAGCATCTCGACCGCCATCTCCCCCTCCTCCGGATCGACCATGCTCACCAGCACCTCGGTGTCGGACGACAGGAGGCGCCGGATATCCCGGGCATCCGATGGACCACACTCGACAATCACCACATCATAGGCGGCCGACAGGGATTCCATGATGATCGGCAGCCGGTCTGCCGCCCGCATGGCGCGTTTCGGATCGGCCGTGCCGACCGGAATGATGTGGCACTCGGAAAAGAGGTCCGTGTGGATCACATCGGCAAACTGCGCTTCCGAGGCGAGAAGGTTTGTAATCCCGGCATAGGCGACGCTTTCGAGCATCGGCAGCGACGCAGCGCCTGAAGCGGTGAGGTCGAGCAGCAGAACGCGCAGGCCGGAATCGGCCACGTCCCGCGCCACCAGAACCGAAGCGGCCGCCGCTTCATCGCCCTCCGGCGAGATGAACAGGGCGCGTCCCGCGCCCCCCGCCACCAGCCGTTCCGACGCCTGTTCAATGTCGATCTCGCCATAGCGCGCCGGTTTCACGGGCTCCAGCCGCACCTCCGGTCGTTCGGCGAAGACCGGAATACGCGCCCGTTCGGTATCCACATCCGTGAGTTCCGGCTCACCGGTGCGGACCTCCTCCAACGGCTCTTCGCGCGGCATTCGTGCCGTCGCGGGGACCGGAGCCGGGACACCGGCTGTCGGGCGCATGGCGCGGCCGCTGAAAAGCTCCTGCAGGAGCGTCATGACGGCCATGATCAGAAGCGACGCGACAAAGGCTGCCACCGTGATCGGCACGATTTTTGGGAAATAGGGTTCGCTCGGCGTGATGGCGCGCGAGAAAATGCGCACATCCGCCGGCAGGTAATTCCGGTCGCTGCGCGACGCGGCCTCACGATAGCGCGTCAGGTAGGATTCGAGCAGTTCGCGCTGGGCGGCGGCTTCGCGTTCCAGAGCCCTCAGTTCCACCTGTTCTTCTTCGGCAACCGCGGATGCGGCTTTGAGGCGGTTGAGTTCTGCGTTCAGTTCTTCCTCACGCCGCTCGGCCGTCGCGGCCTCGGCCTCGAACCCGGCAAGCACCTTGTTGGCTTCGCTCCGGATCTGCGCATCGAGATCGGCAAGCTGGGACCGCAGCGCGCGAATGCGCGGATGATTGCCGAGCAGTGTCGTCGAGAGATCGGCGATCTGTGCGTTGAGCTCCACCTGTCTTTCGCGCAGGCGCTGGATGAGCGGCGACGCCATGACTTCGGGCAGCGTTTCCACCGAAGCGCCACTTTGAAGCGCGCTGCGAACCGAAGCGGCCTGTGCCGTCGCTGCAGACCGGTTCGCGCGCGTGCGGGAAAGCTCGCTCGACAGTTCGGCAAGCTGTTGTGTGGCCAAGACGGTGTTGTTCTGGCCAAGCAGAAGGTCGGACTGCGCCCGGTATTCGGCAACACGCGCTTCCGCTTCCTTCACGCGCTCGCGCAGATCCTGGATTTCCGGCTCGAGCCACTGGGTTGCACTGGTGTTCGACTGGAGCTTGGCATCGCTCTGCACCGCCACATATGCGTCGGCCACGGCATTGGGAATTTCAGCCGCGAGCTTGGGATCTTCCGACGAAAACTCGATAACGATGACGCGCGAATTCTCCACACGGTAGACGGTCAGGCGCTCGCGGAACGCGCGCAGAACCTTTTCTTCCGCCGTTCCTTCAACCGGAGCACTCTTGAGGCCCGCCATCACAAGCAGACCGGACAGAAAGGAACCACCGTCACCGGCAAATTCGCCGCGATTGGCGAGATTGAAATCCTCGGCCACGCGCGTGAGAATTTCGGTGGAGGTGATGAGCTCAACCTGGCTTGCCACCCCCTCACCGTCGAGAATCGGACGGTCGCCGTCATTCACGCCCTGCGGGCGGGTGTAGATGGATTCGCGTGTCTCGATCAGCAGCCTTGTCTGGGCGCGATATTGAGGCGTCACCGTATAGGTAACCGCAAAAACCAGTCCCGTGATGACGAGCGCGGCGAAGAGAATGCGTGGCCATTTTTGCCGGACGCTGGCAAAAAGCCGGCCCAGGTCGACATCCACGTCACCATGCGCGATCTGATCGCTGTTCATCCAGTTGGCTCCCAATCTGCTTGGCGCCAAGGTAAACGGGCATAGTAACCAGCCGGTTAAAGCTTCGCGCCTTCCGCTAGATTGAAAAAGCATGCGCGTTATGGGGGTATAAGGCGCAGCTTTACCCGACATTAACCCTAACGGATGGATAAAACGAGCATGGTGCCTGCTTTCGTGGAGATGTTGCAGACAGATCACGGGCGGGACTGGGTGACGTCAGAGGTTTGCAGTCGGTCATGATGAAAACAGCCAAACTCCTGCCAGTGCTGGCAGCTTTCGTCCTTGTTGCGGGCTGTTCGGGATATCGCCCGGCGCCGGCGGCATTTCACGAAGCGCTTTACCAGCCCTATGTGCTCGATGCCGGAGATTCGCTGCGTGTCACCGTTTTCGATCAGGACAACCTGACCAACACCTACAGCGTCGACCAGGCCGGGTACATCGCATTTCCGCTGATCGGTTCGGTTCCTGCGCGTGGCAAGACCTCAAAACAGGTTGAGCAGTCCATTGCCGGCATGCTGAGGCAAGGTTATCTGCGCGATCCGGATGTAACCGTGGAGATCGACCGCTACCGCCCTGTCTTCGTGATGGGTGAGGTCGGAGCACCCGGGCAGTATTCCTATGTTCCAGGCATGACGGTTCAAAAGGCCGTGGCCGCCGCCGGCGGTTTCAGCCCGCGCGCCAACCAGAACAATGTCGACATAACACGCGATATCAACGGCAAGGTCATGACCGGTCGTGTCGTTACGTCCGATCCGCTGCTTCCCGGTGACACGGTCTATGTCCGCGAACGCCTGTTCTGAAGCACATCCTCCAATAAGGGCCGAGGCCTTGCCAACCGGCGAAAAACTGAGGATCGTCCACTGTTTTCGCTCTCCCGTTGGCGGAATTTTTCGCCATGTTCGCGATTTGTGCGATGCGCAGCGTGCCGCCGGGCACGAGGTTGGCATAATCTGCGATTCCACCACGGGCGGGACGTATGAAGCGAACCTCATCGCGGAACTGGAGCCGCGTCTTTCGCTGGGGGTGAAGCGGACGCCCATGCAGCGTCATATAGGACTTGGCGATCTGACCGCTGCGCGGCGCGCCTATGGCGTCGTACGCGGGATGCGTCCCGACGTCCTTCACGGTCACGGCGCCAAGGGCGGCGTCTACGCGCGCGTCTTCGGCTCCCTGATGCGATTGTCCGGCCAGAAGCCCGCACGCATCTACTCCCCACACGGCGGCAGCCTGCACTACGCCGCCGAGACCGCCACCGGTCGCTTCTTCTTCTCGATCGAGCGCATGATGGATCGCCTGACCGATCACATCCTGTTCGTTTCGGACTACGAGCGGCGCACATTCGAGCAGAAGGTCGGCCTTCCCCGCGCACCCTTCACGCTCGTCTATAACGGCCTGACCGCTGACGAATTCACCCCGGTCCGGACAATGCCGGGCCCAGCAGATTTCCTCTACATCGGCATGATGCGCGACCTGAAAGGTCCCGACCTCTTCATCGATGCGCTGGCGCTGGCGGAGAAATCGCTGGATCGCAGCCTCACCGCCGTCATGGTTGGAGATGGCGACGATCTCGGTCGTTACAAGCGCCAGGCGCAGGATCTTGGATTTGGCGACCGCATCCGCTTCCTGCCGGCCATGCCCGCCCGCGATGCGTTTTCACTGGCACGAATCATGGTTGTGCCCTCGCGCGCCGAGGCCATGCCCTATATCGTGCTGGAGGCACTGGCGGCAGGCCGCACGCTGATCGCCAGTTCGGTGGGCGGAATTCCAGAGATATTCGGCGAGGATTCCCCTGCCCTCACGCAACCGGACTGCGAAGCCATTGCCGCGAAAATGCACCTGGCATTATCCGATCACGCAGCCTTTCACGCGATCATGCCGTCGCTCGATGATCTTCGTATGCGCTTCGGTGCGGACGTCATGGCCGCAGCCATAGAGACTGCCTACCGCGCCAGCCTGAAAGCAAATCGTTAAGCAAGAAAACGAGCATTTCCGGCAACCCGTTGCCTGAAACAGAATCTTAGCCCCTCCCACTTATGTTGCGATCGCAAAAGTCAGGGGGCATTGCCGTTCATGAACCAGATCGACCCGAAGCGGCTCCAGACGTCGAGGGCACCACGAAAGCCGGGCATGCTGAAGGCGGGAGACGAGCAAAGCAGGCTCAACCCCATCGCCTGGCAGGTCGCACAGCAATACAAGCGCGAAACCATGTCGCCGGTCATGGTTCTCGGCGTCATGCGTCTGGTGGAGTTCTCCATGCTGCTCTTGAGCGGCTTCGTTCTCTACACGCTCTATGTCGGCCTTTCACCGGTTCTCTTCTGGCACTACATGACCGTCATCGGTGGCGGCTCGGTTCTCATGATCGTGCTTTGCGAGTTCACAAGCTGCTACCAGATGCGCGCACTGCGTAACCCGACCGGCTCGATGGGACGAGTGCTGGTTGCGTGGATGGCGACGTTCGCAGCCCTGGCCCTGACGGGCTTCTTCCTGAAAATCTCCGACAGCTTCTCGCGCGTCTGGCTCGGTTCCTGGTTCGTGTGCGGGTTTGGAGCGCTTCTTGTGCTGCGCATCACCATGTCGCAGCTCCTGCGCCGCTGGGCTCGCAATGGCACGATCGAGCGCCGCGCGGTCATCGTCGGTGGCGGCTCCAATGCCGAACAGCTCATCCGCTCGATCGAGCAGCAGCCCTACAACGACATTCGCATCTGCGGTCTGTTCGACGACCGCGACGACCTGCGTTCGCCGCCCGTCGTCGCCGGCTATCCGAAGCTCGGCACCATCACCGAGCTGGTGGAGTTCACCCGCATCGCCCGTATCGACATGCTGATCGTCGCGCTCCCGATTTCGGCTGAAAAGCGTGTTCTATCGCTCCTCTCGAAGCTCTGGGTGCTGCCGGTCGACATTCGGCTGTCGGCCCACGCCAACCATCTGCGCTTCCGGCCCCGCGCCTATTCCTACATCGGCTCGGTGCCGATGCTCGACATTTTCGACCGGCCCATCAACGACTGGGATTCGGTTGCCAAGCGGGGTTTTGACATCCTCTTCAGCCTGATCGGCATCATCGTCTTTTCACCGATCATGCTTGCGACGGCCATCGCCATCAAGCTCGACAGCAGGGCCCCGTGCTCTTCAAGCAGTTGCGGCACGGCTTCAACAACGAACCGATCGAAGTCCTGAAGTTCCGTTCCATGTATGTCGAGCAATGCGACCCGACCGCGAAGGCGGCAGTCACCAAGAACGACCCGCGCGTCACGCGTGTCGGCCGCATCATCCGCAAGACCTCCATTGATGAGCTGCCGCAGTTCTTCAACGCGCTGTTTGGCAGCCTCTCCCTTGTCGGTCCACGGCCGCATGCGGTAACGGCGCAAACCCACAATCGTCTCTATGAAGAAGTCGTCGACGGTTACTTTGCCCGTCACAAGGTCAAGCCCGGCGTCACCGGCTGGGCGCAGATCAATGGCTGGCGCGGCGAGATCGACACGGACGAAAAAATCCGCAAACGCACGGAATACGACCTTTACTACATAGAGAACTGGTCGCTCTGGCTCGATCTCAAGATCCTGTTCCTGACACCGATCAGCCTGTTCAACACGGAAAATGCCTATTGAGCCTGCTCGCCTACGATAGACCGCCGCCGGGCCTGCCCCGCGCCGCCGTTGACGCCAAGCTGGTTTCACTCATGAAGCTGGCGGCGATCGGTCTTGGCGTTTTCCTGTCCGGCTTCGTTATCCGTGAACCGGCCCCCTATGAACTCTATATGGTCGGCCTCATCGCCGTCTGGGCGCTGGCGGGCCTCAGGATATCGCGGCGTGTCGCACCGCTTCTGGCGCTGCTCATCGCCTTCAATATCGGCGGCCTCATATCGCTCTCGCAGCTGGCCGATCTCGGCACGATCCCGCTCTATATCGCGGTCTCTCTGTTTCTGGCGCTCACATCCGTGTTCTTCGCCGCGATCGTCGAGGCGGAGGCCGAGCTGCTTTCCGTTGTTTTCCGCGCCTGGGTGGCCGCCGCCGCGATCACGGCGTTGTTTGGAATTCTCGGTTACTTCAACGCCTTTCCGGGCGCTGCAATGTTCACCAAATTCGGGCGCGCGGCCGGCGTTTTCGAAGATCCGAACGTGTTTGGTCCGTTCCTGACACTACCGGCAATCTACCTTCTCTACCTGATCCTGACGGCGCGCCCGGGAATTGCCTTTCTTGCCGCGCCGCTGCTTCTCATCGTTACGGGTGGCATTTTCTTTTCCTTTTCGCGCGGCGCGTGGGGCCTCCTCGTCTTGACCTCGAGCCTTCTGGTGCTTGTCGTCTTTCTCAATGCCGGAACTGCCACCGCGCAGCTGCGCATCGCCGTCACCGCGCTTCTGGCGGTTGCCGGCATCGCGCTTGCCCTCATTCTCGCGCTTCAGATTCCCGCCGTATCGGAACTCTTCACCCAGCGCGCTCAGCTCGTGCAGGATTACGACAGTGCCCGCCTTGGCCGCTTCGCACGTTTCGGCATCGGTTTCGGCTGGGCCACAGAACATCCGCTCGGCATCGGCCCCCTCCAATTCGGCCAGATTCTCGGTGAGGACACGCACAATATCTGGCTGAAGACGCTGCTCGATTATTCCTGGCTGGGTTTCGCAGCTTATCTCACGCTGATCCTGTGGTCGCTTGCGGCAGGTTTCCGCATCCTCTTCCGCCGCCGCCCCTGGCAGCCCTATCTGATCTGCGTCTACATCGTCTTCGTTGGTCATGTGGCGCTCGGCACGGTGATCGACACCGATCACTGGCGCCATTTCTATCTCCTGCTTGGTCTGCTTTGGGGGATGATCGCGCTCGAACAGCACTGGATGGCAAAGCGCTATCGGAACCTGTCCTTGGGCTAAAACATCTTGCAGTCAGGAGGCTTCACCTCACGTCCGCATCAATGCGGAAAACAACGAGATGGAGCGGAACGGCGTTTCTTTGGAGCGATGAACCACTCCGAAGCGATCAGCTCCACCTGCCGGGCCGACTCCTGCGTCAAGCGCCCGACAGCGCCAGCATGCAGGCGAAGCCCAAGAGAACGACGCCCGACACGATCTGAAACACATCATACCGGCCCTGCGTCAGAAAACGCTCCCGAACATGGTTCGCCATGAGTGCATAGACGCTGAGAGAAACGACCGACAAAGCACAGTAGGTGAAGACCAGCAAGGCCGACTGCTGCAGCAACGCCCTTTCTGGATCAAGCACCTGCGGGAAGAGCGCCGCGTAGAACAAAAGAGCTTTCGGGTTGGTGACAGCAAGCAGCAATGCTTCCCGAAAAAGCGCGCCTGCGCGAACAGGACAGTCGAGTTTGCCAGGTCGGGCGATGCGTTCACGCCGGACAATCAGTTTCGTTCCGAGCCAGGCAAGATAGCCGGTTCCGACCCACCGGAAAGCGGCCCATAGAATGTCGGACGTGATTACAAACGCGGAAACACCCCACGCGCACAGCGCTCCTCCCACGCAAGCCCCAAAGCATTGCCGAAAATTGTCGGAAGGACGGGCAGGAAACCCAATTGCAGCGCCCTTCTCAGTGTATTCAGGTTCGCGGGACCAGGGGTTACGATGTTAGCAGCCGATATCGTCGCAAAGGACAACCAGACAGCCCAGACCATGACTTGATGCTCCGAATTGCAGAAATTGCGCATCAATTTAGCAAAGAGGCCAGGCGGGATTGTCCGCTACTATAAAGATATTTCGGGAAACTTTCCTTAGAAACGGAAGCTCCACTCTGCTATCCATTCAGAATGGAAGATTCATTCGACAAGCTCGACCTCATGCTTTTGCGCGCGCTGTGCCGGGATGCGAGGCTCAGTTGGCGCGAACTCGCGTCGTTGACTGGCGTATCGGCCCCGACGGTGCGCGATCGCGTTCGGCGCCTTCAGGATATGGGAGTGATTCAGGGTTTTGTCGCCGAATTGTCGGCCAAGGCGCTCGGCTATACGCTTGAGGCGATTGTGAGGTTCAAACCATTTCCGGGAAAGGTTCACCTGCTTTCCGAAATGATCGTCATGACAGATCGCATCGTGCAGTGCGACAAGGTGACTGGTGAGGACGCTTTCGTCGCGCGTATCCTGCTCAAGGATATTTCCGAGCTCGATGAAGTATTGGAGGCATTCTCCGCCCACGCCTCCACACAAACGTCAGTCGTGAAATCAAGCCCCGTACGCATGCGCCCTCCACCGCCTGCATGAGGTGAAGCATTCACGGCCAAGTCAGAGACAGGCTTAGACCTGTAAATTATGCAGAAACCTGCAAATCAGCAGGCCGCGGCGTCAGATGGTGGACGCTGCAACATGCTGTAATGTTTAGAAAAAATGGTCGGAGCGGCGGGATTCGAACCCACGACCCCTTGACCCCCAGTCAAGTGCGCTACCGGGCTGCGCTACGCTCCGAACCGGCGCAAGGGATATAGTTTCCGCATCGCACGCGCAAGGCCTAAAAACAATTCAATGGTAAAAAGCCGGCACGAGCGCTGACTTTCAACAAGCCCCCTCTTCCGACCCGGCAAGAACGGCTTAACGCACCTGGTCGAGCAGGCGCTTGCATTCCAGAAGATCGAACAGCGCCTCCTGCAGAAGCGCCCTGTTGTCGCGTGAAAGGCTTGCCGCATCGGCGGTGACAGGTCCCTCCTGCTCGCCACGGCCGAGGCCGAAAAAGCGCTTGCTTGGCCTCGCCTTCGGCGTTCCCACCAGAACCTCCTCTTCGGAGGCAGTCTTCTCGGCCTCAGCCTGGTGGCTCTGCGCAATGGCCTCCACGGCGGCCACATCGCCCCGGCCGATCGCCACGACGAACTGGTTGCCGTTCTCACGCAGGAGTTTCTGCACGCCCTTGATCGTGTATCCCTGGTCATAGAGCATGTGGCGGATGCCCTTGATCAGGTCGATGTCCTGCGGCCGGTAATAGCGGCGGCCGCCGCCTCGTTTCAGCGGCTTGATCTGCGAAAACCGGGTCTCCCAGAAGCGCAGCACATGCTGCGGCAGGTCCAGCTCTTCAGCCGCTTCGCTGATTGTGCGGAAGGCGTCGGGGCTCTTGTCCATGATCGTGCATCTCCTGCAGGCCGGCGCACTACGCCGTCACCCGTTCGAACCGGGCGACCTGCGCACGGCATAAGCCGCGTGAGGCAACGCCCATCGATTCGTGAGTGTAAACCACTTCGCGGTTCAGAAAAAACCGTTCAGCCCTGCTCCAGACCGCCAGAGTGGTTCACCGTTTCACGGAAACGCCGCTCCGCTCTATCTGCCTGACTTCCTGCATTTGCGCTGACGTCAGGTGATTCCACCTGACTGCAAAATGCGCTGGGCGTTCAGGCGCTCTTGCGCATGCGCCTCGACTGGTGCGCCTTGAGAATGCGGTCCTTGAGAACGTTCGAGGCCTTGAAGGTCATCACCCGGCGCGGAGAGATCGGCACTTCCTCGCCGGTCTTGGGGTTGCGGCCGATGCGCTCGTTCTTGTCGCGCACCTGGAAGGTGGCAAAAGAGGAAAGCTTCACCGTTTCGCCGCGGACCACCGCGTCGCAGACTTCCTGCAGAACCATTTCGACAAGCTGAGCGGATTCGGTTCGTGACAGTCCGACCTTCCGATAGACGGCCTCAGCCAGCTCGGCACGCGTCAGTGTCTTTCCCCCCATAGGGCTACCCATCCAGATCTTGAAAATGCTTGTGATTTCAATACGCGGCGCTGACGTTACAAAAAATGCTTTGCAACGGTCAAGGACGATACACGTGATTTGCTTCCACTACCAGCGCACCAGCACCGCGCCCCAGGTAAAACCGCCGCCCATGGCCTCGAGAAGCACCAGGTCGCCCTTCTTGATCTGGCCACGCTCGACAGCCACAGAAAGCGCCAGCGGCACCGAGGCGGCAGACGTGTTGCCATGCAGGTCCACCGTCACCACGACCTTTTCCTCGGCAATTCCGAGTTTTTTGGCCGAAGCGTCGATAATGCGCCGGTTGGCCTGGTGCGGGACGAACCAGTCGATGTCCTCGGCGGTGATGCCGGCCTTGTCGAAAACGTCCTCGATCACGTCGGTGATCATGCCGACGGCATGTTTGAAGACTTCTCGCCCCTGCATGCGAAGGTGCCCCACCGTGCAGGTGGTCGACGGGCCGCCATCGACGTAGAGCTTGTCGCGCTGGCTGCCGTCGGAACGCAGCGACGAGGCGATGACGCCGCGCTGTTCCAGTGCCGCTTCACCATCCTCAGCTTCGAGGACCACTGCGCCGGCCCCGTCGCCGAAGAGCACGCAGGTGGTGCGGTCGTTCCAGTCGAGAATGCGCGAAAAGGTTTCGGAGCCGATCACCAGCATCCGTTTTGCCTGACCGCCGCGAATGTAAAGATCGGCGGTGGTGATGGCGTAGACGAAGCCGCTGCAGACGGCCTGCATATCGAAGGCGAAGCCGCCGGACATGCCGAGCCGCTCCTGGATTTCGACAGCAGTCGCGGGAAAGGTGTTGTTGGGCGTCGAAGTCGCCAGAATGATCATGTCGATATCCGCCGGCGTCAGGCCGGCGCTGTCGAGAGCCGCGCGTGCTGCCGCCTCACCCAGGGATGCCGTCGTCTCGTCCTCCGAGGCGATGTGGCGCTGGCGAATGCCGGTCCGCTGAACGATCCACTCGTCGGTTGTATCGACCAGTTTCTCGAACTCCGCGTTCTTCATGATGCGGCGCGGCAGAGCAGAGCCAATGCCACGCACGACGGATCTAGTCATTACAGCGTCCTATTCATTCACGGCTGCAGCGCCGGCAGCCACCTGCGGCTTGCGGGCGTGATAAAGGTCCAGGGTAGCACGCGTCCTGTCGAGCAGGTGACTGCGTGCCATTTCATATCCAAGCTCGACGGCGGCAGCAAAACCTTCCGCATCCGCCCCGCCATGGCTTTTGACAACAATGCCGTTGAGGCCGAGAAAGACGCCGCCATTCACCTTGCGCACGTCCATCTTCTCGCCAAGGCGCTGGAATGCGCCGCGTGCGAAGAGATAGCCGATGCGCGCCATCAGCGTACGGCTCATGGCTTCGCGGAGATAGCCGGCAATCTGTCGCGCCGTGCCCTCGGCGGTTTTCAGCGCGATGTTGCCGGCAAAGCCTTCCGAAACCACCACGTCGACGGTGCCCTTGCCAATGTCGTCGCCTTCGACGAAGCCTTCATAGCGCATCGTGTTGAGCGCGGCCTCGCGCAGCATGCGCCCGGCCTCCTTGACCTCTTCCTGACCCTTGATTTCCTCGACCCCCACATTCAGAAGGCCGACCGTCGGTCGGTCGAGATCGAACAGCGCATTGGCCATGGCGGCGCCAAGGATGGCAAAGTCGACCAGTTGCTGCGCATCAGCGCCGATCGTCGCGCCCACATCCAGAACGATGCTTTCGCTGCGCATGGTCGGCCAGATCGCGGCGATCGCCGGCCGCTCTATATCGGCCATGGTGCGCAGGCAGAATTTCGACATCGCCATCAGCGCGCCGGTGTTGCCGGCGGAGACGCAGGCATCCGCCTCGCCGTTTTTCACCGCTTCAATGGCTTTCCACATGGACGACTTCCAGCGGCCCTGGCGCAGGGCCTGGCTCGGCTTGTCGTCCATCCGCACCGCAACCTCGCAATGCGTGAACTCGCTCACATCCCTGAGGACGGGTAAGCCGTCGAGCACCGGCAAAACGGTGTCTTCACGGCCATAGATCAGGAATCGGGCGTCAGGACGCCGTTCGATGACCTTGGTCAGGCCACGCAGCGTGACCTCGGGACCATGATCCCCACCCATAGCGTCAATCGAAATGCGTACACGCGTGATGTGCCTCAATGGTTGATCGGGCGCCGGTATCGGCTCAAATGTGCGGCGAAAATAGCGTTTTTGGCCGGTGGCACAACCTCGTTTCGCGCCTTCTTCGTGCAATTCAGGACTTTTGTCCGAGCTTTCGCAGGCCCTCATAGAGGGGCCCGGCCTCTTTTGGGGCTTCCTCGTGCTGTTCGGCAGCCTCCATAACAGCCCCGGGCCTGCGCGGATAGGGGTCAATGCCGAGCGTGAAGAACTCCACCGCCAACACACCGACGTCAATGATGCTGCCGTGAAACGTGTCAGGCATATCCGGGCCTTCCGCGTCCAGCACGAACTCGCCGCCCTCCACTTCGTTGCGGGCGAGCCGCGATCCTTCCGGCACCAACATCGCCGACACATCTTCCTCGATGTGGCTCGAGACCGGCTCCAGCGTCACCACACAGGCCTGGGTGATGTCAGCCTCAACCGTGCCGGTGATGCGCACGCCATCGGCTTTCCAGGGCCGCACGGTGAGCTCTGCTGCAAAACGCTCGACGGAAAGGAGATCGTGCTCTTCCGCCAGCGCCCTGCGCTCGGCCTCGTCTGCGTTGATGGAGACCGTCATTCCCTTGCGCGCAAGGCGATGGACGTTCACCTCGTGCGAGATCGGCGTTTTCTTCTTTTCAGGCATGGCTCAATTCTCCCTTTCAGCATCAGGGAATGCAATATCGGCCGCGATCAGGCGTTCCGTCTGCTGGCTTTCGAGCGACGCCGCAGCGGCAAGCGCGTATCGCGCAATCGGCTCGGCACCGGTCCAGCCCTCGGAGTCCGGGCGAATGTTGCGGCGCAGGGCTGCGGCCAGCGCTTCCACATCGCCCGCGTCAATCGCTTCGCCATAGGCGGCAGCACGGCCGTAAAACATGCGTGCCAGCTTCTTGATCCGCTTGGGTACACCCAGATCGCCGATTCCCAGCTCGCGAATCGCATGCTCCACATCGGCGAAGAAGACGTCGGTGACCTCCTGCGCCACCTCGCGGACGACTGCGCTCTCCTCATCGCGCACCCGGCGCAGAAACAGTATCATGTTGAGAGCAATCATCTCGAAGCGACCGAGCGGCGTATCGGGTACCTCCCAGCGTGCATAAAAGACAGGCTGCCGCGAGCCGCCACGATTCGTTCATACAAGCCGTCGATGACCACACGGCGCGAACGCTGCCCAAAGCCAAACAGCTTCTGGAACATGAGAAATGCCCTCCCTCGGGGCTGGTTTGGGACAGGATCAGGTTGCATCGGCGCTTAAGCTGGTTTACCCGTTTTGCCGGCGGGGACAAGGGCTTTCGCTCGAAAGCCTTCGCGCCGGGGACGCTATGGAGATGTCGTTGCAGGTGAAGAAAATCAACAGTTATCCTGTCGGACGCACAATTTTGGCTGCCGGTCTTGCCGGCGCAGCGGCTGTGTTGTCCGGCTGCAATGTCGCCAACACGCTGGATGCGCGCGAAACGCTGACCCAGGGCTATGTCATTGACGAGCAGGCGCTGGAACTCGTTCCCGTCGGCTCGAGCCGTGAACAGGTGCTTCTGGCACTTGGTTCGCCGTCGACAACGGCGACCTTCGACAACGAAGCCTTCTATTACATCTCCCAGAAACGTGTGCGCGGGGCCGCCTTCATGCGTCCGCGTCTCGTCGAGCAGCAGGTTCTCGCCGTTTATTTCGGCGATGACGAGCGTGTCTCGAAAATCGCCCATTACGGCATGGAAGACGGCAAGGTGTTCGATTTCATTTCACGCACCACGCCGACAGGCGGCAAGGAACAGACGTTTATCGGCCAGATTCTCGCCGGTGCCTCGAAGGGCGGCCCGCCGGCGGGCCTCTTCGGCGGCGGCGGCTGACCGATCACAGATCTTAGGCAACACCAAAAGCCCGCGAGCCATGCTCGCGGGCTTTTTCTTTGCAACCGGTGCAGACTTTGCCTGCTTCTCAGTGCGCAAGAACGGCCAGCATCAAGAGCGCAATGATGTTGGTGATCTTGATCATCGGATTCACCGCAGGTCCTGCCGTGTCCTTGTAGGGATCGCCCACCGTATCACCGGTCACGGAAGCCTTGTGCGCCTCCGAACCCTTTTCGTGCTTCGTGCCGTCTGCATCCACGAAACCATCCTCAAAGGATTTCTTGGCATTGTCCCAGGCGCCGCCACCGGCGGTCATGGAGATTGCCACGAACAGCCCCGTCACGATGACACCCAGAAGCATGGCGCCAAGCGCGGAGAAAGCTTCGCTTTTCCCTGCAATGGCATAAACAACCGCAAAGGCAACCAGCGGCGAGAGCACCGGCAGAAGCGAAGGCACGATCATTTCCTTGATCGCGGCCTTGGTCAGAAGGTCGACCGCCGCGCCGTAGTCGGGCTTTTCCTTGCCTTCCATGATGCCCGGCTTCTCGCGGAACTGCCGGCGCACTTCCTGCACGATCGCACCACCAGCACGGCCGACCGCCGTCATGGAAAGCCCGCCAAACAGGAACGGCAACAGACCACCGAAGAGAAGACCGACAACCACATAGGGGTTTGAGAGCGAGAAATCGACGCTCACGCCTTCAAAGAAGGTGCCCGGCTCCGCATTCGCGGCAAAGAACTTCAGGTCTTCGGTATAGGCAGCAAAGAGCACCAGCGCGCCGAGACCGGCAGACCCGATGGCATAGCCCTTGGTCACTGCCTTGGTGGTGTTGCCGACCGCATCGAGCGCGTCGGTCGTCTGGCGCACCTCGCTCGGCAGATCTGACATTTCGGCGATGCCGCCGGCATTGTCCGTCACCGGACCGAACGCATCGAGCGCCACCACCATGCCTGCCAGTGCCAGCATGGTCGTCACCGCGATGGCGATGCCGAACAGGCCTGCCAGATTGAACGACAGGATGATGCCGGCGATGATGACGATGGCTGGAAGCGCCGTCGCCTCAAGCGAGACGGCAAGGCCCTGAATGACATTGGTGCCATGGCCGGTCACCGATGCCTGGCTGATGGAACGCACCGGCCGGTAGCCGACACCGGTATAATACTCGGTGATCCAGATGATGAGGCCGGTCACGCCGAGCCCCACAACGCCGCACCAGAAGAGCGACGTTCCGGTGAATTCGGAACCATTGCTTGCCGAAAAGGCGGTCGAACCGCCGAGCCACCCCCAGACAATGCCGCCAAGTGCGACGACCGAAAGTGCGGCAGTTGCCCAAAACCCCTTGTAGAGCGCGCCCATGATGGAGTTGTTGGAGCCGAGCTTGACGAAAAACGTCCCGATGATCGACGTCACCACGCAGGCAGCGCCAATGACCAGCGGGAAGAGCATGAGCGTCAACGCCACTTCGCCGGTGAAGAAGATCGAAGCGAGCACCATGGTGGCGACGACCGTCACCACATAGGTTTCGAACAGATCGGCAGCCATGCCCGCGCAATCGCCGACATTGTCGCCCACATTGTCGGCGATGGTGGCCGGGTTTCGCGGATCGTCTTCGGGGATGCCCGCTTCCACCTTGCCCACCAGATCGCCGCCGACATCAGCACCCTTGGTGAAAATGCCGCCGCCCAGACGCGCGAAGATGGAGATGAGCGACGCGCCGAAACCGAGCGCCACCAGTGCGTCGATGACGATGCGGTCCGTTGGCGCATGGCCGAGCGGCCCTGTGAGAACCCAGAAATAGACTGACACCCCAAGCAGCGCGAGGCCCGCCACCAGCAGGCCGGTGATCGCACCGGACTTGAAGGCGATGTCGAGGCCGGCGGCGAGGCTGTTGGATGCCGCCTGCGCCGTGCGCACATTGGCGCGCACCGAAACGTGCATGCCGATGAAGCCTGCGGCAGCCGAGAGCACCGCACCGATGAGGAAGCCGATGGCCGCCACGGAGTTCAGAAGCCACCATGCGAGAATGAAGACCACGACACCGACAATGGCGACAGTGGTGTACTGCCTTGTCAAATAAGCCTGCGCCCCCTCCCGGATGGCACCGGCGATTTCCTGCATGCGTGCATTGCCCTGATCGGCGGCCAGCACCGACCGGGTTGCCCAGATGGCATAGAGTATGGAAAGCACACCGCAGGCGATGACCACGTAAAGCATGTTCATTGCCAATCTATCCCTTGATTTCGACCCGCGACTGGAACCCCCTCCCGGGTCACGCTGAAAAGGCCGGCGGCATTCGCGCCCCTCCCGGCCCAATGCGCGCAGCTTGGGCGAAGCCGCGCGGACACGTCAAGCTTGTGTAGGGATAATTTGTCGCAGGGATGCGCCGGCGCGGCCGCCGACGCCCTGTTCTCAAGGGGTTGCGTGTCAGGCGACCTGTCTGGAGCGGCGGTTGAGAGCCATGACACCCAGCGCAAGAAGGCACGAACCGGCGACGGGAATCACGATCCAGGCGAGCATGTTCCAGCCGAACGCATTGTAGATCTGGCCCGACATCAGCGAGGCAAAGGCCGTGGTCGAGAAGAGCAGAAAATCGTGCACACCCTGCACACTGTTCTTTTCCGATGGCCGGTAGCACTCGGCCACCATCGCCGTTGCGCCGATAAAGCCAAAGTTCCAGCCGATGCCAAGCAGGATCAGTGCTGTCCAGAACTGCCATAGCTCGATGCCCGATAACGCCACGATGGCGCAGGCAATGAGCGTCACAAGCCCCGTAGCCACAATGGTTTCCTTGCCGAAGCGCGCGATCAGCCGGCCGGTGATGAAACTCGGTGCGAACATCGCCATCACATGCCAGGAAATGCCAAGTGTTGCCTCGTCAGGCGTGAATCCGCAACCCACCATGGCGAGCGGCGCACCCGTCATCACGAAGCTCATCAGGGCGTAGGAGGCGACGCCGCAAAAGAGCGAAACCAGAAAACGAGGCTGCAGGAGAATCTGAGACAGCGGCCGGGCCGGCTCGTGACTGTCAAGCGCTGCTGAAGGGGCTTCCTTTGGCAGGCGAAGAAAGGAGAGGATGAAAGACCCCAGGAGGCCGAGCACCACCAGAGCGGCGAAAGCCCCGGCAAACTGGATCGGTGCGAACAGGTCACGTGTGTAGATCACGGTCTGCGGGCCAATGATCGCGGCAAAGACGCCGCCGCCCAGCACCCAGGATATGGCTCTGGGCTTGAAATCGGAGGGCGCATTGTCCGCTGCCGCAAAGCGGTATTGCTGCAGGAACGCATTGCCGATGCCTGCAAGCAGGAGACCGAAGGCGAACAGCCAGAAACTGCTCTGGAAAAGGGCTGACGCAGCAACGAAACCGCCGCTCGCCGTCACCAGACCGCCGGCCATGAAGCCGTTGCGGCGGCCGACAGCCCGCATCAGGGCGGCAGCGGGAAGTGCGCCAAGCGCGATGCCGACATTGAAACCCGTTACGGGTGCCGTTGCGAGCGACTTGTCGCTGCCGAGCAGATAGAAACCGGCGAGACCGCCCATGGAGATGGCGATCGGGGCAGCGGAGCCGACGATGGCCTGTGCGGAGGCAAGAATCAGAGCGGTGCGTTTTGCCTCGCGGTACAGGTCATCGCGCGTGCCGGTCATTCCGGGTCTTTCCCCCTGCCCTCATTGCGGCTGCGCCGGGCAACCCGGTCGAGCACGGCATTGACGAGCTTCGGCTCGTCCTCGGTGTAGAACGCCTTGGCGATGTCCACATATTCCGAAACGATCACGGCAACCGGCACGTCCTTGCGCCGTGTAAGCTCGTAGACACCGGCGCGCAGGATGGCGCGCAGCGTTGAATCGAGACGCGAGAGCGGCCAGTCCTCCGTCAGCGCCTTGCGGATCACCGGATCAATCGTCTTCTGTCTTCGACAACGCCCGACAGAATGGCGCGGAACCATTGCGGATCGGCATCGCGGTAAAGCTCGCCGTCGATCTCCTTGCCAAGGCGGAAAAGCTCGTACTCTGCCGTGGTCTCGAGCAGGCCGGTGCCTGCAACGTCCATCTGATAAAGCGCCTGAACGGCTGCAAGGCGGGCTGAACCCCGTTTGTTGGCCGGGCGAAAGCCGTCTGCGGTCGGTTCGGTCACATCAAGCTCCCATGCGCTGTTTGAGCGCAATCATCGTCAGTGCCGCTTCTGCGGCGAAATATCCCTTGCCCATGCTTTCGCCGCTGGTGCCCTCGCTCTTCTCGATGCGGGCAAGCGCCTGGGCTTCGTTCTCGACGGTCAGGATGCCATTGCCGATGGCGAGATTCTTCTGCACGGCGAGGTCCATCAGCGCGCGGCTCGATTCATTGGCAACCACATCGAAATGATAGGTCTCGCCGCGGATAACGCAGCCGAGCGCCACGTAACCATGATAAAGCGGACCGCCATTGCCCGACGCCGCAAAGGCAATCGCTGCAGGCACTTCGAGCGCTCCGGGAACCGTTACCACATCATAGGCAGCCCCGGCGGCATCCAGTGCTGCCTTTGCACCTTCAAGAAGACCATCGGCCAGATGGTCGTAAAAACGGGCTTCGACGATCAGCAGCCTAAAGGCGCGCGCATCGGCCATGGACATTCTCCACACGGCATAAACTCTAAAATGAGAGCGCTGCCTTAAGCCTCTTTGGCGGCATCTGCAAGACGTGCGGCGTAACGGGCCATCGTATCGACCTCGATATTCACCCGGTCGCCCACCTTTCGCTCTCCCCAGGTAGTGACGGAAAGCGAGTGGTGAATGAGCAGAACATCGAACCGCGCGCCGTCAACACGGTTGACCGTGAGCGACGTGCCGTCCAGCGCCACCGAGCCTTTCGGCGCAATGAACTTCGCCAGTTCCTTCGGCGCTTCGAGCACGAAGCGAACGGCCTCGCCCTCATCCCTGCGCTCGACGATTTCAGCCATGCCGTCCACATGACCCGAGACGATATGTCCACCCAGTTCGTCGCCCACCTTTAGCGCGCGTTCCAGATTGATGCGCTGTCCCTGCTGCCAGTCGGAAACCGTGGTCAGCCGCAGCGCCTCTTCCCACGCCTCCACCTCGAACCAGCGCGTGTTCGCGCCCGCTTCTGGCAGTTTCACCACGGTGAGGCAGACACCCGAACAGGCGATGGACGCACCGATATCGATGGTCTCGGGATCGAAATTGGTCTCGATGCGCAACAGCACCCCTTCGTCGCGCGGGGTGACGGACTGCACCACGCCTATGTCCGTGACAATGCCGGTGAACATCACTCGCCTTTCACATATTCCAGATACACATCGTCGCCGAACCGCGCCTCGCGCAGCAGGCGAAAACCTTCCGGGATATGGTCGCGATCAAGAGGCGCGGCAATCCCTCCAGCGCCGATTTTCGATGGCCCAGTAAAGAGTGCGAGCCGGTCAACCAGCCCTTCCGCAAGGAACATGCGGGCGGTGAAGGCTCCCCCCTCCACCATGAGGGTGAGGATGCCCCGCGCCGCCAGGTCTTCCAGGAACTCCGGCAGCGCGATCTCGCCGTCATGGAGCTCGACGCCGAGAAAATCGACGCCCGCCTCGGCCAGAGCCTTTCGGCGCTCCGGGGCGCAATCTTCCGCCGCCGTCATCAGCACCGGCACATCGCGCGCAGTTCGCGCCAGACCAGATTGCGCCGGCAGCTTCATTCCCCGGCCGAGAATGACACGCAGCGGCGAGCGTGTTTCAAGCCCCGGCAGCCGGCAGGTCAGCGACGGATCGTCCGCCAGCGCCGTCCCGATACCGACGAGAATCGCGTCGCTCTCGGCGCGCATCATGTGCACCTGCCGGCGCGACGCGGGGCCGGTGATCGCGACCTGCCCCTCGCCTGTCCGCCCGATCATGCCATCGGCGGATATGGCAAGCTTGAGAATCACTTCCGGCCGTTTCTTCTCGGATCGCGTGAGATACCCACGCAGCATGTCGGCCGCCTCTTCGGCCAGCACACCCTCGACCACCTCGATGCCCGCTTCGCGCAGGATGGCGTAGCCCCTGCCGCTCACGCGCGGATCGGGATCGCTCGCCGCCCCCACCACACGGGTAACGCCGGCGGACACCAGCGCATTGGCGCAAGGGGGTGTGCGGCCGTGATGGGCGCAGGGTTCGAGCGTCACATAGGCCGTTGCGCCACGCGCCGCCTCGCCGGCTTCCGCCAGCGCCCTGCG
>NZ_BAMP01000078.1 GCF_000615975.1 Nitratireductor aquibiodomus NL21 = JCM 21793 | reverse complement strand
CGGCGTGGTCGATGGCGCGCGCCAGCACGTCGGCGCGCATGACCATGCCCGCACCGCCGCCGGCAGGCGTATCATCCACATTGCGATGTTTCGTCGTGGCGAAATCGCGGATCTGGACGGTTTCCAGCGACCATGTTCCAGCCTCCCGAGCCCTGCCAGCCAGCGACAGATCGAGCGAGCCGGGAAACATTTCAGGGTAGAGCGTGAGGACCGTCGCGTGAAACGTCACGAGACCTCTCCTTCGCGCGGCATGTCCGGATCGTCGTCTTCCACGAGGCCGGCCGCTACGCGGTCGATCTCCACTTCGCCTTTTGAAAGGCGCACATGCGGCGCGGCGGCGCGGGTGAAGGGAACCATCGTCGAGCCACCTTCCGCCAGCCCGATCTCGAGAATGTCGCCGCCACCGAAATTGTGCAGCGCCCGCACCCTGCCAACCCGCTCCCCCTCGCCGTCGACAACGGCAAGACCGATCAGGTCGGCATGGTAGAATTCCTCTTCCCCGAGATCGTCCGGCAGCGCATCACGCTCAACAAACAGTGCAGTCCCGTTCAGCGCCTCGGCGGCGTTGCGGTCACCCACCTCGGCAAAGCGCGCCACAACCACGTTCTTTGCGGGTCGTACATTTAGAACGGTCAGTTTGCGCCCATCCCCGGTGGTCAGCGGACCGTAGTCGCCGATCGCCAGGGGATCGCCGGTGAAAGCCTTGACGCGAACCTCGCCACGCAGGCCCTGCGCCGCGCCGATAACGGCAAGCTGGATGCGGGTATCGCTGTTTTTCTGTCTGCTCATCTGCCTGATTTGCCACTGCGCGGTTCGGAAAAACAGGCTTATGCGCCGTTTTACGGCTTTCCGGCAAGCTTTCCGGCCAGACTTTCCATGCGTGCGGCAAGATCGTTCAGCGTGCCGGTCACCGCGGCATCGTTCTTGCCGGACTGATTCAGGGCATCGTCTCGCGTCTTGCGAAGCGTTGCGACCTCCCCCTCCGTGGTGCGCATCCGCTTCTGCAGTTCCGAAAGCTCGTCCATCACCATGATCCCGGCCATGACCGCCAGCCGGTGGTCACCGATCTCACCGAATGAATCCTTCAAATGGGTGATGTAACGGTCGAAACGCTGCGCCAGACTGACAAGATGCTCTTCCTGTCCCTCGTCGCAGGCCATGCGATAGGACTTGCCGTCGATCGTGACTGTAACCTGTGCCATCGCCCGCCCTACCGATCCAGCACGGCACGGATCGTCTCCATGGCCGTGACCAAACGCCGCGAGACTTCGCGGTTCACCTCTTCAAGACGCTGGGCCCGCGCTTCGGACTTGTCGATCTCCTGAGCGAGGCGCGCGCGGTCCGCATTCATGCGCTGCAGTTCTGCATCGGAATCAGCAAACGCGCGATCCCGCTCAATCCGCGCCTCCACGGCATCCTCAAGCGAGGACAGCGCCTTGTTCAGACGCTCGATCACCTCTTTGAGCGTGCTTTCACCACTCATGGCCGCCAACCCCAGTCGAGCATCCCCGGAACGCGCCAGCCACCACAGCGGCGCAGGCATGCGAACTCCGAAAATGTTTTGACACAGGCAATCTTGCTTACTCTCATCCGCCCAGTGACGCACCCAGGCATGTGCCGACAGGCAAACGCACGACAGGTTTCGCGAAGCCTCGGTTGCGAATCGCTGGCCTTACTAACCAGTTACGCCGAAAAGATTAGGCGCCGTGTGAAGGTTCCGTCAACAAAACACGTCGGCTAATCCCCCAAAATGCTGTAACAGGGTTGATACAAAATCTTCCTTCCCCGACGGCAGGCAAACGCCCGCAAACCGCACCTTTGTTGACTTCAAGGCCGCAACTGCTATGTGTCGCCTGCTTTTTCCAAAGGGCCGGGACTGCCCATGCAGTCTGCCCGACAACTGCCTAAAGCGGACCAGCGAGCAATCATGATCTCACGCGACAAACACGACCGGATGGCCAATGCGATCCGCTTCCTTTCCATGGATGCGGTCGAGAAGGCCAAATCGGGCCATCCAGGCCTGCCCATGGGTGCGGCAGACATCGCCACCGTGCTTTTCACCCGCTTCATGAAGCACGACCCGAAGAACCCGGACTGGGCCGACCGCGACCGGTTCGTTCTTTCAGCCGGCCATGGGTCGATGCTGCTTTATTCGCTGCTCTACCTGCTCGGCTACGAAGACATCACGATCGACGAGATCAAGAACTTCCGCCAGCTCGGTTCGCGCACGGCCGGGCACCCCGAATTCGGTCATGCGGCCGGCATCGAGACGACCACCGGCCCGCTTGGCCAGGGTCTTGCCAATTCCGTGGGCATGGCGATCGCCGAGCGCATCCTGAACGCCCGCTACGGCGACGACCTGGTGGACCACTACACCTATGTGCTGGCCGGCGACGGCTGCCTGATGGAGGGCATCAGCCAGGAAGCGCTGACGCTTGCCGGGCATCTGAAACTCAACAAGCTGATCGTCCTTTTCGACGACAACCAGATTTCCATCGACGGCTCCACCTCACTGACAGATTCCACCGACCAGTGCGCGCGCTTCGAGGCCTCCGGCTGGAACACGATGCGCATCGACGGGCATGATCCGGACGCCATCGCCGGCGCCATCGAATCCGCGAAGGGTTCGGACCGCCCGACCCTGATCGCCTGCCGCACGACCATCGGCTTCGGCGCACCGACCAAATCCGGCACCGCAAAGGTGCACGGTTCCCCGCTCGGTGCGGAAGAAATCGCCGGCGCGCGCAAGGCGCTCGGCTGGGATGCGGAACCCTTCGTCGTTCCTTCCGACATTCTTGACGACTGGCGCCTGGCCGGCCTGCACTCGGCCAAGGAGCGCAAGGCCTGGGAAGATCGCCTTGCGGCCGCCGACGCGGAAACGCGGGGCGAGTTCGAGCGCCGCATGCGCGGCGACCTGCCGGAGACCTTCTCCGCGGCCATGCTCGAATACAAGGAAAAGCTGGCAGCCGAACCGCCAAAGGTGGCGAGCCGCAAGGCTTCGGAAATGGCGCTCGAGGCAATCAACGCAGCGCTGCCGGAAACCATCGGCGGCTCCGCGGACCTGACCGGCTCCAACAACACCAAGACGAGCCAGACCGGCCCGATCAGCGCCGAGGACTTCTCCGGCCGCTATGTCCACTACGGCATCCGCGAGCACGGCATGGCCGCCGCCATGAACGGCATGACGCTGCATGGTGGCATCATCCCCTATGGCGGCACCTTCCTGACCTTCTCGGATTACGCCCGCCCGGCGATGCGCCTCGCCTCGCTGATGCAGATCCGCTCCATCTTCGTGATGACGCATGACTCCATCGGTCTTGGCGAGGACGGCCCGACCCACCAGCCGGTGGAACATCTGGCCGCGCTGCGCGCAATCCCCAACCATCTCGTGTTCCGCCCCGCGGACGCGATCGAAACGGCGGAATGCTGGCAGGTGGCGATCGAAAGCCGCAAGGCACCGTCCACGCTCGCCCTTTCGCGCCAGAACCTCGCGCCGGTACGCACCAGCCATGAAACTGACAATCTCTGCGCCCGCGGTGCCTATGAGCTCGCCGGTTCCGACGACGACGCCAGAGTGACGCTCTTTGCCACCGGTTCGGAGGTGGAGGTCGCAATGGCTGCCAAGGCCCTGCTTGATGCCGCCGGCCATCCGGCCCGTGTCGTTTCTGTGCCCTGTTTTGAACTGTTCGAGCAGCAGAGCGACGACTATCGCAAGGCTGTGACCGGCAACGCCCCCGTAAAGGTGGCCATCGAAGCCGGCATTCGCCAGGGCTGGGACGCGATCATCGGTTCCGACGGAATCTTCGTCGGCATGACCGGCTTCGGTGCCAGCGCACCGGCTCCGGAACTCTACAAGCATTTCGGCATCACCGCCGAAGCAGCAGCCAGCGCCGCGCAAAAGCGGCTGGCAGAACTCGGTTGAGCCCGATAGTGGCCCTGTTACGGTTTGGGGCGGGCGAATGCCTGCCCCGCCATCTGGATTCTCGACGCCTGTGCCGCTATGAAGCGGCGTCTCCTTCCGTGCCTGCGCACGGCCACCCACTCTCCGGAGGAAGTTCATGACCGTCAAAGTTGCCATCAACGGATTTGGCCGCATCGGCCGCAATGTCGTACGCGCGATCTACGAGTCGGGCCGCAAGGACATCGACATCGTCGCGATCAACGATCTCGGCCCCGTCGAGACCAATGCCCACCTTCTGCGCTATGACAGCGTGCATGGCCGCTTCCCTTCCGAGGTGAAGGTCGACGGCGACACGATCAACATCGGCTCCGATTCCTTCAAGGTCTTCGCAGAGCGCGACCCCTCCAAGCTGCCCTGGGGCGAGCTGGGTGTCGACATCGTGATGGAATGCACCGGCATCTTCACCGCCAAGGACAAGGCATCGCTGCACCTCGATGCCGGCGCAAAGCGCGTGCTGGTTTCGGCTCCGGCTTCCGGCGCCGACCTGACGGTTGTCTATGGTGTCAATCACGACAAGCTCTCCAGCGAGCACCGCGTGGTCTCCAATGCCTCCTGCACCACCAACTGCCTAGCACCGGTGGCCAAGGTCCTGAATGACGCCTTCGGCATCGAAAAAGGCTTCATGACCACGGTTCACGCCTATACGGGCGACCAGCCGACGCTCGACACGATGCACAAGGATCTCTATCGCGCCCGCGCTGCAGCCGTGTCCATGATCCCGACCTCGACGGGCGCCGCCAAGGCTGTCGGCCTCGTCCTGCCGGAGCTCAACGGCAAGCTGGACGGCGTTTCCATCCGCGTTCCGACCCCGAATGTTTCGGTCATCGATTTCAAGTTCGTGCCGAAGAAGAAGGTCACGGTGGAGGAGGTCAACCAGGCGCTCGTCGCCGCCGCCGATGGCGGCCTGAAGGGCATCCTCGCCTATACCAACGAGCCGCTTGTCTCCATCGACCTGAACCACAACCCCGCCTCATCCACCTTCGCGCTCGACCAGACCAAGGTAATCGAAGGCGACCTGGTTCGCGTCATGTCCTGGTACGACAATGAATGGGGCTTCTCGAACCGCATGGCCGACACGGCCGTCGCGTTCGGCAAGACCATCTGACACGGTTTACAAGCCATTCAGAACGCCCGGCCACCACGCCGGGCGTTTTTCTTTTGGCCCGGCCCTTGCATCTCACTTCCGCCGCATCTTTTATGAAAAAGAACAGCAACTTGAGGCAGGCGGGATCGAAAGTATCGGATGGATCAGGGCATTTATCTCATAACGCTCGTGGGCACGGCTCTTGTGCTCTTCGCCGCGTTTTCGAGCCTGATTGCCTTTCGCTTCGGCGCACCGCTCCTCCTCATCTTCCTCGGCATCGGCCTGGCAGCCGGGACAGACGGGCTCGGGCTTGATTTCGACAATGCAGCGATTGCCTATTTCATCTGCTCGCTGGCATTGGCCATTATCCTTTTCGATTCAGGGTTTGGCACGTCCATAACAGCGTTCAGGCAGGCTGCAGCGCCCGCCATCGTCCTTGCGACCATCGGCGTGTTGCTGACCGCCGGGCTCGTGGGCGTTGCAGCCTACTATGTAACGGGCTTCAGTTGGCTTGAATCCTTTCTGCTTGGCGCAACGGTGGCATCGACCGACGCGGCGGCCGTGTTCTTCCTGCTACGGGTGGGCAACATCTCCGTGCGCGAGCGGGTGCGCTCGACGCTCGAAGTCGAATCGGGATCGAACGACCCGATCGCCATCTTCCTAACGCTCTCTCTTGTCGGGCTGATCGCAGGTGGCGAAGCGATCCAGGCAGGAGAACTGGCGGTCGACGTGGCGCTCGGCTTCCTGCAGCAGATGGGGATCGGCCTCGTCGCAGGCCTTGTCGGCGGCTGGAGCATCGTGCGGCTGGTGGTCCGGCTCAGACTGGAACAGGGGCTTTTGCCTATTTTCGTGCTTGCTCTGTCTCTGCTTGTGTTTGCGCTGGCAGGCGCCATGGGCGGCTCGGGCTTTCTCGCCGTTTATGTGGCCGGCCTGATCGCCGGTAATGCCAAGCTGCGCTCGACCGCCATGCTGAAGCGCTTTCAGGACGGCGTGACCTGGCTCGCGCAGATCATCATGTTTCTCGTGCTCGGCCTGTTTGCAACGCCGTCGCAATTTGCCGAGATCATTCTGCCAGCACTGTTTATTGGCCTGTTCCTGATCTTCGTCGCCCGTCCGCTGGCGGTGACGCTCTGTCTGATGCCCTTCCGGTTCTCGCCCGCCGAGAGCGCCTTCATCTCGTGGGTGGGCCTGCGCGGAGCAGTATCGATCCTGCTTGCGATCACGCCGCTGATCGACGAACTGCCCAATGGCCGCCCCCTGTTCAACATCGTTTTCATCATCGTGCTTGTCTCGCTGATCGTGCAGGGCTGGACGGTAGGGCCCTTGGCACGCCGGCTGGGGCTGACACTGCCCCCGCGCATGGGGCCGCTAAACAAGGTTGAGCTGGAACTGCCCGGTTCCGCCCGTCATGAACTCCTCGCTTATCGCGTGGTGGCAGGGAGCCCGGTGGAGCGCGGCCAGCGCATTCCACGCTGGGCGAAGCCATCTCTGGTGGTGCGCGACGGACGCTCCATGACCTATCAGTATGCCGGGCGGCTTGCCGCCGGCGACCATGTCTATATTTTTGTGCCTGACCGCTATCCGCGCCTGCTCGACCGCCTGTTCGCAAGCCCGGCGGAGGTGGACCCGGAGGACGCCGATTTCTTCGGCGCCTTCGCTGTCGACCCGGAGCGTCCGGCGTCCGACATCGAAGCAGCCTATGCGCCGGGACTGAGCGAAGACGACCAGAAGAAGACCATTGCCGACCTCATACGCGAACGACTCGGCGGACGCGCCGAATATGGCGACCGGACGACCCTGGGTGAAATCGAACTGATCGTGCGCGATGTCGATGAAGACGGCCGCATCAGTGCCATAGGCCTTTCGGTTGAACCGCACCCGCCCGAAGCGCGCCTTCCGCTGTTGCTCAATCCACGCGAAATCCTGCGCCGCGTTTTCCGCAGGAGGCCGCCCCCCGACGCCGGCGCATAATCGCACCCACCATCTTGCACCCGCTGCACGGCGCTGTATGGTCGCCGACGAATTCATATCATTCTTCCACCAGCGGTTCCGGGCGGCCGACTTCCTCCGACCATCCGCAAACCCCTCACAGGAGACATCGACGCATCATGCCGGATTTCAGGACCCTTGACGATCTCGACGACATTGCAGGCAAGCGTGTGCTGGTGCGCGTCGACCTGAACGTGCCGGTGAAAGACGGCAAGGTGAGCGACACCACACGGATCGAGCGCGTCGCGCCGACCATCCGGGAGCTTTCAGGCAAGGGCGCGAAGGTGATCCTGATGGCGCATTTCGGCCGACCGAAGGGCAAGCCTGATCCGGCAGCATCGCTGGAGCCCATCGCCTATGCGGTGGAAAGCGTGCTCGACCATCGTGTGCACTTTGCAAAGGATTGTATCGGCGCGCCGGCGGCTGAGGCGATTGCCGAAATGACGAATGGCGACATCCTGCTTCTGGAAAACACCCGTTTCCACGAGGGCGAGGAGAAGAACGATCCCGAATTCGCAAAGGCGCTGGCCGAGAATGGCGACATCTATGTGAATGATGCTTTCTCAGCCGCCCATCGCGCCCACGCCTCGACAGAGGGGCTCGCCCATCTGCTGCCGGCCTATGCGGGCCGCACCATGCAGGCGGAGCTGGAAGCGCTGGAGAAAGGCCTTGGCAAACCGGCCAAACCCGTGCTCGCCATTGTCGGCGGTGCGAAGGTTTCCACCAAGATCGATCTGCTGATGAATCTGGTGAAGAAGGTCGACGCGCTGGTGATCGGCGGCGGCATGGCCAACACATTCCTGGCCGCGCGCGGCACTGAAGTCGGCAAATCGCTGTGCGAACACGATCTTGCAAAGACGGCAAAGCAGATCATGATTGAGGCAGCGGAAAGCGGCTGCGCTCTGATCCTGCCGGTGGATGCCGTGGTGGCGCGCGAGTTCAAGGCTGGTGCAGAGAGCGAAACGGTTGAGATCGAGAGCGTGCCGGCGGATGCCATGATCCTCGATGTGGGCGCCAAGAGCGTCGAGAAGGTCAACGAATGGCTCGACCGCGCCGACACGGTGGTGTGGAATGGTCCGCTGGGCGCCTTCGAGATCGAGCCGTTCGACGCAGCGACGGTGGCGGCGGCAAAGCACGCAGCACATCGCACCGCCGAGGGACTGCTCGTCTCGGTGGCCGGCGGCGGAGACACGGTGGCGGCGTTGAACCACGCCGGTGTGGCAGAGGAATTCTCATATGTGTCGACAGCAGGCGGCGCGTTTCTGGAGTGGATGGAAGGCAAGAAACTGCCCGGCGTGGAGGCACTTTCGAAGACCCGTTAAGCAAAATGTGAATAGCCTGTCATTTCAATCGATTAGGGATCTTAAGGGCGCATTCCGTTTGTCATCGTCATCTGCTATCGCCCGGACATGAACAGACAGGAGACCTGAAATGAGCGAACGCCTTGAGGATATTGCAGCCGCCATGGTGCCCCCCGGACAGGGGATTCTGGCGGCGGATGAGAGTTCCGGCACCATCAAGAAGCGCTTCGACACGATCGGGCTGGCATCGACGGAAGAGAACCGCCGCGACTATCGTGAGATGATGTTCCGCGCCGAGGCGGCGATGAAGGACTGCATTTCCGGCGTCATCCTCTACGATGAGACGATCCGCCAGAAGGCTGCCGACGGCACACCGCTCGTCGACGTCATCAAGGCCTCCGGCGCAGTTCCCGGCATCAAGGTTGATGGCGGCGCCAAGCCACTGGCCGGCTTCGACGGCGAAACCATCACCGAAGGCCTCGACGGCCTGCGCGACCGCCTCAACGAGTATTACGGCCTTGGCGCGCGTTTCGCCAAGTGGCGCGGCGTGATCTCCATCTCGAATGACCTGCCGAGCTGGGGCGCGGTGAAGCAGAACGCACAGGCGCTCGCACGCTATGCGGCACTTTGTCAGGAAGCGGGCATTGTGCCGATCGTCGAGCCGGAAGTGCTGATGGACGGCAAGCCGGGCGACCACTCCATCGACCGCTGTTACGAAGTGACCGAGTGGGTTCTGAAGACCGTCTTTGCCGAGCTCTACGACGCGCGCGTCTCGCTTGAGGGCATGGTCCTGAAGCCGAACATGGTGATCGACGGCAAGAACGCCCGCAAGGCGAGCCGCGAGGAAGTGGCCGAAAAGACCGTGCGCTGCCTGAAGTCGACCGTTCCGGCCGCGGTGCCCGGCATTGCGTTCCTGTCCGGCGGCCAGTCGGACGAGGAAGCGACCGCGCATCTCTCGCTCATGAATGCCGGCTTCGACATGCCGTGGGCGCTGACCTTCTCCTATGGTCGCGCGCTGCAGGCTGCCGGCCTGAAGGCATGGGGTGGCAAGAAGGAAAATGTTGCCGCCGCGCAGCAGGCCTTCGCACACCGCGCGAAGATGAACAGTCTCGCCGCCACCGGCCAGTGGAAACAGGACCTCGAAGCCGCCTGATCGGGCAGGCACATCGAGAACGCATATCGCGGCCCGTCGACGATTGTCGGCGGGCCGTTTCCGTTCTGCGGGAGGCGCGTCAGCCTCAGGGCACCGTCCACGCCTGGGTAGCGGGAGGAGGCATGTCGACCCAGGAGTGTCCGGATGCTACGAAGCAGGTTCGCTTCAGCGGATCCGTCACGATCAGCGTCCAGGTCCCGGCAGGCGACGTGTAGAGTTCCATCACGGCCCGGTCACCAACCAGGCCAAAGCCGGTCTGCCGCTCCTGAAACCTGCTCTGCAGCCAAGAGACAATTTCAGACCGTGGACCGCACGCCCTGACCTGCGCCTGGGCGCCACCTGCAAGGGCGGTAAACATCACGGCTGCGCCGAGCACGGCGGCAGCTTGCCTGATGATTTTCTTGGTAAACATCGCATATCTCCTTCGCCGTTCCGTCCCGGCAAGGGAAATGCGATCTCAGCTCCGCAGAGCCGGGACGGGACAGGCCGGTTCCGACGTCATCATCGCGTCGCTCCTTTCTTGATTTCCGGTCTGTTTGCGGGCGGGTGCGGCACCTGCCGCTCCCGCCTGATTCACACATGATGATGAATGGTCGAAAGCGCCAGATGCGATCACTGAAGAGTGATGGGATCGAACACAGAGGCCAGTCGGTCCTTGCGCTTCAACAAGCCCCGAAATGGCCAGTAAGCGCCGTTTGCGGACCGTGTTTCACGCCCTATTCGCCGCCGCGTAAAAGAATGGTGAGCGATACCGCGGCAAGCGCGATAAGGGCCAGCTTCCAGAAGTCGGCACGGCGCCTGAGACCCGGAAGGCCAAGCGGCTTGATGATGTGCACAATCATCATCGCAGGATGAAAAGCAGCAGGATCTTGGTCATGAAGGTCCGATTCGCGAAGACATGCCCTGTTGTGCCTCCCTGCCTGTCGCCTGTCAAAACCGCACCCTTCGCCGCAAGTCTGATTTACGCGCGGCCACCCGATCCGCTAACCTCCTCGCAAAAAGGCTCAAACCGCAGGGAGGAGGCGGGATGGCGTCGCGCTATCACGAGGTCTACGGAAACTGGAAACAGAATCCGGAGGAATTCTGGGCGGAGGCTGCCGCCGAAATCGACTGGTTCAGTCCCTGGGAGAAGGTTTTCGACGCCAGGGCCGGCGTTTACGGACGCTGGTTTCCCGGCGCGACCTGCAACACATGCTTCAATGCGGTGGACCGGCATGTCGAGGGCGGGCGAAAGGATCAGCCCGCCCTCGTCTATGACAGCCCCATCAGCGGCCGCCAGAAAAGCTTCACCTATGGCGAGCTGAAAGACGAGGTCTCGGCGCTGGCTGCGGTGCTGAAAGATTTCGGCGTCGGCAAGGGCGATCGCGTGGTCATCTACATGCCCATGGTGCCGGAGGCGGTGTTCGCCATGCTGGCCTGCGCGCGCATCGGCGCGGTGCATTCGGTGGTGTTCGGCGGATTCGCCGCCCGCGAACTGGCCGCACGCATCGACGACGCAGCACCAAAGGCGATCATCTCGGCCTCCTGCGGGCTGGAGCCCGGCCGTGTGGTGGCCTACAAGCCGTTGCTCGATGAAGCGATCAGCCTCTCCGCCGCCAGGCCGGAGGCGTGTCTGATCCTGCAGAGAGAGGAACAGCGCTGCGACCTGACGGAAGGCCGCGACCACGACTACGCCGAACTGGTGAATGCCGCACGGGCCGGGGGCCGCGTGGTGCCCTGCGCGCCGGTGCTTGCGACCGACCCGCTCTACATCCTCTACACGTCTGGCACGACAGGCCGGCCCAAGGGCGTGGTGCGCGACAATGGCGGCCATATGGTGCGGCTCAAATGGTCGATGTTCAACGAATTCGGCATCAGGCCGGGTGAAACCTTCTGGGCGGCATCGGATGTAGGCTGGGTTGTGGGCCACTCCTACATCGTCTATGCGCCGCTGCTTCATGGCTGCACCACAATCCTCTTTGAGGGCAAGCCCGTCGGCACGCCCGATGCCGGCGTGTTCTGGCGGGTAATCGCCGAGCACAATGTGGCCGCGCTCTTCACCGCGCCGACCGCGTTTCGCGCGATCCGCACGGCAGACCCGGACGCGGAGATGCTGGCCCCGCACGAACTCTCCGGCTTCCGCGCACTCTTTCTGGCTGGCGAGCGCGCCGATCCCGACACCGTCAAATGGGCGGAGAAGACGCTGGGCGTTCCGGTGATCGACCATTGGTGGCAGACGGAAACCGGAGCACCGATCAGCCAGGACCCCGTCGGACTTGGGATGCTCCCGGTTAAATATGGCTCCCCCGGCGTGCCGATGCCCGGGTATGACGTGCAGGTTCTGGACGATGCGGGACACGGGGTGCCGGCAGGCACGCTCGGCAACGTGGTGGTGAAGCTGCCGCTGCCGCCCGGCGCGCTGCCGACACTGTGGAACGACGACAAACGCTTCCGCGATGCCTATCTCAGCGAGTTTCCGGGCTACTACAAGACGGCGGATGCCGGCCTGCTGGACGAAGACGGCTATCTCTTCATCATGGCGCGCACGGACGACATCATCAACGTGGCGGGTCACCGGCTTTCCACCGGCGGCATGGAAGAGGTGGTGGCCGAACACCCGGCTGTCGCCGAGTGCGCGGTGATCGGCATTGCCGATCCGCTGAAGGGACAGGTGCCCTGCGGTTTCGTGGTGCTGCATGGAAAGAACACAGCCGACATGGGCACGGTGGAACGTGAACTGATCGCCATGGTGCGTGAGCGCATCGGGCCTGTCGCCGCATTCAAGAAGGTCGTGCCGGTGAAACGCCTGCCCAAGACACGCTCGGGCAAAATCCTGCGCGCTACCATGCAGAAGATCGCCGACCATCAGGAATGGACCATGCCGGCCACCATCGACGACCCGGCCGTTCTGGACGAAATCGGCGAGGCGCTCGGCAGGTCGGAATCCTGATCACATGCGAGCGGGCCGCACAGCTCTTGACCTTCCCGCGCCTGCGGCGCAGGGTCCAGCCGTTTTCGGCATGAGGATTCAACATGGCACTGGACGGCAAGACAGCAATCGTAACAGGCGGCGCGGGCGGCATAGGCTATGCAATCGCCGAGCGGTTTCTGCGCCACGGCGTCAAGGTCGTGATCGCCGACCTGGAGGGTGAGAAAGGCGCACAGGCGCTGGCCGACCTCGAAAAACTGGGTGACGCGCGCTTCGTCAAGGCCGATGTGAGCAAGCGGCTCGACGTTCACAACCTGCTGGCCGAGACGATCGATGCCTTCGGTGATGTCGACATTCTCGTCAACAATGCAGGGATCGTGCATGCCGCCGACTTCCTCGATCTCAAGGAGGAAGACTTCAACCGTGTGCTCGACACCAATCTGAAGGGCACCTTCCTGACAGGTCAGGCGGTCGCGCGCTATATGGTCGAGAAGGTCGAAGGCGGCGGCGCGGCCGGCACGATCATCAACATGTCGTCGATCAACGCCATTCTCGCCATCCCCGAGCAGATCGCCTACACGGTGTCCAAGGGGGGTGTCAGCCAGCTCACACGCGTCATGGCGCTGGCACTGGCACCCTACGGCATCCGCGTCAACGCCATTGGTCCAGGCTCGATCGCAACAGATATGCTTGCCAGCGTGAACAGCGACCAGGCAGCGCGCAACCGGATGCTTTCGCGCACGCCACTCGGCCGCATCGGGGAGCCTGGCGAAATCGCATCGGTGGCAACCTTCCTGGCAGACGACGATTCAAGCTATGTGACGGGACAGACCATCTATGCCGATGGCGGTCGGCTGCCGCTGAACTACACGGTTGAGGTCAAGCCGGAAACCTCCTGACAAAACGCTGTCACCACCGCGGAGCATAATACTCCTGCCAGAATCAGGAGATTATTGCCATGTCAGACTTCCCCGGAAGCTTCCTCAGCGCTGTCCGCCGCTGGGCCGACCAGACCCGTGAGCGCCGGCGGCGCAGAATGACCAGACGAATGCTGAACGACCTGCCGACCGCCGTGCAACGCGATATCGGCTGGGACCCCGCCAGCCGCGCACGACGCTGAGCCTGCCGCACTTCAAGGATATGAAATGAGTGATCGCAAGAAAATCGGCTTCGTCTTCATCGAGAACTATGCCGACTGGGAGTACGGCCTTCTCGCCGCTTCTGCCGTGGAATGGCTTGGCGCAGATGTCGTTGCATTGACGCCCGGCGCCGGAACGGTGACGTCTATCGCAGGGTTTCGGCGAGCCGGCGATCGGGGGGCCTCTGCGGAGGAAAACGCGGATCTCGGCGCTGTTGCAGTGATCGGGTCCGACCGATGGACCGTGGCCGATGCACCGGACGTCGCCCCGCTTCTGCAGACGGTGGGAGCTCGTGGCGGCGTGGTGGGCGGCATCTGCGCGGGCACGCTTGCACTCGCACGGGCCGGGCTTTTCGAAACCCGCTCCCACACGAGCAACGGCGCGGACTGGATCGACGAGAACCTGCCTGACTACAAAGGCAGGGAGAATTATCGCGATGTGCCTTTCGCCGTCTGTGATGATCGCGTGGTGAGCGCACCCGGCACCGCACCTGCCACCTTTGCTTCAGCTTTCCTCGAAGCTGTCTTCCCCGACAAAATTGAGATGCTGACGGAATTCCGAGCAATGATGGCGCGCGAGTTCCAGCCCGGCTGAGCACGTTCTCAATCTCAGGCAACACCTTTTCAGCCCTCCTGACGGAATGTTGTCAGGAGGGCTGTGTCATTCTTGCTCCATCGATAATATCGACAATGGAGGGTTGTGAGGCATGTCCGACACGTTGCCGCTAAACGCAGTGGTCTGGGCGGAGATACCGGTGACCGATCTCGATCGCGCGCGGGACTTCTACGCCGCGGTGGTGCAGAACGAACTCGTGCTGCGCGAGGACGGGCCCAACCCGTTCGCCATCTTCGACACACGCGATCCGCAGGATTCTGTCGCCGGACATATCTACCCCGGCAAGCCGGCTCCGGAGGGAAGCGGCCCGACGATCCATCTTGCGGTGCCGGCCCCGCTTGAAGACGCCATGGAGCGTGTCACAAAGAATGGCGGCAAACTGGTATCACCCATTATTACTATTCCTGCCGGCCGTTTCGTGTATTGTCTCGACCCCGACGGGAACAGCTTCGGAATTTTTGCGTGAGGAGAAATACGCATGCGCCGTGCTGACCGACTTTTTCAGATCGTCCAGCATTTGCGGGGCGGGCGCCTGGTTACGGCGCGTCTTTTGAGCGAGCGTCTCGAGGTTTCCGAGCGCACGATCTATCGTGATATTGCCGACCTGCAGTCGACCGGCGTGCCGATCGACGGTGAGGCCGGCGTCGGCTATCTGATGCGGGAGGGGTTCGAGCTTCCCCCGCTCATGTTCACACGCGATGAGATCGTGGCGCTGGTGGCCGGTGCACGCATGGTTCGCGCCTTTGGCGGCGCAGCATGGCGCGGGCGGCCGAGGAAGCCTGATCAAGATAGGAACCGTGCTGCCCGAGCCGGAGCGCGACCGCATTGCCCGCACCGAAATTCACACCCCGCGCTGGGTGGTGAGCGACATGGACCGCCAGGCCATCGACACGCTGGAGCGTGCGGTGGAGACGCGGGACGTGCTCTCCATCGATTACCGCGATGAAGCCGGACGCACCTCCGAGCGCGACGTGCGCCCGCTTGGTCTCTGGTTCTGGGGCAAGGTCTGGACGCTGGTGGCGTGGTGCGAGTTGCGCGGGGATTTCCGCACATTCCGCATCGACCGCATCGCAACGATGAAACCGGCAGGTCGGACTTTCCGCCCCGAGCGCGGCAAGCAGCTTGCTGACTTCTACCGGCGCATGGAAATGCACGAAGCATGATGGGCAGAGCCTGCGCGAGCTGAGGCGATGCTCCCCCGCAGCCGGGGAGCGATCTAAATCATTGATAGAGCATCGGAATAACCCGAAAACCGGATCCCACTTTTCGGTCCGATGCACTAGATCGCCGTGCCTCCATCCGGACGCACAAAGGACGATCTAATCTATTGATGGAGCATCGGAATAACCCGAAAACCGGATCCCACTTTTCGGTCCGATGCTCAATATTCAGATCAGGACCGCTCGTCCTCTTCCTCTTCGTCCGCATCGCTGGATTTCAGCGACGAGAGCTTGGCAAAGACCGCATCCGCGTCGAGTTCCTGCTCGTCGGAGGGCGTCTCGGACGGAGCCTGCTCACCGATCGGCAGATCCTCGGTCTCGGAAGCCGGGAGCAGGGTCTCGCCGGTGCTTTCCTGCGGCGGCAGGTACTTTGCCGCGCGCTGCACCTCCAGATCGAGATCGATCTGAGAGCAAAGGCCCAGAGTCACCGGGTCCATCGGCACGAGGTTTGCCGAATTCCAGTGCGTGCGCTCTCGGATCGCCTCAATGGTCGATTTCGTGGTGCCGACAAGACGCGAGATCTGCGCATCCTTGAGCTCGGGATGATTGCGCACCAGCCAGAGAATGGCGTTGGGGCGATCCTGGCGCTTGGAAAGCGGCGTGTAGCGCGGGCCCTTGCGCTTGGTCTCGGGCACGCGAACCTTCGGCTCCGAAAGCCGCAGCTTGTGGTTCGGATTGCCTTCGCCAAGGGCGATCTCCTCGCGGGTGAGCTGTCCGGTCATAACCGGGTCCATGCCCTTGATGCCCTGTGCGGCATCACCATCGGCAATCGCCCCCACTTCGAGCGGGTGGAGTTTGCAGAATTCGGCGATCTGATCGAAGGTCAGTGCCGTGTTGTCGACCAGCCAGACGGCGGTGGCCTTGGGCATGAGAAGCGTGTTGGCCATGTGTCAAGAATCCTCTTCCTTCGCCCGCGTCCCTGGCGCGGGCGGTGGTCATAACCACCGATGTTGGGAAATATCGCCCGCGTTATAAACTGAAACGCCCCCCTGACGCAACAAATTGCGCGACACGGCAGATGGGGAGTGTCACCGAACCGTCATCGATGTGTCATCGGCCTGAAATCAAGGCTTCCGATTGTGCCGCTCCTATGGGTCTTGAGGGAGTTTTCAGACATGGGACGCCACGCAATCATTCTGGGCCTGCTGGCAAGCACGGCCGTCATTCTGCCCGCGCATGCGGACATGGCATTCAACCGCATCGCCACCTTCCCGGTGGCGGAGAACCTGCCGGCTGATGCCGATGTGACAACAGAAACCTCCTCGGAGATCATCGCACGCAGCGCTGATGGCAAGACGCTGATTTACTCCGACAGCCCGCTGGGCGGTGTGGGCTTCGTCGACATCGGCGATGCCAACGCTCCGAAAGCCAGCGGCATGCTCAGGCTGGACGGCGAGCCAACTTCGGTGGGCGTGGCGGGCCAGAAGGCCATCGCGGCGGTCAACACGTCCGAGAGCTACACCAGCCCTTCCGGCAATCTCGTGGTGATCGACATGGCGGCGAAGACCGCCGAGAAGTCCTGCGATCTGGGTGGCCAGCCGGATTCAGTGGCCGTCAGCAGTGACGGGCGTTTTCTCGCCGTCGCCATCGAGAACGAGCGCGACGAGGACCTAAACGACGGCGTGATTCCGCAGATGCCCGCCGGTGACCTGAAGGTCTTCAATCTCAACGACGGGGTGCCCGACTGCGGCAGCATGAAGACCGTCTCCCTGAGCGGCCTTGCAGAAATCGCACCGGAAGACCCCGAGCCGGAATTCGTTGATTTCAACGACGCCGGCGAGATCGTCGTCACCATGCAGGAAAACAATCACATCGCCGTGGTTGCAGCCGAGACCGGCGAGGTGACAGGCCATTTCTCCGCCGGTCAGATCAGCCTGGAAAACATCGACACGCTGGACAACGGCGCCATCGCTTTCGATCAGAATGTGCAGAACCTGAAGCGCGAACCGGACGCCGTGAAATGGCTGGACAGCGATCGATTCATCACCGCCAATGAAGGCGACTATGAGGGTGGATCGCGCAGTTTCACCATCTTCAGCAAGTCGGGCGACGTTCTGTTCGACAGCGGCAATGATCTTGAGTTCCGCGCTGCGGCTGCCGGCCACTATCCCGACAAGCGCTCGGACGCCAAGGGCACAGAGCCGGAAGGACTGGAAGTCGCAGCCTTCGGCGATCAGCAGTACATCTTCGTGGCACTGGAGCGCGCCTCGCTCGTCGTCGTCTACCGCGACACGGGCGGTGAGCCGGAATTCGTCCAGGTCCTGCCCTCCGGTATCGGCCCTGAAGGCCTCGTGGCCATACCCGAACGTAACCTGCTCGTTACGGCAAACGAGGCCGATCTGGTGGAAGACGGCGCGGCCCGCTCTCACGTGATGGTCTACGAACTGACCGAAGGAAAGCCCGTCTATCCGACCATCGAATCGGTGCGTGACGGCAATGGCGTTCCGTTTGGCTGGGGTGCCCTCTCCGGCCTCGTGGCAGACGCCGAAAAGCCCGGCACACTCTACGCCGTGTCCGACTCCTTCTACCGCAACCAGCCGGCCATCTTCACCATCGATGCGACCGAGACGCCGGCCCGCATCACCGCCAGGACCATCGTCACGCGTGGCGGCATGGCAGCCCAGAAGCTCGACCTCGAGGGCATTGCCAATGACGGCAAAGGCGGCTTCTGGCTCGCTTCGGAAGGCCGCACCGACCGTCTGACGCCGCATGCGCTCTTCCGCGTCGACGCCGCCGGCGAGATCAGGGAAGAGATCGCGCTTCCCGCGGAGCTTCTGGCAGTCGAAAAGCGTTTCGGCATGGAAGGCGTGACCGTGGTCGGTGAAGGCGATGACCAGATGCTGGTTATGGCCATTCAGCGCGAATGGGGCGACGATCCCAAGGGTCAGGTGAAGCTTGTTAGCTACAGACCCGCCAGCGGCGAGTGGGCCGCCGTGCGCTACCCGCTCGATGCGGGCGAGAAGGGCTGGGTCGGCCTCTCCGAGATCACCGCTAACGATGGAAAGCTCTATATCGTCGAGCGTGACAACCAGATCGGCACGTCTGCGAAGATCAAGAAGCTCTACAGCGTATCGCTCGACGGCTTTCAGCCGGCGGCGCTGGATGCGGATCTGCTGCTGGTCGAAAAGACACTGGAGCGCGACCTGTTGCCCGACATGAAAGCCGCGTCCAACGGCTATGTGGTCGACAAGATCGAGGGTTTCGCCATCGACGCGGAAGGCACGGCCTACTTCGTGACCGACAATGACGGTGTGGACGATTCATCCGGCGAGACGATTTTCGTCAATCTCGGCAAACTCGATGCCACAAACTAGAGCAATTGCAGGCAACGCGGAAACGCGGTGACACAGCCTCCCAAGGCGAGAAAACCCCGGCGCCAGCGCCGGGGTTTTCTTTTTGGGTGAACGCCTCCTGACGGTCAGGCGACTTCGAGCACGATCTTGCCGATATGAGCACCCTCTTCCATGCGTTCATGCGCACGCCAGGCCTCTTCAAGAGGAAAGGTCATGTCCATGACGGGCGCAATGCGGCGCGCGGCGAGAAGCGGCCAGACATGCGCTTCCAGCTCGGTGGCAATACGCGCCTTGAACGCCACGGAACGGGGCCTGAGCGTGGAGCCCGTATGGACAAGCCGCTTGCGCATGACCTGCGAGAAATCAACCGTAGCGCGCGAGCCTTTCAGGAAGGCGATCTGCACGATGCGCCCGTCCATGGCGGCAGCGGCATAATTGCGTTCGATATAGTCGCCGCCGATCATGTCGAGAATGACATCGGCACCATGACCATCCGTCTCTTCCTTGATGGCTTCGACGAAATCCTCGTCCCGATAATTGATCGAACGCACCGCACCCAGCGAGGCGCAGGCAGCACATTTCTCGGCCGAGCCTGCCGTGGCGATCACCTTGGAGCCCAGTGCCGTGGCCACCTGGATGGCCGTTGTGCCGATACCCGAAGAGCCACCATGAACGAGCAGCGTTTCGCCCGCCTTCAGGCCGCCACGCTGAAACACGTTGTGCCACACGGTAAAGAAGGTTTCAGGCACCGCCGTGGCTTCGGTGAAGGTGAGATCGTGCGGGATCGGCAGGGCATTGGTCTCATGCGTGAGGCAGTACTCGGCATAGCCGCCACCCGGCGTGAGCGCGGTAACGCGATCGCCCACCTGCCAGCGCTTCAC
>NZ_BAMP01000079.1 GCF_000615975.1 Nitratireductor aquibiodomus NL21 = JCM 21793 | reverse complement strand
GCCGCGGCAGCAGCGGGAAGGCCGTTCTGCAGGGCTTCGAGGGCAGGCGCCAACGCATCCACCATGGTGCGGTCACCCGGCCCAGCACCACCAATTTCCTGCATGCGCGCAAGCCCGGTCTTCAGCGCAGCCCCCATCGGCTCGCCGCTGGAAGCGGCATCGCCCGCTGCCGCAAAGAAGATCGCAAGCAATACTCCCGATGAACCACCCATGGTCTGACTGAGCTCCTGCCCCAGTGCGCGCAGGAGCTGTGTGTGATCGGACAATGGCAACTGGTCCATCCGGTTCAAAAGAGCGCGGGCGGCGCCTGCCAGCGTCGACCCCGTATCGCCATCACCGGTCTTGGCATCGAGCGCGTTCAGTCTTGTTTCGGCTTCAATGAGAATATCGCAGCATTTGGCGAGAAAGGCTCGTGTCGATGCATGCTCCGATGGAAGCGGTTTTATCGGTTTCAACCCGTCCGGGAGGGGTGTCATCGCAACATCGGATATGCCATGAACCCCGGGCCATGCGGCGATATCCGCCGGCGCCTTCAGCAATCTCAGGTTGTCCGCGCTGGCGGGCAAAGCCGAGATGGAGAAACCTCGCATATCGAGCGAGGTCATCATGGCCGCCGGCCCGATCATCGCTTCCAGCTTGCCACCGATGGAAGAGCGCAGAACCTCATGCGCCAGAACCCCCATTTCGAGCATGGAGGTTCCACCGAGGTTGTTCAACAGCACCACATATCGATCGTCAGCCATGACAGAAGACAGTTTCTGGCACATGGCGCCCACGGCAGCCTTCGCGCTTTCAAATCTGACCTGCTCGACACCTGCCTCGCCATGGATGCCGAGCCCCAGCTCCGCCATGCCATCGGGAATACGATCTTCCTTCGCGGCACCGGGCACCCGGCAGGTATCAAGCGACATGCCAATGCTCTTTGCGCCGACGATAACGCGTTCGGCTGCCTGCGTCACCGCATCGAGATCGGCTCCCTGTTCGGCCAGTGCGCCGGCGATCTTGTGCACAAACAAAGTACCTGCAAGACCACGCGCCTGCGGCAGGTCCGGCAGGGCAATGTCATCATCGGCAATGACCATGGACACCTTGTGTCCGAAAGCACGGGCGCGCTCGACAGCCAGGCCGAAATTCAGTCGATCACCGGTATAATTCTTGACAATCACGAGACAGCCCGCTGGGCCCGTTACGGCAAGAATGCCTGCAAGAACCGCATCCACCGAGGGGGATGCAAAAACGTCGCCGCAGACCGCTGCCGTCAGCATCCCCTTTCCGACAAACCCGGCATGAGCCGGTTCATGACCCGAGCCTCCTCCCGACACCAGCGCAACCCTGTCCTTTGTCCAGTCGTTGCGAACGACGACACGGATATGCGGATAGCCGTCGAGCCTTGCCAGTTTTCCGCCAGACGCGGCCACGACACCATCCACCGCCTCGGTGACGACATCTTCCTTGCGGTTCAAGAATTGGGTCATGGACGGGTTCTCCTAAACGATGCGTGCGCCAGCGGCGTCGAAATAATAGGCATTGCGGGGGCGAATCTGCACCATATCGCCCGCTTTGAGCGGGGTGTGGGGATCCGTCACGGTGATGATTTGGTGCTGTTTGAAGTCGAGATGAAGGCGGGTCTGGTCGCCCAGTCGCTCAACGCGAACCACTGAACCCTCCTCCCCCTCACCCTGCACGATGTGTTCCGGTCTCAGGCCGATGGTCCTGGCCCCTTCGGGCGCGCCGGCGAAAACGGACGCCGGCAGAAGATTGATCCGCGGCTGACCAAGCCGCGTTGCCGCATAGATGCTGACCGGGTTCTCATAGACTTCTCTAGGTGGGCCGAACTGCACGAGTCGGCCATGGTCCAACACGCCCACATGGGTGGCCATGGTCATCGCCTCCACCTGATCGTGCGTCACATAGAGGAGGGTGGCGCCCGACTGCGCCTGAATGCGCTTCAACTCGATGCGCAATTCGGCCCGCAGCTTGGCATCGAGCGAGCTCAGTGGCTCATCCATCAGATAGATCGACGGATTGCGCACCAGAGCACGACCGATGGAAACACGCTGCATCTCTCCGCCCGAAAGCGCCGTCGCCTTGTTGTCGAGCTTGTGATCGATGCGCAGCACCTCGGCCACGTCCCGAACCTTGCGCTCGATCTCGTCCTTTGGTGTGCGCAACAGGGGCGATTTCAGCGGGAACTCCAGATTCTGGCGGACCGTGAGATGCGGGTAGAGCGAGTATTGCTGGAAGACCATGGCCACATTGCGCTGCGCCGGGTCCTGTCGAGAACAGATACGC
Organism: Nitratireductor aquibiodomus NL21 = JCM 21793; assembly: GCF_000615975.1. Taxonomy (GTDB): domain Bacteria; phylum Pseudomonadota; class Alphaproteobacteria; order Rhizobiales; family Rhizobiaceae; genus Nitratireductor; species Nitratireductor aquibiodomus. The sequence goes on along the minus strand of NZ_BAMP01000079.1, from coordinate 16,665 downwards.
CCCCGATCTGCACATCACCATTGTCGGGGCGCTCCAGACCCGCCACAATCCGCAAGGTGGTGGTCTTGCCTGCACCCGTGGGGCCGAGCAGTACAACGAACGCGCCATCCGGCACACTCATGGAAACACGGTCGAGAGCAACATCGTCACCGAAGGTTTTTGAGACATTGGACAGGATCACCTCACCCATGGCCAAGCACCTCCCTGTTTGCCTCGGAAATGAGTGCGCGACCCGAGCCAGCGTCAAACACAGTCAGGGTGCGTTTGTCTAAGCGCAAACCAACAGCATCGCCGACCCTCGTAGGCTGTTCGGAGGAAAGCCGCGCCTTGAGCGCCCCGTGAGGCGTATCCACTGAAACGATCTGGGTTGTGCCGAGATACTCCGTCGCGATTACCTGTCCGCGATAGGTCGCGGTGTCGTCAAAATGAATATGTTCGGGGCGCACACCAAGCGCCAGTGGCCCCTGCGCGTCCTCCAGAAGACGCGGGACCTCTACGGAGATGCCACCAAGTTCGACGCTGGTTCCACCCTGCTCCACCGCACCCTCAAACCGCAAAAAACTCATGGAGGGGGAGCCAATGAAATCGGCCACGAACATGGTGGCCGGCCAGTCATAGATATCCTGTGGCACACCAAATTGTTCCACGACACCGTGGTTCATGACCACGATCTTATCGCCCATCTGCATGGCTTCGAGCTGGTCGTGGGTGACATAGACGGTGGTCGCTCCCATGCGATCATGAAGAGAGCGCAACTCGTGTGCCATGTGCTCGCGGAATTCCGCATCGAGCGCGCCGAGCGGTTCGTCCATGAAGAACGCCTTGGGTTCGCGCACGATGGCGCGCGCCAGCGCCACACGCTGCCGATCACCGCCCGACAGACCGCTGACCGGCCGGTCCAGTATGCCCTCAATGCCGAGAATGCGCGACACTTCCGCGACCCTCTCCGTCACCTGCGAGCGTTTCATGCCCTGGCTGACAAGCGGATAGGAAATGTTCTTGCGCACATTCACATGCGGGTAGAGAGCGAACATCTGGAACACAAAGGCGATGTCGCGCTCGCTGGCCCGCTTCTGGCTCACCTCTTGATTGTCGATGAAAATCTCACCGGATGTCGGCAGTTCCAGCCCAGCCATCATGCGCAGCGTGGTCGTCTTGCCGCAGCCCGAAGGGCCAAGCAGCATGAAGAACTCGCCGTCCTCAATAACGAAGCTAGAGGACTGAACTGCCGTGAAGTCACCGAACTCCTTGCGGAGATTTCTGATTTCGATCCTGGCCATCATCTACTCCGGAAGATGCGAAACGATGATGAAGCCGACCGTACCGACGAGAAGCACGATGAAGCTGTAGGTATAGGCCCAGAGGAAAAAGGGCTGCATCAGCATCAGGACACCCAGGCCAATCAGAATGCTGGCGCCCATCTCCCACGGGCCGCGCACGAAGATGCGGCGTGGCGCGGGCAACGTGCGCTCCCTTTCGCCGTCTGTGGGCTTGGTCAGCGACAGGATCATTTGCGCACCGCTCCGAATGTGATGCCGCGAAGAAGGTGTTTGCGCAGCAGGATGGTGAAAACCATGACCGGCAGGAGGAACAGCGTGGCGCCGGCGGCAACGGCCGGCCAATCCTGTCCGCCCACGCCGATGATGGTGGGAATGAAGGGCGGCGCCGTCTGCGCGGTGCCCGAGGTCAGAAGCACGGCAAAGGCATATTCATTCCACGCGAAGATCAGGCAGAAGATCGCCGTGGACGCGATGCCCGTCGCGGCCTGCGGCAGAACGACCTTGTAGAAAGCCTGAAAGCGGGTGTAGCCATCAATCAGCGCGGCCTCCTCATACTCGACCGGAATTTCGTCGATGAACCCTTTGAGAAGCCAGACAGAGAGCGAAAGATTAACCGCCGTATAAAGCAGGATCATGCCCAGATGCGTGTCGTTCAGGCCCAGTTCCCGATACATGAGGAAGATGGGGATGGCGACGGCAATGGGCGGCATCATGCGTGTGGACAGGATGAAGAACATAAGATCGTCCTTCAACGGCACCTTAAACCGCGAAAAGGCATAGGCCGCGATCGTTCCGAGAAAAACGGACAGGAAGGTCGACCCAAAGCCTATGATGACGGAGTTCAGAAAGCGCTCGCCATAGCGGGACGGACCGACGATCACCATGTCGTTTTCGCGAACAATGCTGTCATACCATGTCTGTGGTTCGCCGAGGTTTTCAAGCGTTTCCGCACTCGCCCGCGTCCGCGTCGTGAACAGATTCACATAGCCTTCGAGCGAAGGCTCGAACACCACTTTCGGCGGGTAGGCGATGGCATCGGACGGTGTCTTGAAGCCGGTGGCGATGATCCATGCCAGCGGCATGATGGTGACCAGCGCATAGACCACCACCAGCACGCCGGCGAACAGCTTCTGACGACCGGAAGGTTCCGTTACGGAGAAACTCATCTCTCTTTCACCTTGTTCAGAGCCTTCACATAGATCGACGCCAGTCCGAAGACTGTCACGAAGAGAATGACGGCGTAGGCCGACGCATAGCCGGTGCGCCATTTCTCGAACGCTTCGCGCTTCAGATTGATGGAGGTCAATTCGGTGGTCGAGCCGGGACCACCGCCGGTGAGCTGGACCACCAGATCGAACATCTTGAAGTTCTCAATGCCGCGAAACAGGACTGCCAGCATGAGAAACGGCAAAACCATCGGTATCGTGATCGTCCAGAACTGCCGCCACTTGCTCGCACGGTCGCATTCAGCGGCTTCATAGATGCTTTCGGGAATGGAGCGCAGTCCGGCGAGACAGATCAGCATGACAAAAGGCGTCCACATCCAGGTGTCGACGATCACGATGGCCCACGGCGCAAGTGCAACCTCGCCAATCATGGAAAAGCCCGATGGATCCGTGCCGCTCAGAAAGCCGACCACATAATTGAACAGGCCGATTTGCGGCTGATAGAGAAAGGTCCAGAAGTTCCCCACCACCGCTGGCGACAGCATCATCGGCAGCACGATGACCGTGGTCCACAGATGCTGCCGCGAAACTTCTTGTTTATCAGATAGGCAAGGGTGAAACCGATCAGAACCTGAAGGACGATGGTCCAGAAAAGGAAGTGCGCGGTGGCCTGCATCGTCACCCAGATATCGTCATCGGTGAGAATGCGCTCATAGTTGCGCAAGCCGACGAAATCGGCCTCGCGGTTGGGACGATTGACCCGGAAATTGGTAAAGCTCAGCCGCACCGTCCAGATCAGCGGGAAGATGTTGATAGCGAGCAGCAGCAGAATGGTCGGCGCCACGAAAAGCCAGGCAATGGCACGGTCCGACAATCCGCGGACTTTTCGTGCAACGCTCTGCGGCGTGGCCGAAGCGGCCCTTTCGATCGGCTTGATGGACATTTTCGGACCTGCACGCTGGTGAATAAGGGCGGCAATGCCGACAGCAGCCGGCATCGCCCGTCAAAGGGATGCGGCTAATATTTGCCTTCGTCCTCGAAGACTTCCGTCCAGTCCTCGACTAGAGCGTCCAGAGCCTCCTGCGCAGTGCCGTTTCCGGCAATGACATAGTCATGCACGCGGTCCTGCATCGCGAGAAGAAGCGAGGCGTAAGCGGGCTCGGCCCAGAAATCCTTTACGATAGCCATGGAGTCCAGAAATGCCTGGGCGTAGGGCTGGCTTGAGGCGAAACCGGGTTCTTCAACCACGGCTTTCAACGCTGAATAGCCGCCCGACTCCCACCATTTCTGCTGCACCTCTGGCTGGGCAAACCACTTGATGTATTCAAGCGCTGCATCCTGCTTGTCGGAATAGGCGACAACGGAAATGCCCTGCCCGCCAAGCTGGGCGAAGTGACCGCCCGGGCCCTTCGGGTTTGCAAAATAGCCAGACTTGCCGCCACCCACATTCGGGTCGGCCTCCACGCCCGGCCAGATGAAGGCGAAGTTCATCTGGAGCGCGACCTGTCCGGATTTATAAGCATCGATGTTCTCCGACATATACCAGTCGGAAGAGCCTGGAGGCGTGCAGCAGTCATAGAGTTCCTTGTAGAACTCGAGCCCCTTCACCGCACCTTCGGAATTGACGAAACCATCGAGCTCATAGGGCTTGTCCGGATTGTCATACTGGAAGCCGTAATTGTAGAGCGCGTTGGTCACGCCCATGGTGATGCCTTCGGAACCGCGCTCCGTGTAGATCGCCGCGCCATAGACCTTGCGCCCATCGATCTCGCGCCCCTGGAAGAAGGCTGCAATGTCCTTCAATTCCTCAAGGGTTTCTGGGGCTTTCAGGTCGCGGCCATACTCTTCCTTGAAGGCTTCCTGAATCTCAGGCTTCTCGAACCAGTCCTTGCGGTAGGTCCAGCCGACCACATCGCCGAATGCCGGGAGCGCCCAGTAATTCGGTGTCCCCTTGGGCCATTCGGCATAGCCGGTCACCGTCGCAGGAATGAAGTCATCCATCGTGATGCCTTCCTGTTCAAAGAAGTCGTTCAGCTTGACGTAGTGGCCGCTTTCGGCAGAACCGCCGATCCACTGACTGTCGCCGATCATCAGATCGCAAAGCTGCCCACCCGAATTCAGCTCATTGAGCATCCGGTCGGCGAAATTCGGCCACGGAACAAACTCGAATTTCATCGTATGACCGGACTGTTTTTCAAAATCCTTCGAGAGCTCAACCAGCGCGTTGGCCGGATCCCATGCAGCCCAGCACAGGGTCAGCTCGTCCGCCTTCGCGGAAGCAGAAGAAGCAAGGCCGGCGCCGACCGCCAGGCCTGCTATCGCCACGGAATTCAAGATCGAATGCTTCATGCAGATACACTCCTCCCAGGCCTCCTGCTGCAAGCAGGTGGCATGCACCCTCAGGCGCTCCTCATCTGCGCGGGTGAACCCGGTAACCGGAAACTCTCCTCCCAACGCAACTGACAGCGCCTTACCCACGCTGCCTCTCAACCCTAGGCATAAATGAGGTACGCCCCTCAAATCAAGCAAATTTTGAGGTACGCACCTCATTTGCCTTGCAAACACCCCCTTATCTGACCGATAAGAACGTTGTTCATGCATTGACCGCGGAGCCCGATGCGACCCACCATCAAAGATTTGGCCAAAGCCGCCGGTGTCAGCCTGGCGACGGTGGACCGCGTGTTGAATGAGCGTCCGAATGTCAGCGCGCGCGCGGTGCGAAAAGTTCAGGATGCAATCAAACGCATCGGTTTCGAGCGAAATCTCGCCGCGGTTAACCTGGCGCGCAACAGGGTCTATCGATTTCTGTTCGTATTGCCCAAGCACGGTGACCAGTATCTGTCCGAGTTGCTGGCTGAAATCGATTCAGCACGCGCACCCCTGAAATCCGAGCTGGTAGAGGTGGAGGTGGTTCGCCTCGATGTCGAGAACCCTCACGCTGTCGCCAATCTTCTATCCTCGCTTCAGACCGACGAGGTGAATGGTGTTGCCCTGATGGCCCCGGAATCGCCACAGACCCGCGACGCCGTGCTGCGGCTAAACGAGCGCGACATCAGCGTGGTGCATTTCCTTTCAGGTCAGGCCAATCTGGAACACCACGATTTTGTCGGCATCGACAACATCGCCGCCGGCGCAACTGCGGGCCGCCTGATCGGTCGTTTCAACGCCGGACGCAGCGGTGCCATCGCCATCATCACCGAGACCATTCACGCGCAGGACAGCCTCAAGCGACGACTGGGCTTCGACCGCGTGATCCACCAGATCTTCCCCACGATTTCCTGCCTGCCGACACTCGAAACCCATGGCGACCCTGCGCGTGCAGAGCGCATCATCAAGCAGACTTTCGCCAACCACGAGGACATTGTCGCCGCATACATCATGAGCCCGGAAGCCCGGGTTCCGCTGGAAGCGTTGTCGCATTGCGCGGACCTTAAGAACCTGATCGTGGTGGCGCATGAACGCACGCCCTTCAACGAGGAGGCGTTGCGCGACGAGCGGCTGGATGCAATCATCGCGCAAAATCCCGGCCACGCCGTACGCAGTGCTTTGCGCATCCTGCGTGCCCGCAGAGACCGGCGCCAGCCCTTCGCCGCACAGGAGAAAATTCGCATCGAAATATTGTTGGCCGACAATCTTTAGGCTCAGATTCGTCGCACTGGAGACTCGTTGCGCGACCCAGCTGGGCTCAATCCCTGGACGAGAGCAGGCCTGCCGCCAGAATGACCATACCTATTCGGCTTATATGGCTGACCACGACGAAAGCCACCTCCAGATTCAGAGCGAGCGCAACCAGGCTCATCTCAGCAAGTCCGCCGGGGGCGAAGGCCAGTAGGATTCCTTCGACCGGAACGTCGATGACACGCTGGAGAGCGAAAGCGAAGATGACGGCGATCAACAGCAGGATTGCTGTAGCGCCGGCAGAGGTCACCAGAATGTGCAGAATGCGCTTTGGCGCGGTGCCGGCGAAGCGGCAACCGACGACGGTTCCAAGAACCACCTGCGCTACGGCCATAACCGTGCTTGGCACGACGAAGCCAGAGGCACCCGTCCAATGCAGCCCCGCGCTCACCAGCATTGGACCTATCAGATATGGCGCCGGCAATCGCAGCAATTTGCCGAGCCCGATCCCGGCCCCAAGTGTTGCGATGAACCAGAACACATCAGCCGATCCCATATCGGAGAGTGGTCGCCAGGTCGCCACACGTGCTCCCGGATCAGCTCCCGTGATCAACGTCATCAGTGGCGGAAGGCTCAGCACAACCAGAAAGATGCGTGAAGAGTGCATCAATGCGATGGTCCGCTCGTCGCCGCCCTTTTCCGCGCCAAGCAACACCATATCAACGAGCCCGCCCGGCATTGCCGAAAAGAAGGCCGTGCGCCGATCGAGATGAATGACGCGGCGCAAATAGACATTGCACAGAACAGCCGCCACCGCGAGATAAGCGGCCAATGCGAGGAGTGCCGGCCACCACATCGCTGCGCTCTCCAGAGTGTGCGGCTCGAACTGGGAACCAGCATGGTGCCGATCACCGCCGACATGGGCGGGCGGGCGAGAGTGGAACCGCGAACCGGCAGACTCATGATTGATGCGATGCCGCAGGCGGTCATCGAGCCAAGCATCCAGGAAAGCGGCATCCCGATCCAGGTGAAGAGCGCTCCGCCCGTGGCGCCAAGCAGCAAGGCGAGGATGAAGCCGGGAATGCGCCCTGTTCCGCTCATACCGCCTGCTTGTCGTTCAGATGGCATGCCGAAACGTGCCCCGGGGCAATCTCGCGCTTTTTGGGAACTTCTATTCTGCATCGCTCATGTGTGTGAGGGCAGCGGGGATGAAAGTGGCACCCTTTCGGAGGATTAAGAGGGCTCGGCAGCTCCCCCTTCATTGCAGCAAAGCGTCGTTTTCCCGGTCTGATGCGTGGCACCTCAGCCAGCAATTGCTGGGTATAGGGATGGTTTGGCCGGGAGAAAATCTCGGCCACAGGCGCTTCCTCAATGACCCGTCCAAGATACATGATCGCAACCCGGTCGGAGATATGCTCCACGACCCCCAGATCATGGCTGACGAACAGATAGGTCAGATCCAGCTGCTCTCGCAGATCCATGAACAGATTGAGTATCTGCGCCTGAATGGACACATCGAGCGCTGCGACGCTTTCATCGCAGACAAGAAAATCCGGCTGTACCGCAAGCGCACGCGCAATGTTGACCCGCGCCCTCTGCCCCCCGGAAAACTGGTGCGGCAGGCGCTTCTTCATCGCCGGATCAAACCCCGCCTTGGTCAGGTAGTCATCCACATAGCTGCTGGTGCTGCCTTTGATAAGGCCATGGATGCTTGGAGCCTCGGCCACCAGTTTTTCGATCGTTATCCGTGGATTGAGCGCTGCCATTGGATTCTGGAAGATCATCTGCGCTTCGAGATCGGCATCCCGCTGCCGGCTTCCACGCAACGTGGCCCGGTCCTCACCCTTCCAGAAAACCTGTCCCGCCGATGGCGGCAATATTCCTGCGGCAATTCTGCCGAGCGTCGACTTCCCGCAACCGGACTCTCCGACAAGACCCAGCACCTCCCCCTTGCGGATCTTCAGATCCACTTTGTCTAGCGCATGGATAATCGGGAAAGGTTTGGCCGCACCGAGTGCGATTGCAATCCGGGCAGCAAGGTCAGGACGCGCGCCAAAACGGCAGGACACCTGGCGAAGTTCAAGCAGCGGCGTGGAGGCGCCGGCGACGGTCTCTGCCATTGTCATACCAAAGCCTCCTCGTGGGGGTGAAAGCAGCGGTGGTAGGCCAGCACGTCCCCAAAGCGTCCCGGCCGCGCGGTGCAGGCGTCTGTTGCGCGCTCACAACGGGTGCGGAACGCGCATCCTTCGGGCATCCGCGCGAGGCTTGGTGTCACCCCGGGAATTTGCGCCAACCTGTGGCCGCGACTGTTTTGTGAAGGCACAGAGCGGATCAAACCGTGCGTGTAAGGATGTTTGGGCGCGACCAGCACATCTTCGATATTGCCCGTCTCCACAATGCGCCCGCCATACATGACCGCAATGCGATCAGCGAGACCTGAAACGATTGCGAGATCGTGGGTGATCCAGATGACCGCCGTCCCCTGATCTTCCGTCAATTTCTGGAACTCGGAAATGATCTGTGCCTGGATGGTGACGTCGAGCGCGGTGGTCGGCTCATCCGCGATGATGAGATCGGGTCGATGAAGCAGTGCAATCGCGATCGCCACGCGCTGACGCATACCGCCCGAGAACTGGTGGGGATAGGCGTCCAGGCGTTCCTCCGGACTGGGTATACCCACAAGCCCCAGCGCATCACGGGCCCGCTCACGCGCAGCCGCGCTGCTCATGCGTTCATGGGCGTGCAATGCTTCGGTCATCTGCGTGCCGATCCGCAAAACAGGATTGAGCGTCATCATGGGATCCTGGAACACCATGGCGATACGTCGGCCCCGCAGGGAACGGCGGGTTTCCGCGTCAGCCTTGGCGATATCCTCACCATCAAACAGGATCTGCCCGCCTGCCACACGCCCAGGCCAGTCCACCAGCCCCATGATAGAAAACCCCGTGACGCTTTTGCCGGAACCACTCTCGCCCACCAGCCCCAGCACCTTACCGCGCCCCAGACGAAACGACACGTCATCCACCGCGCGCAGGCCGTTTCCCGCCTCACCGGGAAATTCGGTGACGAGGTTGCGAACTTCAAGCAGCGCGGTCATCGGGCATTCCTCGGATTAAGGACATCGCGAAGCCGATCACCCACAAGATTGATGGATACGATCGTGATGAGCAGGGCGATGCCAGGGTAAAAACTGATCCAGTAGAGACCAGAGAGAAGATACTGGTACCCGTTGGAGATCAGCATTCCCAAAGAGGGTTGGGTGACTGATGCGCCCAGCCCCAGAAAGGAAAGGGTCGCTTCAAGCCCGATGGCGCGGGCGACCTGCATGGTGGCGATCACGATGATCGGGGCAAGACAGTTGGGCAGAAGGTGGCGCAAGAGCACGCGACGACCGGGAATGCGCAAGCAGCGCGCCGCATCGATGTATTCCTTCTCCCGTTCTACCAGCGCCGTCCCACGCGCCGTGCGGGCATAGGTCGCCCATTCCGCGACGATGATTGCCAATACGACATTCGTCACGCCATTGCCGAGGATCGCAAGCACCATCAGCGCCATGAGAATGGTGGGGAAGGACAATTGCAGATCCACCAGGCGCATCATGAAATTCTCGGTACGTCCCCCAAGATAAGCAGCCATGAGCCCCAAAGTGGTGCCGATAAGTGCGGCCGCGAATGCCGACGCAATGCCCACGATCAGGGAGGTGCGCAGCCCGTACATGATGCCAGAAAGGATATCGCGGCCCTGGCCGTCGGTTCCCAAAAGATAGGGCACGCCTGAGAAACTCTCCGAACCGGGGGGCAGACGACTGTCCATAATGTCGAGTTGCAGCAGATCATAGGGGTTCTGGGGAGCGATCCACGGCGCGAAGATGGCGGTGAACAGCACGACAACCAACCCGATGCATCCGACAAGTGCCGCCGGCGACGAGAAGAAGTAACGCAGCGCGGGCCAGATACGCCTGCTGATCGGAATTTGACCAGTCTGCGCAGTGGGGCTTTCAGCTTCAGTGGCGATTTTCGACTCCATGGCGCGTCAGCCTTTGCCATCCAGCCGAACCCGTGGGTCCAGCAGGGTATAACAGACATCAATGATGAAATTCAGCGAGACGAAGAGCACCACCATCATCATCAGGTAAGCGACGATTACCGGGCGATCGAGCAGGTTGATGCTGTCGATGATGAGCTTCCCCATGCCCGGCCAGCCAAATATGCTCTCGGTCACCACGGAGAAAGCGATCAAAGAGCCAAACTCCAGTCCGATGATCGTTACGACAGGTATCATCAGGTTCTTCAGTATGTGCACCAGAATGATGCGGTTTTCCCGCAAACCCTTGGCGCGGGCGAACTTGACGTAATCCTGCATGATGACCTCCTGCACGCCCGCCCGGGTAAGCCGGAGAATGAGCGACGTCTTGAACAGGGCGAGGTTCAATGCAGGCAGCAGCAGGTGCGAGAGCCCATCCCACGTGAGGAAAGACCAGCGAACCCCAAACAACATTGCGGTCTCGCCGCGCCCGTTGGAGGGCAACCAGCCGAGCTGGACGGCAAACAGCAGGATCAGCATGAGCCCCACCCAAAAGGTGGGCAGCGAGAAGCCGAGAATGGAGCCGGTCATGATAACCCGTGAGGAGACCCGGTTCGGATAAAGGCCGGCATAGAGCCCTAGAGGCAGGCCAAGGACGATCGCGATAACCATCGCACAGAGCGCCAGCTCCAGCGTCGCGGGCAAGCGCTCAAGAATCACATCGAGCGCCGGCTTGGAATAGACAAAGCTGTTGCCGAAATTCCCTTCCGTGAGACCGTGCAGGAAGCTCAGATATTGCTGCCACAACGGCCGGTCCAGCCCCAGGCTCTCGATCACGCGCAGCCGCTCAGCCTGGTTCAGGTCGGGGTTGATGAGAATATCGACCGGGTTGCCGATAACGTTCACACCAAGGAAAACGATTACCGTCATCGCAAGAATGACGAACCCCGCCTGAATTATACGTCGTATGAGGGTGGTGACCATGGTTTGTTGTCGCTTTCCGGCTCAGTCGACGCTGATCGCCATACCGTCACGCTGCGGATCTGCAGCGCCGGAAGAGACCCCGTCCGTTATCCGGATACCATGCAGCGCGGCGAACGCATAAGCTTGTGGCGAGCGCAACACTTCATAGCCTTGCTCACGCAGCTCTTCAGCCACCGAACGCCGGATGCGGTTGCAGATGTCTATGCTGTTGGACACGCCGACCAAACGCGGTGCGGAAACCGCGGCATGGATGTTCATGTCGAAGTCGATCATGTTGATGATCCCCTGGGCGACCGTCGGCGCAATGTAGCTACCGCCGGGCGCACCAATGACGATCGAGGGACTGTCGCCTTCAAACACGATCGTCGGTGCCGCTGAACTCGCCCTGCGCTTGCGGGGTGCAATCGATGCGGCCTTGCCCGGTCGCGGATCAAAGCGGCTCATCAAGCCGTTGTACATGAAGCCCAACCCCTCCGTGATGGCGCCGGAGGGGCTTCCCAGCGAATGGGTCAAAGCCACGGCATTGCCCTGCTTGTCCACCACCGAGATATGCGTGGTGTCCCGCTGCGACATATCAAGCCGTTCCACGCTGGCGCGCTCTCCCCGCTTGATCTGCGCGGCGAGTTCCGCAGCGTGCTCCTTGGACAGCAGCTCCTCCACCGGAACATCCACATAGGCGGGGTCGCCCATATGCTTGTCCTTGTCGATGGTCATGCGTTTCATCGCCTCGAACAGCGTGCGCACATAGTCTGTGGAGCCGTGCTTCATCGCGGCGAGATCAAAGTTTTCCAGAATGTGCAGCAACTCGATCATGGGGAAACCGGAGCCCGGCGGAGGGCTGGAGGCAATCCGGCGCCCGCGGTAGCTGCCCCAAACCGGTGCTGCTTTGGTGATTTCGTACTGTGCGAGATCTTCCATCGCGATCAATCCACCATTGGCCGCGAAATCCGCAGCAATCTGCTCGGCGATCTCACCGTGATAGAATATGTCTGAAGAGCCGCTTTCTGCGATCCGTCGCAATGTACGCCCGAGATCAGGATTGGTCAGTATCTCGCCGACCTCGCGAAGTCTGCCGTCGCTGTGGAAATAGACGCGCTGACCGGTTTGCGAGTATCGCAGCTTGTCCAGTGTGTTCACCTGCCCGTCACCAGTCTGGTCCTTGGTCCAGTACCAGTGCATGTGGGGCCGAATCTTGAAGCCCTCTTCGGTATATTTGATGGCTGGCGCAATGAGGTCGCCCCAATCCCAGGTGCCGTAATCTTTCAGGGCGCGCTCATACCCCTTGAGCGAAGCAGGTGTGCAACAGGCCAGATAGCCGATCTCGGAGATGTTGTTTTCCAGGATGAAGCCAAACCCGTCCCGGCTTTGACCCAGAAGCTTGTCGAGCCACATATCGGGTGTCGCCGCGGAGGGCGCGAGCGCATAAAATTCCAGCATCTCGTGGATGCCGCGATCCGGCATGTAGACCTGCATCGATCCGAAACCGCCAATGCCGCACATCTGCGGATCGACAACGCCCTGAACGAACGCACAGGCTAATGCCGCATCAATGGCGTTGCCGCCACGTTCCAGCACTTCGGCGCCGGCCTCGACTGCCTCTGGTTGCGGAGCAACAATCGTAGCGTTGCGGTTCATGCGCGCATATCCTTGAGAGTGCGGGTCAGGAAAGCTTTCGCATGGCCGATGCATTTCATCCGATCATGCGCCACGCCCGGAAGCTGGTCGAAAGTCACATTTACCCCGGCCGCCTCGAAGGAAGCCTTGAGACTGCGCAACCGCTCGGGTCGGGTGGCACCGGCGTCATTGGCGCCTTCCATGAAATAGGCCGAGCCGGGTGCATGGGCGATCTCCCAGGTTTCGAGATCTGCGTCACCGACAACCATGTGAACCGCGACGCGTGCGAGGGCTGATGCAGCGAAGGGTTTGCCGAAGCGTTCGGCCACGTCCCGCACGCCAACCCACCAATCGCGGTCCGGATCGAGGAGCGTCACTGATCCAGGTGCACCGATGCTTGCAGCCCATAGTTTTTCCGGATGGAGGATGGTGAAGCGGTGCGCGAAATGACCGCCACCCGAATAGCCGAAAATCGCAAACTTCGACCAGTCCTGCCCATATTTCCCTGCCATCTCTTCGACCATGGACAAAAGAACCTTGTCGTAGCGGATGTCGCCTTCCTGCATGTACTTGTAGCCCGAGCGCGCTCCATCACCGCGCACATTGACCGGAAAGATCGGGCACAGGATCGCGCAGTCATTGTAAAGTCCGAATTCCGCGAACCCGTCGCGAAACTCGAAAGCCGAGGTTCGGCCGGTTCCGTGGACGGCAACGAGCAGATCGACCTTTTTCCCCTCGGCTGCTGCCGGGGGGACGTAGAGCATCATGTGGAACCGGGGATCGATGCTGGACGCTATGATTGCGGTCTCACCATAGTCATAGATGGCGCGCGCGCGCAAAGCCGCACCGCTGGATGCAAGCTCCTGCATGTGTACTCCTGAGATGTTTAATGCAGGCGGGCCCGAAGGAACGCCCTATATTGGGAGAGGTATGCGGGAGGCGATCCAGGCGCCTCCCGCGGAGTGTGCGTCACTCGCCTGCTTTGTGCACTTCATAAGCGAGCGTGTATTTGTCCCCGCGCGGCTTGAACTCGATGCCGTTCTTCGCGCCCATCACCACATTCTCGTAGTGCATCGGCAACAGCCAGACATCGTTGAACGTCGCCGCCGAGACTTTCTGAAGGAGAGGCTCTCTTGCCTCTTCATCAAGCGTGGACGTCGCCTGATCCAGAAGCTCATTGATCGCGGGAACATCGATGCCTCCGCCATTGTAGCGTCCGGTGCCCTTGTCAGCGTTCCGTGCTGCCACAAGAGCCAGCGCCGGATTGGAGACTTCTCCGGTGTTTACGCCCCAGGAGCCGAGGAAGAGCGAATACTCACCATCGGAATATTTGCCAGAATAAACCGACCAGGGCATCACTTCCACCTTGGTGTCGATGCCGATGCGCGAGAACATCTGGCCTGCAGCTGCAAGACTTCGCTGTCATTCACATAGCGCCCGGACGGGCCGTGAATGGTAAGGGCAAAACCGTCTGGATAACCAGCTTCGGCAAGCAAGGCCTTCGCAGCTCCGGGTCGTAGCCGACCTCCTCAACCTCGTCGGAATGTCCGAAAAAGCCCTCGGCAACGAATTGATGGGCAACCGTGCCGTTCTTCTGCATGACACGATCAACGATGGCCTCGCGGTTCATCGCCATCAGCAGCGCCTTGCGTACGCGAGCATCCTTGAAGGGGTTGCTGTCCAGTGGCGACCCATCCTTTGCGGTGGCAAAGGGTGTTTGATCGCGCGAAACATCCATACCAAGATAAACGAGGCGGGTGGACTGACCGCGGATGATTTTCAGATCATCATTGGACTCGACCCGCGCCACACCCTCTGCAGGAAGGTTCTCGATCAGATCCAGATCCCCGGCCAGAAGGGACGCGAGACGGCCACCATCGTCGGGTACAAGCCGCAGGGTCAGACGGGACCAGTCCGCCGGGCCGGCGAAGTAATCCTCATTCCGCTCCAGTTCGATCCGGTCCCCCGGTGTGTAGGAGACCAGTTTGAAGGGGCCCGTACCAACTGCCGCGGGACCGTTCTCAAAATCGGAAACCGGTGCGTCGGCAAATTCCGAGCTGATAATGCGAATGCGGCTGAGCGAATTCAGGATCATCGGATCCGGGACTGTCGTTTCGACCACGACGGTGTGGTCGTCTTCGGCAGTCACGTTGGCGATGTTGCGGGTGTAGGAGGCAAAGGCCTGGCTCTCCTTGTCTCGAGCTCTTGTGAGCGAAACCACAACGTCCTCAGCGTCAAAGGATGAGCCGTCGTGAAAGGTAACACCCTCACGAAGCTTGAAACGCCAGTGCGTGTCGTCGACGACTCCCACTCCGTTGCGAGCTGGGGTTTGTTTTCCGCCGAGCCACCGCGATTGATCAGGCTGTCCCATATGTGGCGGCTGGTGGCGTTGTTCGGTGAATTGGAATCCTCATGCGGATCAAGCGAGGTGATGGGCGCGGCCATGCCGATTGAAAGCGTGGCCTCCTGAGCGGATGCGGGAATGGCGCCAGCAGCGATCAGCGCAATCACCGAGCATGAAAACTCCGCCGGGTCATGAATTTGGTCAATCTCTTCCCCCTGGTTGTTTCGCGGTGGCCTTCGACCGGCCGCGATTTTTTGAACTTCGTGTTCTTCAACAGGCCTGAGTAAACAGTCGCGCAAACGAGGCTGTCAAACTTATTCTGCGCTTGTTTCGTCAGATAAAACACATAAAATGCCCTGAAAGAAGTCGACCTCGATTAAGAGCACTATGAAAAACTATATAGTAGAATCAGTTGATAAGGCATTGGACCTTCTTATGGAAGTGGCCCGAAAGCCGAACATCGGCGTGACGGATCTCGCCCGAAAAACAGGGCTTAATAAGTCACGCGCCTATAGATTGTTGCATACAATGGAACAGCGTCAGATCGTAAAGCGGACGAAAGACGGCGCTTATGGCCTGGGCGATGCCATGCTGGTTCTGGGAATCACCGCTAGTTCGCAAACGGATATGATCCGCCTGGCAACGCCCATTCTCGAAGAACTGTGCCAGCGGGTGAACGAGACCGTGCAGTTGCGGACGATCGATGGCATGGAAGCCTTATGCGTTGCGAAGGCCGAGCCGTCGCGGGACCTGAGGGTGCATGCGAATGTGGGGCGCCGTCGTCCTCTCTATGTAGGTTCGCCCAAATGTCTGTTGGCCTTCCAGCCACAGGCGTTCATCGATAAATGCGTTCCCTTGAGACCTGCCGCGCTTACTGCAAACACGCCACGCTCCCGCAAAGCCATTCTTGCGGAGCTCACACGGATTCGTCGCCAGGGTTACTGTGTCAGCCGTGGTGAGGTGAGCGACCATCAGGTTTCGTGTGCTGCTCCCGTCTTTGCCTTGGACAACTCCGTCATAGCGACGTTGCATGTCGTGGCGCCTGCGTTCAGGGTTAAAGAGTCCGAACTGGAGCACATTATTCGACTAACGACATCATCTGCAGCTCGCCTTTCCCGGGCCTTGGGCTGGAGTGATGAGGATAGTGTTTGAACAGGAAGAGACACTCTAGTGGACTCAGAGTCTGTGTTGAAACTGCTCATGGGTTGCGCGACAAATCTGACAAAGATCGTGACTGGAGCTGGGAACTGAAATCGGCATCGAGCAAGCCGCGCATCAAGTGCCGATAGTGTTTGATCAGCTTGAACCCTGCGCCAAACCCACCAATGAACTTCTTTGCCTCCGGGCGCTCCAGCAGATCAAGGAAGGCTCCCGGCAGTGGCGCGGATGTGACCTCTTCAGCTTGAACGGTTTCTGCAAATTGGGCAGGCTATGGGAATAACCTCGTGTGGCCTGCCCCTATGAGATGGTACGGTTTCAGTCGTAGTGCATGATCGGCTTTGCGGCCATTGCCCTTGCGGAGGTCGATGTCGATCCCCGGGGCGGTGCAGGCCAGACAATGGCCTCTAGCGCCGGTGGTTTATAGCCGAGCGATGAGAGCGGGCGCTCGGTGTTGTAGTAGCACCGCCATGTCTCG
>NZ_BAMP01000080.1 GCF_000615975.1 Nitratireductor aquibiodomus NL21 = JCM 21793 | reverse complement strand
GCCCAGCGCAGCGAGGCATCCGCCCCCGCCCGCGACCTCGCCTTTGCGCAGACCGGCTCCATCCCCGAGCTCAAGGCGCAGCTCGCCAGCGCCGGCGACGCGC
Organism: Nitratireductor aquibiodomus NL21 = JCM 21793; assembly: GCF_000615975.1. Lineage (GTDB taxonomy): Bacteria > Pseudomonadota > Alphaproteobacteria > Rhizobiales > Rhizobiaceae > Nitratireductor > Nitratireductor aquibiodomus. The sequence continues at coordinate 18,824 of NZ_BAMP01000080.1, read as the reverse complement.
CCACCCTCGTCTACTTCACCGCTGACTGGTGCGTCACCTGCCGCGTCATAGAGCGCTCGGTCCTGCCGGATGCCGGCGTGATCGACAGTCTCAACAGCTTTCAGCTCATCAAGGCCGACCTGTCGGACTTCAACGACGAGAACGCAGCTCTGATGAAAGCGCTTCAAGTCGCAGGCCCGCCCACCATGCTCTTCTTCGATCCCACAGGCCGCGAGGTCCCCGGCACCCGCCTCGTCGGCTCCGTCACAGTTGAAAACCTGACCGGCTCGGCCAAAACCGCAGAGGCGCTCTGATCATGAACGCCGTTTCTCTCGGGCCGCTCGTCCTTGCGGCAGACCGCTTCGCCGTCGTGCTCGCCATCTTCGTCTTCCTCATCGTCACCGGCATCATGGCCCGCAGGGTGGACGAACGCTTCAACGCCTGGTCCTGGTGGGCGTTTCTCGGCGGCATCATCGGCGCGCGCCTCGGTCATGTGCTCATCAACATGGAAAGTTTTGTGGCCGAGCCGCTGCGCATCTTCGCGCTGTGGCAGGGCGGCTTTTACTGGCCGACGGGAGCGGCCGCCGTCATCGTCAGCCTGCTCGTCATGCTGCCAACCGGCCGCCAGCGGCTCTGGGCTGTCCTGCCGCTCGCCCTCTCCCTCATCGTCTGGAACACGACATGGCAGCTCACCGGCGGCACCGACCCGCTCACCGTCCCGGATCAGGCCTTTGAAACGCTGGAGGGCAACGGCTACCGTCTCGAAGCGCAGAAAGGCACGCCGCAAGTGGTCAATCTGTGGGCGACCTGGTGCCCGCCCTGCCGGCGCGAAATGCCCATGATGGCCGACATCGCCGCCTCCACGGAAGACGTCACCTTCGTCTTCGCCAATCAGGGCGAAGGCCGCACCGCCATCCAGCGCTATCTCGCCGCCTCCGGCCTCTCGCTCGATACGATACTTGTCGACCAGTTCAGCGATCTGTCGCGCTTCTACAGCGCGCCCGGACTGCCCGCCACGCTGTTCATCGATGCCGACGGCGTCCTGCAACACGCGCATCTGGGCGAAATCTCACGCGAGGTGCTCGTCGAGAAGATCGAGAACCTCAGAACCAGCATCAGCCCATCAGGAGACACAAGGCCATGATGAACCGCCGTACCCTGCTCGTCGCCGGCGCAGCGACGCTCGTCACCGCCGCCGGACCGGCCCGCGCCCAGCTTTACCCGACCGTCGAAGAGGTTCTCTTCGACCCGGAAATCCCGGTCATCGGCAATCCGGATGGCGACGTCACCATCGCCGAGTTCTTCGACTACCAGTGTCCCTATTGCAAGCGCGGCCATCCGGACCTGCTGGACGTGGTGCGTGAAGACGGCAATGTGCGGCTGGTGATGAAGGACTGGCCCATTTTCGGCGGCCCGTCCGTCCACGCGGCAAGCCTCGTCCTCGCCGCCGGCCCGGACTATGAAGCCGTCCACAATGCGCTGATGGCCACACCCGGACGACTAACGCAGGACGAGGTCGACGAGACACTCTCCGCCGCCGGCCACGACCCGGAAAAACTCCTGTCGAACTTCAAGAAGGACCGCCAACGCATTGAAGGGATTCTCTCCCGCAATATGGAGCAGGCCAATGCCTTCGGCTTCAACGGAACGCCGGCATTCCTCTTCAACACCAAGATGCACTACGGTGCGATGCGCCGGAATGACATTACCGCAGCCATCGCCGAGGCCCGTGGCTAAAGCAATTCCAGCAAAAGTGGGAACCGGTTTTGCGTCCGGAACTGCGCAATACAAAAGCACAGCAAAAGAAAGGGGGGCGTGAAGCCCCCCAAAAATGCAATCATCAATTTTCGGCGTTCAGCCCGCCACCTTCCCGACCCAGCGCCACCAGGCGCTTTCATTGCCGTGGAAGACGTTCAGGTCGATCTTGCCGTCAACACCCTGGCTCAGTCCCGATCCCGAATACTGCCAGAACACCCAGTCACGACCCGGATAGACCTTCGAGGGATGCTCGGCCACGGCGCGCAGCCAGAACGGATGGTTCGGGAACGCGCCCTTTAGATTGTCCTCGTAAAAATCCGGCGCGGTGTAGATGATCGGTCGCTGGCCGTAATGGCGCTCCAGTCGGTCGAGGAAGACCTGCATCTTCTCCAGCACTTCCGCGCGCGACGGTTTCCACTTGCAGCTCGACTGGTGGTTCCACTCCACATCCAGAACCGGCGGCAGCGCGCCCTTCACCTTGGGCACATTGCGAATGAACCACTCTGCCTGGTCGGATGCCCTCCGGCACCAGAAGAAGAAGTGGTATGCCCCGCGGCGAATGCCCGCCTTGGCGGCCCCGTTCCAGTTCGTCTTGAACATCGGATCGATGTGATCGATGCCGTCGGTCGCCTTGATGTAAGCGAAATTCGCGCCACGCGAACGCAGCTTCACCCAGTCGATGTCGCCCTGCCAGCGCGAAACATCGACACCATGCACCGCATGATGCTTTGGGGTGACCTTGCCGAAATTGATGGGATGCGCATCGCCGAACCGGCTGCGGTAGACCGTGCCTTGTGCTGCGGTTTTCGGGCGCAGTGTCGGCTTCGGCGGTGTGATCATCGCCACCTGTTCAAGCGCCGGCGTGGAAACGCGATCGGGTTCGGCAATGGCCGTCATCCCCGCATCGCTCATATGGCCAGTCTCCACTTCCGCAATCGCTGCACCCGGCACGCTGGCATCCGGCCTCACGATGGAACTGGTGACTTCACGCGACGGCGGATCGATTCTGAGTGCAGAATCGATGCTTGGACCGCCCGTACAGCCGGTTAGAGCGAGTGTGAGAACGACAGGTCGAAGGAACGCAGGAATACGCATATACGATCTGCAAGGGTTCGAGGAATTTGAAAAACCCGGCGCCCATTTCACCGGGGAATGCCCAGCAATACCGTAAACTTACCAATAAAGTTTGAATCAACCTGTTAACCACGCTGCGGGGATAATCCTCTGGTCCTCCGTCACCGCACGTCCCGCAATTTCGGTAGAGCGCATTTTTTTGACGGTCATTTTCTCCCCGCTCATCAAACCTGCCCTATCCTTCTCCCTGCCCATCTCGTGGGAACGCAGGTCGCGACGGTGATCTCGCGGGGATGGGACGGTGCCCGGCCGGCGGCATAACGTGTGCTTCCGGTGCCCGTGGCGGCTGGTTCGGCAAAGGGCCGTGCGCATGCACGGTCTGGTGCAAAGGCTCACCTTTCGGGGTGAACCCGGCGCACCCGGTTCCGGGGCGATCCCCGCCGGAGGTTGTCAAGAGCCGGGCGGGCGGCTGAAGGGTCGCACAAACAATACCCAGATGAGCGTCGCTTCAGCCGCCCGTCTTCCTCTCAAAACCCGGTTTCACACGCGGGAACGATCACATGCGTCTGCTACAGCGCCGCGCGTCTTATAAGACGCGCAAAGGACGCTGTAACACTTTCAAATGATGCATGTTCGTTGTCTTTCAAATGAATTCATTTGAAAGCGACATGCATTAGCGGCTGATCTGCGCCCTCGGCATGCCATACATCAATTGCTCGAAGCCCTTTGCGGAGACATGCACGAGCGTGCGGTGATCGCCACCCTCGAAATAGACGTCTTCGTCCGTATCGAGTTCATCGTCGATCATGCAGGCAATGCGGTAGGGCGCGCCGAACACAGGCACCGCCCCCTCCTCGCAATCGGGAAACAGCGCCGCTGTCTCCTCTTCGCTCGCCAGAACGACCTTGTCGCCGACGATCGCTCCCACTTTGCCGAGGTCCACCTGCCGCGACGCGGGCACGACCGCCAGGAGATAGCTGTCGTCCCATTTCAGCACCACACCCTTGGCCATTTCGCGGCCCGGAATGTGGCTCACACGCGCGGTCATTGCGGAACTGCCCGTGCGATTGTGCTTCGCAACATCGTAGCGCACATGGCTGTCTTCGAGAAATTCATGCATCGTCATCGCGATACCCATGGTCCTGCTCCTTCCCTGCCTCTCGGCCGGTGGCTGATACGACAGGATATCGCGGCACAGCCCCATCCGACCGTCGACCTGGCAGTCAGCCGGTGCAAGGGGCGCGGGACCGGGAATGCGGGCAAGGACGGCATTCCGCCGCTTGCGGGAGCCAGCGCCGCGCCAGAGTCGCATCCGGCGGCTGCCTGCTGGTCATTCAGGTCCTTAGGATACACCCGCCCCGCGTCCGCGAAAAGCCTTTCCGGCATGCAGGCGAAAGCGCCTTTCCCCGGCGTCACTGTGGGAAAAATATCGCACTGCGCAGCGCGAATGCGAATGGCCAGCAAAATTCGCGCGACATTCGGGCACAGCGTCCGTTCTTTGCCACATTTTATCAAGAACCGCATGGCAAGCGCCTTTCAACGCTTCCGCGCATCCGCGCCGAAGAGGCGACCCACATCACATGAAGACCGGAATTCCACACGTAAGGAGAGTTTCCTTGTTTCACACCACTGTTGCACGCGCTGCCCCTCGCGCCGCGCGGCTCGCCCTGCTGTTGCTTCTGCCCGCATTGGCTGCCGCCTGCACCACCACAGGCCGCAGCCCCGTCCCCTCCACCGACGTGCCCGGTCCCATGCTGTCCTACTATCAGGACATGTACAGCGAGATCGAAGACAACGGCATCGTCATTCCGGCCGTGGACGTCACCAAGATGGATCGCCAGTATCTGCGCCAGATGGTCGACTACCCGACCAGCGAACCGGTCGGCACCATCGTTGTCGATCCGGAAAACCGCTTCCTCTACCTCGTCATGGAGAACGGCAAGGCCATGCGCTACGGTATTGGTGTCGCCAAGGCGGGGCTGGAATATCAGGGCGACGGCGTGATCGGCCGCAAGGCCGCGTGGCCAAACTGGGCTCCGACCCTTGCCATGATCAACCGCGAGCCCGAACGCTATCGTCCGCTAGCAGCCGGCATGCAGGGCGGCCTCAGCAATCCGCTCGGTTCGCGCGCGCTATACCTCTACAAGGATGGCAGGGACACGCTCTACCGCATCCACGGCACAACCGAGCCGTGGTCCATCGGCAGATCGGTTTCCTCCGGCTGTATCCGCCTGCTCAATCACGACATCATGGATCTCTACAAGCGTGTTCCGCGCGGCGCCCGCATGGTGGTGCTGGGCGGCGGTCAGCCACAGCTCGGCATGGTCTGAGCCGGCGTCATCAAGAAAGCCCTTGCCGCACGCCCGCGCGGCAAGGGCCTCTTTCGGGATACCAGAGACTACTTGCGGGTCAGATCGTCCGCCGTCCACGGCGCATTGATCTGGCTGTCGTTGAGAAACGGCAACACCGTCTCGGCCAGTCGCGGCGACACGCCGATGTCGTAATGCGTGAGGTTCGGCAGGATCGCCAGGCGGTTCTGAGACATGTTCTCACGCTGCCACCCCGCATCCTTCAGCCCGCCGCCGAGCAGTTTGTAGAACTCCACAATATGCTCTGGCCGGTACATGTCGGAATCGCCGAACACCAGCATCACCGGCATTTCCAGCGTCTTCACACCATCGGCGAAGTTGTAAGGCTTGCGCATATAGGCGCCCATCCGGTCGAGCAGTTCGGGAAACCGCGAAGGATCCGGCGCCACCGCCGCATAGGACTGATACATGGGCGTGTCCTTCATCATCTCGGCCATGCCCGCCCCGACCTGTGCCTGCATCGGCAGCATTTCAGGATAGAACCCGTCCTGGGCAAAGCCCGCCGAGACCAGCGCCATCCGCCGCACCTTCTCAGGATGCTGTATGGCGAGACGCAGGACGACCCCGCCACCCATCGAATAGCCCATGGCATCCACCTGGTCGTAGCCCAGCTGGTCGAGAATTTCCGCCACGTCATCCCCCATCGCTTCAAGGCTGATCGGACGGTCGCCGAGTTCGGTGCGCCCGTGCCCCTGCATGTCGATGGCGATGACTTCGCGCTCGGCCGCCAGCATGGTGAGCACCGGCCCGAACATCTCGATAAGGCCAAGCCCGCCATGCACCAGAAGCAGCGGTTCGCCCTTCCCGTGGATCTGGTAGTGATATTTTATGCCGCCGGCTTCCACTTCACCGCTTTTCACCGGTTCGGAAGCGCCCGTTTCAGCACGCGCAGGCGCAGCGGCGGATACCGCCAGGATCAGAGCCGCGCAAACGGCAGCAAAGGCATTTTTGAACATTGCGATCTCCCATCAAATCGGCCGTCGCTGCGACGCACCGTCATTGCGATGCTCCCAGGACGTACAATGCCACGCCGATCCGACAGGGGATTGAATTTTTCCAGGATACCTTGTGGGGCGATGCCGGAAGACAGGCACCGCCCAGGGCTGTCCTCAGGGGCTCGGATTGCCGATCCGCTGGTGCAGATCGTCGACCGCCGTTTGCATCTCGTCTGTCCAGCGCACATCGAGCGCACCGAGCGCCTCTTCGAGCTGCGCCATCGTGGTCGCGCCAATGATGTTGGAGGTCATGAATGGCCGCGAATTGACAAACGCCTGCGCGAAAGTGGCCGGTGTCAGCCCGAATTCCCGCGCCATGGTGTTATAGGCCTTCGCAGCCTCCGGCCCGCCGGGCTTCTCGTAACGCTGAAGACGGTCGAACAGCACTTTGCGCGAGCCCTCGGGCAGCGCCCCGTCATCATATTTCCCAGTCAGATACCCCTGCGCCAGCGGCGAATAGGCAAGCAGGCCAACCTCCTCGCGCTGGCAGGTTTCGGCCAGATTCACCTCATAGGTCCGGTTCATGAGATTGTAGGCATTCTGCAGCGAGACCACCCGCGGCCCCACGCCCCTGTCGGCCTCCGCGATGTAGCGCATCACGCCCCAGGAGCTCTCGTTGGAAAGACCGAAATGGCGGATTTTCCCGGCCTTCACCAGATCGTCAAACACGGCGAGCGTTTCAGCGATCGGCGTTTCGTCGGCAAGCGGCTCCGACAGCGTCGTCACGCGCGTCGGGTTGGAACCGAACGGGTTTTCGCGATCCGGCCAATGGATCTGGTAGAGGTCGATATAGTCCGTCTGCAGCCGCGAGAGCGACTTGTCGATCGCGTCCATGATGTCGGCGCGCACGAGCTTCGAAGGCCTGTCACCCCGAAACCACTCATTGGCAGTGCGGCCAATCACCTTGGAAGCGACAATCACCTGGTCGCGATTGCCACGCGCTTTCATCCAGGTTCCGACGCAACGCTCCGTTCGTCCCTGCGTCTCGGCCTTGGGCGGGATTGGATAAAGCTCGGCCATGTCGAGAAAGTTGACGCCGCGCTCAACCGCGCGGTCCATCTGTTCGTGGCCTTCTGCCTCGGTGTTCTGTTCGCCAAAAGTCATCGTGCCGAGGCAAATCTGCGAGACAAAGAGATCGCTGCGTCCAAGACGGCGCTTTTCCATCAAAACTCTCCGGGTGCTGAAAACAGGCGCGAACGCGCCATCCATCACATCATAGGCCGCCTGCCACGACACGCAAGCGACCATCAGGCAGAAGTCTCGCCCGCCACGCAATCACGCCACAAAGTGTTGGCAAAAACACAACCAGAGTCCGCATTTTTCGGACCGGGCAACCAGCATCAGGACAACCATCTTCATGTATCGGCGTACATTTTTCCTCAGCATCATTTTTATGACCGCTTCTGTATCGGGCACGGCGGCAATCGCCCAGGAACCGGAGAAGGACATGCATAGGATTTCAGGCGAACTCATCTATCTCGTGCGCATCGCGCTGCCGCCAGACAGTGTCGCAACGGTCGAGCTGCGCCATGCGCAGGCCTCCGAAGATACCCCTCCCATTGCCGAACAGAAGATCACGCTCAACGGCAAACAGGTTCCGGTCCCATTCAGCCTTGCCGTCGAAAGGTCAAAGCTGAAGTCGGGAGAGACCTACCATCTCTATGGTGACATCCACGACGGGCGCAAACAGCGCTGGACATCGGAAGCAGTTGTGATCGATCCGCAGGAGCCGGACATCACCCTTGGAGCCCTTCTCCTGAAGCCATCTGGGAGCACATTGCGTCTGATACCGGTTGCCATGGAGGAAATCACCGGCACGGAATGGGTGGTGGAAGATATCAATGGCGGCGGCATCATCGACAGGTCGCGTGTAACGTTGACCTTTGGCGAGGATGGCAGGGTCGGCGGCCGCGCATCCTGCAACAGCTATTCGGCAGGCTGGACCGAAAACAACGGCAGACTAACGGTCGGACACGCCGTGTCGACTGAAATGGCCTGTGCAGGAGCGCTGATGAACCAGGAGCAGAAGTTCCTGTCCATCCTGCCCGATCTCAAATTCTACGCCACGACCCCTGAGGGCGCGCTGATTCTGCAGACCGTCGACGGCCGCAGGCTCCGGGCCTTCCCGGCGGGCTGAACTCAGGCGAAGGCGTCGGGCATCGATTCCTTGCGTTTTGCGATGAAATCCAGAAGCCCCTCTTCGATCCCCGGATCGAGCGGGGGTGCCTGGTAGGTCTCGAGCCAGCTGCGGGCGAGCTGGTTGGCGCGTTGCGCCGCCGTTTTCTCACCTTCCGCCGCCCATTGCTCAAACGAATTGTTGTCGGCAATGGACGAACGGTAGAACGCCGTCTGAAAATTGGCCTGCGTGTGAGCACAGCCGAGATAATGGCTCCCCGGCCCCACTTCGCGGATCGCGTCCATCGCCTGCCCGTTTTCCGAAACGTCCAGCGGTTCGCACATGCGCTGCTGCATGCCGAGCTGGTCGATATCCATCATGAATTTTTCGTAGGAAGACACCAGACCGCCTTCAAGCCACCCGGCCGCGTGGAGCACGAAATTGGTGCCGGCAAGCACCGTCGAATTCAGCGTATTGGCACTCTCATCGGCGGCCTGGGCATCCGGGATTTTCGATCCCGTCAGTGACCCGCCCGTACGGAACGGGAGCCCCAGACGCCGGGCAAGCTGCGCTGCTCCGTAAGAAACAAGCGACGGTTCAGGCGTGCCGAAGGTCGGGGCACCCGACTGCATGGAAATGGAAGACGCAAACGTGCCAAACAGCACCGGCGCCCCCGGTCGCACCAATTGCGTGAACGCCGCACCGGCCATGACTTCGGCCAGAACCTGGGTCAGCGTTCCGATGACCGTCACCGGGCTCATCGCTCCGGCCAGAATGAAGGGCGTGACAATGCAGGCCTGATTGGCGCGTGCATAGACCTTTGCAGCGCCCAGCATGGTTTCGTCGAAAACCATGGGCGAGTTCGCGTTGATCAGGTTGATGACCACCGTGTTCTGGTTGACGAAATCCTCACCGAAAAGGATCCTCGCCATCGCCACCGTGTCTTCGGCACGGTCGGGCGCCGTGACAGAGCCCATGAAGGGTTTGTCGGAATAGCGCATATGCGAGAATACCATGTCGAGATGGCGTTTGTTGACCGGCACGTCCACCGGTTCGCAGACGGTGCCGCCCGAGTGATGAATGGACGGCGCCATATAGGCGAGCTTCACGAAATTGCGGAAATCCTCAATCGTCGCATAGCGACGCATGCCGTCGAGGTCGCGGACGAAGGGCGGGCCATAGACCGGCGCAAAGACCGTGGCGTTGCCGCCGATCTCGACCGAGCGCTCGGGATTGCGCGCATGCTGGGTAAAAACCGAAGGTGCCGTTTTCAGAAGCTGGCGGCACAGCCCTTTGGGAAAGTGCACCCGATCGCCGCGCACGTCGGCCCCCGCCTCTTTCCACAGGGCGAGAGCTTCCGGGTCGTCGCGGAACTCGATGCCAATCTCTTCAAGAACCGTATCGGCGTTCGCCTCGACCAGCGCCAGCGCCTCCTCGTCAAGCACCTCGTAAGGCTTGAGCGCACGGCGGATATAGGTCAGTTGCTGTCCCGGTCCTGCACCTGCGCGCGCCGCCCTGCGGGCTGCGGCTCCGCCCCGCTCACTGCGCCCGGAACGTCCCCGGCGCGGCCGATCCTGCGTTTCGTCGTCACCGGCCATCATCGTCATCGCGCAAACTCCACGCTAGGGTCACAAAGCAAGCCTCATTATGACCCTAGCGTTTGCAGCAACAACCTCCGTTCCGCAAGCGGCAGATGGTGTCGCAACTGGCGTGCTGATGGGACCGGCAGCGTGTCCATCGTAGCGTGCTGTCACCGCATTCCTTTGCACAAATAGCCGTTGGCACCACGCCGTTCACAAGCGATAAGCGATGAATTTTCCGCAGATCTGCGCTCTCATCCCAACGCCTTTGCCGGGAAAGGGAGCACTCTCGGTGCAGATGCGCACACGTCGCTCACGCGCTCCCTCAAAACTGAGGACGACCAGCACTGACCGGGAGGCGCCGGCACCGAGTGAGAAGTCCGCTGGCGATATGCTTGCATCAATCGGCCTGAAATCCGCATCATAAGCGCGAATGGTCACGCCTATGCGATGCTTGTACGGATTTCGTGGCTGAACCCGCACGGCAAAACTGTCGGTGAAACTGCGAACGACGCCCCGCATCGGCGACATGGATTGCGACGATGCGGGCGTCGTTGCAGCACAGACGGCGATCAGGGCCGCCAGTGTCCGTTTATGCATTGTGCACCTACTCACAGGTCACTGTGACAAAGGCTTCATATGCACCTTTTTGAAATATCGCATTGTCCGCCACCGCGCGCAGATCGACCGAAAGGTTGCTCGCGCCAACTCCCAGAGGTGTTATTGTCGACCCCGGCACCTTTGCCGTGCTCGTGGCGCCCGTCGAGCTGTAGGTGGTCATGAAAGTGACGGCGCCCGTGCCGTTCGGTGCTCTTGAGAAAGCCTCCGGTGCCTTGAGAGACGCCTGAAACCCCGCACCTGTCGTATAAACTGTAGCCGCACCGGAATTACCACCAGCAGCTTCAGAGTCCAGGACATCCAGGCCATCCCGCACGAGCACACCGTCTGACCGGATTTCGATGGTGCAGCTCTCCTCTAGATTGGCGCGAAAAGGAAGGTCTGACTGGGCTCCAAGGGACGCGGTCGTACCGAGCAGCAAAAAAACACAAGAGTAGATATACTTCATGACAAAACCCTGGGTTGAAAATCAGGGCGCCATTTAGGTACTCAAAAAACCTCCGTCAACAAAAAAGAGATACCTGCTGCAAACAGTTATTGAAGATAACAGGCGCACTCAGCGCCTGCCCTTGTTTGTCCAAGAGGCGTCACTTGCCCAGTTCCTTCGGGGTTTGACCGCATGCGCGGATCGAGCCCCTGCCGCATGAGTTCGACCTCGAGTTCCAGGCGCTTCAACTCCAGTTGATAGAGTTTGTCGCAATCCAGTCGTCTCGGTTTTCGCCCCAGAGGCACAACCAGACGCCCGTAGGCTGAAACGCGCTGCGAGCTGTTGTCTCCAATGACACCCGAGTCAAGATAGGCTCCGGAATTCGCCATGGAAGCACGGCACGTGGTTCCGTCTGCAGCCCTGATCTCGTCAAAGCCGTTCGGCATGACCACCCCGGGCAGCGTCACGCCAGTCTGGTTCTGGTTGATGACATACCGGTCGCTGTCGCCATAGACGATGGACACGCTCAGGAAGAAGAACGCACAGGCCCCCATCAATCGATACGATAAGCTATGAAACGTCCGCATACTTGAGCCTTAATATTTGTGCCACGGCCAGGAAACGGGATGCTTTCAGCGCAGATCCTGACACGCCTGACCTTGTTGTTGTTGAACCCCACCGAAACCAGGACCGAGCGGGAAGTTTTGCTCCCGACCATTGTTTCCGCAGGAAAAACATGTGCTTCGATCGGCCGAAAATCCTGGTCATAGGCTTTCACCGCCATTCGAATTTTGTGCGGATAGGGATTGTAGGGGAAAACCCGCACCGTAAACGTGTCGCCGAAGCTTGATATCTTCCCCCGCATCGGCGTCATGGATTGTGCAACGCCTATGCCGCAACCGGCCGCGATAAACGCGGCCAGAAGGATGAGTTTCAAGATGGAGCTACTCACAGGTCAGGGTGACTTCAGCGGTGTAGTTGCCGGCAGGGAAAACACCGGCCGATTTTGTAGCGCTCAGATCCACATCGACATTCGTCACCCCAAGCCCAAGCGGGGAGGTCACCGTGCCGACCACATCAAGAAGCGTGGTCACACCGGAGGCGCTGTAGCTTGAGGAGAAGGTTACATCATCGTCCCCACCTGCCGGTGCGACGAGAAACGCCGCAGGCGTGGAGGTCGACATATTGAAACCCGTTCCGGTGGTCACGACGGTGGCCGTACCTGAAACGCCGGCAGCTTCGGTCGATGAAAGGACGTTAAGGGCGCCATTGGTCCCCAGAACGCCGGGCGTTCCCACTGTTATGAGGCACGTTGAAATGACGTTGCCGTTAAAAATCACAGTATCGGTGACGGCGGCGGCAGGCGCGGTGAAAATGGTGGTAAGCAACAATGCAGATAGAGAGGTTCTGAACATGACCCTGCTCCTCACGGACAAGCAGACAAGCCCCCTCTTACAGGCCTTATGAAAACGCGGTCCTCTTAATATATTGCTAATCAACCACTTAAGATTTACATCGCAAAATAATACAACCAAAAATACAAACCAAAGTGCCACACACTCCAGAGAGGCACCGCCGCTCTGCGCCGTCGCTTTCCTGACGTCGTGGGTCGCAAATCAGCTATGTAATCAGCGACTTCGCGCCTTATTCTGGTGATACCGCTTGTTTGCGGCCAACAATGAGCGCGGTTCGGGATGCCCTGCCCGCGCGACGTGAGCAGCAGGAGCCAGAGCATGTCCGACGACGAAATCATCCTCTCGGAGCTTCCCGACGACGAACTCGTGCAGCAGATGCACGACGACCTTTATGACGGACTCAAGGACGAGATCGAGGAAGGCACGCACATTCTGCTGGGCCGCGGCTGGCAGCCCTACGAGGTGCTCACTGACGCCCTGGTCGAAGGCATGCGGATTGTCGGCGAGGATTTTCGCGACGGCATCCTGTTCGTGCCGGAAGTCCTCCTGTCGGCCAACGCCATGAAGGCCGGCATGGCGATCCTGCGGCCGCTTCTGGCCGAAACCGGCGCACCCAAACAGGGCAAGATGGTGATTGGCACGGTGAAGGGCGACATTCACGACATCGGCAAGAACCTGGTCGGCATGATGATGGAGGGGGCCGGTTTCGACGTGATCGACATCGGCATCAACAATCCAGTCGAAAACTACCTGGATGCGATAGAGGAGCACCAGCCCGACATTGTCGGCATGTCGGCACTCCTCACGACGACCATGCCCTATATGAAGGTTGTCATCGACACGATGAAAGAAAAGGGTATTCGGGAGGACTATATCGTCCTCGTCGGCGGTGCACCGCTTAACGAGGAGTTTGGCAAGGCGGTGGGAGCCGACGCCTATTGCCGTGACGCGGCGGTGACGGTTGAAACCGCCAAGGAACTGATCAAGCGCAGGCACAATGTAACGGCCGGCGCCTGATCCCTTCGCATCACAGAGTGTGCCATACGGCTCAATAAGTGGACTGCGAAATGTCGCGCCCGGCGCTCTGTGTTGCATCGACCGCATTTGCGGCATCCCGGCCGACACCGCGGATCGTGTTGGCGCAACCCGCAACCGACCCGGCCACGAGGAGGAGGATTGCGAGACGGGAAAGAACGGACAGTTTCATGGTTTGTCTCCCTCTAAATCATCGGACCGAAAAGTGGAATCCGGTTCTTGGTCCGATACGTTATCGATGGTCTAGATAGTCCGCCCGCGCAAACGGGAGCGTTACCATGCAGGAACGCACGAAACCGGAAAAAGTTCTCGGGCCCGAGAAAGTTCTCGTGATCGCCTGCGGCATGATCGCGCGCGAAATTCTGGCGGTACGCGAAACACTCGGCTTCACGCACCTGGAACTCACCTGCCTGCCGGCTGAATTCCACTATCGGCCCGACCGCATCGCGCCGGGCATGGATGCCGCGATCACGAAGGCGCGCGCAGAAGGCTATCGCCACATCTTCGTTGGCTATGCGGATTGCGGAACCGGTGGAGCGCTTGACCGAATCTGCGAAAAGCACGGCGTGGCACGCATCGACGGGCCGCACTGCTTCGCCTTTTACCAGGGTCTCTCCGCGTTCGAAGAGATTGCCGAAGACGACATGCTCTCCTTCTACATGACGGACTTCCTGTGCCGCCAGTTCGACGCATTTTTCATGAAACCGCTCGGCCTCGACCGGCACCCTGAGCTTATCCAGGATTTCTTCGGCAACTATAAAAAACTCGTTTATCTGGCGCAGACGGACGACCCGCAGTTGGAGCGCGTCGCGCAGGATGCGGCAAGGCTTCTCGGCCTTGCCTACGAAAAACGGCAAACCGGATATGGCGACCTGACGACGGCGCTGGCGACCGCGGCACGGGGCAGCTGATCCCTCTACCAACGCCATGAAATGGTTACATTGGCGGTGCATTCCGGAAGCATATTCATGCTGATTTTCTGGAGATTTTTCATGCACCGTATTCTTTTGCCAATTTTCACGTTTGCCCTGATCACCGTTCCGGCAAATGCGCAGTCGCTGGTTCAGGAGAAGCTCGACATGGAGCGGGCCGGTTTCGAAAAAGACACGGTGATGCAGGACATCACCTACCGCGACGCTGCGCGTCTCGATGCCTATGCACGCATGCGCACCGAGGCCTTCAGGCAGGCCAGGGCCGGCGGAGCGTCAGCCGATGTCGCGCTGCTCGATGAGATCGATCAGCGACCAGAACGCTCCTTTGAGGATTTCGACCTTACAGGCAAGTGGCAATGCCGCACCATAAAGACCGGTGGGCTCGCACCGCTTGTGGTCTATGACTGGTTTCGTTGCCAGGTCAACGATGACGGGGCGGGCTGGGTCCTTGAAAAACTGACCGGATCGCAGCGAACCAGAGGACGTTTCTTCACAGACGGCGATTCGCGACTGATCTATCTCGGCAGCTATTTCGTGAAGGACGACCGGCCGCCTCGCTATGGCTCCGGCCGCAATAGCGATCAGGTAGCCTACGTTTTTCGCGGCAAAGACGATGGCTGGCGCATGGAATTCCCTGCACCGGAGCGGGAATCCGTACTCGACATTCTGGAGTTCCGGCGCGCTCCATGAGTTTCGCGGCGCCGCAGGATGCTTGCGGCTTCTGTCATGAAGGCTTAACGGCATCCAGACAAAACTGTACGCCATCCCGGTCGAGATTCGAATGGCTGGCAAGAATGAGTGCAATGAAGGCGGAGGGAACGGACTTGGACACGGTGTTGGGCGCACCGCCGGCTCACCTGCCGCCGCGCCGGCTCTCGCGAATTTTCCGCGACCTGGCAAAACACGCTGAAGACAAGGTCACTATCGGCGAAATCCGCCAGGCGCTCGGCGATCGCAGCTTTGCCACCCTTCTGGTCTTTTTTGCCAGCCTGAACCTCCTGCCTTCCCACCCGGCAGCACGCTCGTCCTCGGGCCGCCGCTGGTGTTGGTCGCGCTGCAGATGGTGATGGGCAACCGCACCGTATGGCTGCCGCAGTTCCTGCTCAACAAGGCGATCGGCGCAGACAAGTTTCGTCATATGAGCGAGCGGCTCATTCCGCGCCTTATCTGGCTGGAGCGGCTCATCAAGCCGCGCTACTGGCCGTTTGCGCGCGATCACGCAGACCGGGTTATCGGGCTCGCCGCGCTGATCCTCTCGATTGCCGTGACACTTCCCATTCCGCTCGGCAACTGGTTTCCGGCCTTTTCCTGCGCGCTGGTGGGGCTCGCTCTTTCCGAGCGCGACGGTGTGTTGCTCGGCATCGCCGTCGCCTGCGGCGTGCTCTCTCTCATGGTGATTGCCGGCGTCGTGATCGGCGCCAGCATGATGGCCGGCGCCGTCATGCACTGACCTCCCGTTCCTCCTCGGACACGTCGCATTTGAATGCACGCGCGTCGCCTTGCAGCAAGCAGGCGCGCGGCAATGCGGCAATTCTGAAAATCGAGGAAGGAACAGGCGCTTATGGCTCAGCTGATCGTTGCATACTGGCGCGACATCCCGGCTCAGGTGATCGTCAGGAAGGGGCGGCAGACCGCCAAGCGCGAATTGCCACTGCGCTTCACCGAGGCCATCGACATGTGCGCCATGCGTGTAGGTGCGCGTGACACGGACGCCTATCTCGCTGAATGGCGGCGCGGCGAGCCCGTCTCCGTCAGCGACGACCTCGAGGCTGAAGCGGATAAGGCCCTGGAAGCAATTGACCGCGACTATCACAGAGAGCGCCTCCTGGCGCTTGTCAAGGCAGGTGGCCATGACGACGGATAGCACCGGAAAGACCTCGACAGTCACCCAGGCGACCCTCGTCAAGAAAGCACGCGAGGCGCTTGCCTACAGGCCGGCCGATGTCTCGCCCCAGCGGCGGGTCCAGCGGCGTTACACAATGCGGCGCTGGTCGGTACGCCATGCCCGGCTGCTCGAATGGTTTATACCCGGTTCTCAAGCCTTTTCCTGGCGCTGCACCCGTTCTGGAGCGCCGTTGGCTATGCGCGGGCGGAAAAGCCGGTCAAATTCGTGGAACGGCAGGTGAAGGGGTTGATGTTCGATTGCCGCATGTGCGGCCAGTGCATCCTCTCCTCCACCGGCATGTCGTGCCCCATGAACTGCCCCAAACAGTTGCGCAACGGCCCCTGCGGGGGCGTGCGCGCCAACGGCAACTGCGAGGTGGAACCGGACATGCCGTGCGTCTGGGTGAAAGCCTGGGAGGGGGCGCAGGCGATGCGGAATCGGCAGGCGATCCTTGATGTCCAGAAACCCGTCGACCAGTCGTTGAGGGAAAGCTCCGCCTGGCTCAGGGTAACCGCGCAGGCTGCGCGTGAACGCGAAAACCTCCGGAGCAGCACCGCATGACGAGGCGGCCACCGCAGATCGACGAGAACCCGGACGGCGTCGACCTGCCGCTGGAGCCCCTGCCCGGCCATTCCTCGCGCGGCCGGCTGGAACGCGTGCTGCGACGTGGCGAATTCGCGGTGACGGCTGAACTCAACCCGCCCGACAGCGCCAACGCGCAGGACGTTTACGAACGGGCGGCAATTTTCGACGGCTGGGTGGACGGCATCAACGCCGTGGATGCTTCCGGCGCCAATTGCCACATGTCCTCCATGGGCATCTGCGCGCTGCTGACGCGCATGGGGTATGCGACGATCATGCAGATCGCCTGCCGCGACCGGAACCGCATCGCCATTCAGGGCGACGTGCTGGGTGCGGCGGCCATGGGTGTGGGCAACATCATGTGCCTGACGGGCGACGGCGTGCAGGCCGGCGACCAGCCGGGCGCAAAACCCGTTTTCGACCTCGACTGCATGTCGCTTCTCGAAACGGTGCGGACCATGCGCGACGAGGAAAAGTTTCTCTCCGGACGCAGGCTCACCACACCGCCTGCCGTTTTTCTCGGCGCGGCCATCAATCCCTTTGCCCCGCCTTTCGACTTCCGCCCCCACCGGCTCGCCAAGAAGATAGCGGCCGGCGCGCAGTTCGTGCAGAGTCAGTATTGCTATGATGTGCCAATGCTGAAGGAATACATGAAGCGGGTGCGCGATATGGGGCTCGACGAAAAATGCTTCATACTGGTTGGCGTCGGCCCGCTCGCTTCTGCAAAAACCGCCCGCTGGATCCGCTCGAACGTGCCGGGTGTCCACATTCCCGATGCGGTGATCACACGGCTTGAAGGCGCCGAAAAGCAGAAAGAGGAAGGCAAGCGCCTGTGTATCGATATCATCAACGAGGTGAAGGAGATCGAGGGTGTGTCCGGCATTCATGTCATGGCCTACCGGCAAGAGGAATTCGTGGCTGAGATCGTGCACGAATCCGGCGTCCTGAAGAGCCGCAAGCCGTGGAAGCGCGAGCCGGGCCTCGACGATGCGCTGGTTGCCGAGCGGCTCGACCACATTCTGCATGACGACCCGAGCGAGAAGCCCGTAGAGATGGTGAGGGACGCAAGCGCGACATCCAGCGAATGAGAATGCCAGTCAAGACCATCGATCAGCAGCATGGGCTCACACCATGCCTCCAGGAGGATTCTGAATGACCCGTACCATCGTCGCCTCTGCAACCAGGGAAGTCGTGATCGGCTTTGACCAGCCCTTCTGCGTGATCGGAGAGCGCATCAATCCGACCGGGCGCAAGAAGCTCGCCGCCGAGATGGTTGCCGGCAATTTCGAGACGGTGAAGCAGGACGCGCTGGCACAGGTCGCAGCCGGCGCAACCATGCTCGACGTCAACGCCGGCGTCACGGCGGTAGACCCCAACGCAACCGAGCCCGGGCTTCTCGTTCAGACCCTGGAGATCGTGCAGGATCTGGTCGATGTGCCGCTCTCGATCGACTCCTCCGTTTCTGCCGCCATCGAAGCCGGGCTCAGGGTCGCCCGGGGCAGACCGCTGGTCAACTCGGTGACGGGCGAAGAGGAGAAGCTGGAAGCCATCCTGCCGCTGATCAAGAAATACGACGTGCCCGTCGTCGCCATTTCCAACGACGAAACCGGCATTTCCGAAGACCCGGACGTGCGCTTCGAGGTGGCGAAGAAGATCGTCCAGCACGCCGCCGATTACGGCATTCCCGCCCACGACATCGTTGTGGATCCGCTGGTGATGCCCATCGGCGCCATGGGCACGGCGGGCCAGCAGGTTTTCCGGCTTCTGCGGCGGCTGCGCGAAGAATTGAAGGTAAACACCACCTGCGGCCTTTCCAACATATCCTTCGGCCTGCCGCACCGGCACGGCATCAATGCCGGTTTCATTCCCATGGTGATCGGGGCGGGCATGACCAGCGCCATCATGAACCCCTGCCGCCCACAGGAGATGGAAATGGTGCGTGCGGCAAATGTGCTGAACGGCACGGACCCCAATTGCTACAACTGGATCATGACCTATCGTGACCACCAGCCCGCCGCTACAGGCGAGGCAACGGCGGCGGCGGCCCCCGCGTCCTCCG
>NZ_BAMP01000081.1 GCF_000615975.1 Nitratireductor aquibiodomus NL21 = JCM 21793 | reverse complement strand
CGCGGGCGCCGAAATGTTGAATCGCATCAAAGGACTGGCGGCCGGATTCATAGAGGATACCGACCAGATTGATCACATGGTCAGCCCCTTCCACGGCCCGGTCGACAGAGGCGCGGTTGCGCAGGTTCGCCTGCACCGCCTGCACCTGGCCGACATTGCCGAGCGGCTGCAGATGTATCGCTGTATTGGGATTGCGGCACGCAACGCGCACCCGGTGGCCGCGCTTGGTGAGGGCCTGCACCAGATGGCGGCCGACAAAGCCGTTGCCGCCAAAAATGGTGATGAGCTTAGGTTTCTGGCTGATGGTGGCCATTTGCCTCGGTCTCCGATTTCTCAAGGGCTACATAATCGGTTTCGCGCCAAAGGCAAAGGGTGCTCGGGCGTTGTTTTCCTCCCCAGGCGGAAATCGCCGCAAAACTTGGAAAAAAGCCCTGAAACGCCTATATCTTGGGGGATAGGCGCCGGATGATTCGCGGCGTGGATTTCCCATGCCCTAAAGGGGGTTCCCCCAGGGCTCCTGAGTGAAAGAATTTGATGAGCGACACGCCCGAAACTCTCCCAGGCGAACCGGCTGAATACGGCGCAGAATCCATCAAGGTTTTGAAGGGATTGGACGCTGTCCGCAAGCGCCCCGGCATGTATATCGGCGATACGGATGATGGGTCCGGCCTGCATCACATGGTCTACGAGGTGGTCGACAACGCGATCGATGAGGCGCTGGCCGGCCACGCGACGCTTGTGACGGTGACGCTCAACCCCGATGGCTCCTGCACCGTGACCGACAATGGCCGCGGCATCCCGACCGACATGCACGCCGAAGAGGGCGTGTCTGCGGCCGAGGTCATTATGACGCAGCTTCATGCCGGCGGTAAGTTCGACCAGAACTCCTACAAGGTTTCCGGCGGCCTGCATGGCGTTGGTGTGTCGGTGGTGAACGCGCTGTCGATCTGGCTCAAACTCAAGATCCGCCGCAAGGGCAAGATCCATGAGATGAGCTTTACCCATGGTGTGGCGGATGAGCCCCTTGCCGTGACGGGCGAGGCCGGTGACGAGACGGGGACGGAAGTGAGCTTCCTGCCTTCGCCCGACACCTTCACCATGACGGAATTCAACTACGACACGCTCGAGCATCGCCTGCGCGAGCTCGCTTTCCTGAATTCGGGCGTGCGCATTCTTCTGACCGACAAGCGCCATGCCGACGAGAGAAAGCAGGAATTCCTGTTCGATGGCGGCATTGTCGAGTTCGTGAAATATCTCGACCGCGCCAAGAAACCGCTGATCGACGCGCCGATCTCCATCGGCGGCGAAAAGGACGGCATTACCGTGGAAGTGGCCATGTGGTGGAACGATTCCTACCACGAGAATGTGCTGGCCTTCACGAACAACATCCCGCAGCGCGATGGCGGCACGCACATGGCCGGTTTCCGCGGCGCGCTGACACGTCAGGTGACGGGGTATGCCGAGAGCTCGGGCCTGACCAAGAAGGAAAAGGTTTCGCTCACCGGTGACGATTGCCGTGAAGGCCTGACGGCGGTTCTCTCGGTGAAGGTGCCGGACCCGAAATTCTCCTCCCAGACCAAGGACAAGCTGGTTTCCTCCGAGGTGCGCCCGGTGGTGGAGAGCCTCGTCAACGAGGCGCTCGGCACCTGGTTCGAGGAGCATCCAGCAGAAGCCAAGACGCTGATCGGCAAGGTGGTGGAAGCCGCCGCTGCGCGCGAGGCTGCCCGCAAGGCGCGCGAGCTGACGCGGCGCAAGGGCGTGCTCGACATCACGTCCCTGCCGGGCAAGCTCGCCGACTGCCAGGAACGCGATCCAGCGAAGTCCGAACTCTTCATCGTCGAGGGTGATTCCGCTGGCGGTTCCGCTAAATCCGGTCGTTCGCGCAAGAACCAGGCGATCCTGCCGCTGCGCGGCAAGATCCTGAACGTGGAGCGTGCGCGCTTCGACCGCATGCTGTCCTCCGACATGATCGGCACCCTGATCACGGCACTCGGTACGGGCATCGGCAAGGACGAATTCAACGCCGAGAAGCTGCGCTACCACAAGATCATCATCATGACGGACGCCGACGTCGACGGCGCCCACATTCGCACGCTGCTTCTCACCTTCTTCTTCCGGCAGATGCCGGAACTGATAGAGCGCGGGCATCTCTATATCGCCCAGCCGCCGCTCTACAAGGTGACGCGCGGCAAGTCGGTCCAGTACATCAAGGATGAGGCGGCGTTCGAGGAATTCCTGATCGATTCCGGCCTTGAAGAAGCGACGCTGGAGCTTTCCAACGGTGAAGTTCGCGGCGGACAGGATCTGAAACAGGTGATCGACGATGCGCGCGGCGTGCGTTCGCTGATCAACGGCCTGCACACCCGCTACGACCGTTCGGTGGTGGAGCAGGCGGCGATTGCCGGCGCGCTCAACGCGGCGGTGCTGGCTGATCCGGGCCGGGCAGCCGAAGCTGTGAAGCACGTGGCGGAGCGGCTCGACATGATCGCCGAGGACACGGAGCGCGGCTGGGAAGGGCGCGTGAACCCCTCGAACGAGGGCGCGGGCGGCTATCTTTTTGAGCGCACGGTGCGTGGCGTGCGCGAGGTGGTGGTGCTCGACTCGGCACTGGTCGCTTCTGCCGATGCCCGCGCGATCGACCGCTACACCGCCCGCCTTCAGGAGATTTACACCAAATCGCCCGTACTGCGCCGCAAGGACAAGTCCGAAGTCATTTCCGGGCCGATGGCGCTGCTCGACCAGGTCTTCGCGACCGGCCGCAAGGGCCTTACCATGCAGCGCTACAAAGGCCTTGGCGAGATGAATGCCGAACAGCTCTGGGAGACGACGCTCGACCCGGATGCCCGCTCGCTGCTTCAGGTGAAGGTGACGGACGCAACGGACGCGGATTCGCTCTTCTCGCGCCTTATGGGCGACGAGGTGGAGCCACGCCGCGAATTCATTCAGGACAATGCGCTGTCGGTGGCAAACCTCGACATCTGACTGTTTTCCATAGAGAAAATTATCGAGCGGCGCCGGGAAACCGGCGCCGTCTTTCGTTTCCGGCAGGGGAATTCCAATGCCTTGTCGGGTTGCGTGCCCGATCCGCGTCCTTGAGGTGAAGCCGGAATTGTCCGGCCCGGAACGGGAGAGAAGACATGCGAAAAGTCATCGTGAGTGCGATGGTCAGCCTCGATGGTGTCATGCAGGCGCCAGGCGGACCCGAGGAAGATCCGACGGGCGGCTTCCCTTTTGGAGGGTGGGTCGAACCGCTCGCCGACGAAGGGCTGGGTGAGGCCATCGGCGAGATGTTCTCGCAGCCCTTCGACCTGCTGCTCGGGCGCAAGACCTACGACATCTTTGCCGCCTACTGGCCCTATCAGGACGAAGGCGATCCGATCGGGAGTATTTTCGACCGCGTCACAAAATATGTCGCCACCCGCAATCCCGACCTGAAGCTCGACTGGCAGAACAGCCGGAGTCTCGGCGCGGATGCGGTGGCTGCGGTAAAGGCGCTCAAGAGCGAGGATGGTCCGGTTTTGCTCACACAGGGGTCCACGGATTTCCTCCAGACCCTGTTTGCGCACGACCTCGTCGACGAGCTGACCATCACCACATTTCCGGTGGTGCTGGGCAAGGGAAAGCGGCTGTTCAGGACCGGCACAGAAGTGGCTCCAGGCACGTTTCGGCTAACGGGCTCCAGAACCACCGAGGCCGGCACGCAGGTCAACCGATACACCCGCGCGGGCGAGGTGAAGACCGGAACCTTCGCGGGAAAACCCCCATCAGATGCCGAAATCGAACGGCGTCGGACGCTGGTCTGAGCGAAGGGGCACACACAAGGGGTTGCGGAACCGGCGACACCCGGGTGCGCCGGCTTTCCCGTCGTTACGCCTTTATTGACTAACCGGCAAAACTATTTTAGCTGGTTAGATTGAAGGAGCGTGCGATGCATGATGCCCGAACTGTCGCATGGCCGGTTCCGTTCTTCTTCGGTGGTCGGACCTGCCTGGACTTCGTCAACACGGTCAACAGCCGCTCGCGGCCGGTAACGAAGGATTACCTGTCCGATTATGCTGCTCTGCTGGGCTGGTCCGGGCAGGTAGACTTCTTTGACGCGCCGTCGCTCGAGCGTCTGCGTACGCTGGCGGAGGCGGACGGGCGCGGGGCAGAGGCAGCCCATGTCAGGGCGATCCGGTTCCGTGAAACGCTCTTCGCTCTTTTCCGGAGCGTGATCGAGGGCTGCGATCCGCCGGAGGGCGGGCTGGCAGAGCTGAGCCGGCTTTCAGGCAAGGCCCGGCAGCAACAGCGGCTTGCACGGGAGCCGGCCGGCTTTGTCTGGAACTGGGACGAGAGCCGCCTCGATCTCGATGCGCCGCTCCATGCCGTCGTGCTTTGTGCCGAAGCGATGCTCACCGGCGACGATCTTGGGCGGCTGAAGGCATGTCCGGGACCTGACGGCTGCGGGTGGCTCTTCTTTGACGAAACAAAGAATGCATCGCGCCGCTGGTGCAGCATGGATCATTGTGGCGGCACGGCAAAAGCGCGCCGGCATGCTGCCCGTACAAGGGAGAAACGGGCGTGAAATCCCTCTCTTTGCGAAGCATAATCCTTGCCGCGCTGGCGCTCTGCGCCGTGCTTTTCACCATCGGCTGGTTCACCCGCAACGACCCCTCGCAGGAGCCTTATATCAAGATCCTCGGTGGTGGCTTCATGTTCAACTATCGCGAGGCGGAGGTCTTCTACGGTTTTACCGCCCAGGTGGTGCGGCCGCTGGCCAGCGGCTCGATCATCGAAGCGACATTCGACGATCCGTCCGGCGGCGCGCCGCTCGTGGTATCGGAGCGGGTGAGCACGATGACCGACCGCTACGCGCTGCGCACGCCACCCGTTCGCGGGGTCGAGGCCAGGAAGCCCTATCATGTCTCAATCCGCGTCTACGACCGGCAGAAGACTTCCCTGCTCTGGCAGACCGAGATGGATTTCACGAGCCAGATCAGCGACCGGGTGGTGCCGGACAAACCGCTCACCATCGGTCCGGGTTATCATCTCAATCCAGATTGAGAGCCCAGCGTCGACCTGAATTTTTTCATGAACCTTTCTCCAGACCGTGGCGACTGACGGATGCCGGGGCGCGATTGCCCCATCCTGAAACCCGTACTGGAGATGACAATGCCCTACTCTTTCAAGACAAACCGGATCGCCATGGCCGCAGCCTCGCTCGTGATGCTTTCGGCGACGGCCATACCGACCGCCGGCGTGGCCGGCCAGTTCGCGCTCGCCCCGCAGATGGCGGGCCCCTCGATGAACTGCTCGGTGCCCAACCATGTGGTCTGCACCATCAGCAGCACGAAGGGCCTGAAGTTGGTGAAGATCACCGCCAACACGCCGCAGGGAAGCGTGAACCTCGTCAACAAGACGTATCGCAGCTGTCCGAAGTCGGTGAAGGTCTCGTGGGACTCAGCCTATCAGATGGCCGGCAAACAGATCGTCGAATGTAGTGGCGGCGGTTTCAAGCTGAAAGCGCGCTGAACCGCCGATCCTTGACCAACACCCGCCAGAGCGCACGCGCTGCACCAGTAGCCAGAGTCAGCACTACCGCTGAGCTGGACAAGAGACGATGTCGCCGGGCCCGGGTGGCGGGGCAGCCCGTATCAGCGGCATCGAGGGTGGGTTTGTCTGCCGTGGCAGCAAGCCCACCCGATTCGCATTCCATGCGTGTCAGTCGCTCATCTTCAGGGCCTGGATGAAGGCTTCCTGCGGAATTTCGACCTTGCCGAACTGGCGCATGCGCTTCTTGCCCTCTTTCTGCTTCTCGAGCAGCTTGCGCTTGCGGGTCACGTCGCCGCCGTAACACTTCGCCGTCACATCCTTGCGCATGGCCGAAATGGTTTCGCGGGCAATCACCTTGCCGCCTATGGCCGCCTGGATCGGGATCTTGAACATGTGGCGGGGGATCAGCTCCTTAAGCTTCTCGCACATGACGCGCCCGCGCTTCTCAGCGGCCTGCCGGTGCACCAGCATGGAGAGCGCATCCACCGGCTCCTCATTGACGAGGATCGACATCTTGACGAGATCGCCTTCGCGGTAGCCGGTGAGCTGATAGTCGAAGCTGGCATAGCCCTTGGTGATGGACTTCAACCGGTCATAGAAATCGAACACCACCTCGTTGAGCGGCAGCTCATAGGTGACCATGGCGCGCTTGCCGACATAGGAAAGATCCGTCTGGACGCCGCGGCGCTCCTGACAGAGCTTGAGGATCGGACCGAGATAATCGTCCGGCGTGAGGATCGTGGCCTTGATCCAGGGTTCCTCGATGGAGGCGATCTTCACCACGTCCGGCATGTCGGCCGGATTGTGCAGCTCGACCTGATCGCCCGAGGTCAGGTTCATGCGGTAGACCACCGAGGGCGCGGTGGCGATGAGGTCAAGATTGAACTCGCGCTCCAGCCGCTCCTGGATGATCTCCAGATGCAGAAGGCCGAGGAAGCCGCAGCGGAAGCCGAAGCCGAGGGCCGCCGAGGTCTCCATCTCGAATGAAAACGAGGCATCGTTGAGACGCAATTTGCCCATCGCGGCGCGCAGATCCTCAAAGTCCGCTGCATCGACCGGGAAGAGGCCGCAGAAGACGACCGGCTGCGCCGGCTTGAAGCCCGGCAGGGGCTTGGCCGTCTGGCGCTTGTCTTCGGTGATTGTGTCGCCGACGCGGGTGTCGGCCACTTCCTTGATGGAGGCGGTAATGAAGCCGATCTCACCGGGACCGAGCTCTTCAACCATGACCATCTTCGGGGTCATGACGCCGACCCGGTCAACCGGGTACTTGGCGTCCGTGCCCATCATGCGGATGGTCTGACCCTTCCTGAGCTTGCCGTCGATGATGCGGACCAGCACGATCACGCCCAGATAGGCATCGTACCAGCTGTCGACGAGGAGTGCCTTGAGCGGCGCTTCCCGGTCGCCGTCCTTTGGCGCCGGCAGGCGTGTGACGATGGCTTCGAGCACCTCGTCGATGCCCACGCCGGTCTTGGCCGATATCGGGATTGCATCGGAAGCGTCGAGGCCGATCACCTCCTCGATCTGCTCCTTGACGCGGTCTGTGTCGGCAGCCGGCAGGTCCACCTTGTTCAAGACGGTCACGATTTCATGATCGTTGTCGATTGCCTGGTAGACATTGGCGAGCGTCTGGGCTTCTACACCCTGACTGGCATCGACCACCAGAAGCGAGCCCTCGCAGGCCGAGAGCGAGCGAGAAACCTCATAGGCAAAGTCTACGTGGCCGGGCGTGTCGATCAGGTTCAGCACATAGTGCTCGCCGTTGCGCGCGTCGTACTCCAGCCGCACGGTCTGCGCCTTGATGGTGATGCCGCGCTCGCGCTCGATGTCCATCGAGTCGAGGATCTGATCCTTCATCTCGCGGTCTTCCAGCGAGCCGGTCATCTGGATCAGCCGGTCGGCGAGCGTCGACTTGCCATGGTCGATATGCGCGACGATGGAAAAGTTGCGAATATGGGAAAGTGGCGTGTTCGTCATGCCGCTGGCCTTAGCAGGCGGCCCGTTCTTCGACAAGCAGATTGCTGCAGGGAAGGAGCCGCGCGCCGTGTCAGGAGGAAAAAACAGCAACATTGCGGATGCGATCGGCCGACCATATATCCCGCACATGTGCGATCCTGACCAAAACAAGCTGGGTTTCCTGATCCATGACGTTGCGCGCCTCATGCGCAAGCGCTTCCTGGAACAGGACAATGAATTCGGACTTTCATCTGCCCAGTGGCGGCTGCTTTTCCGGCTGTTGAAGGAAGATGGCGTTCCGCAGGTACGGCTGGCCGAGCTTCTGGAAGTGGAACCGATCAGCGTTTCACGGATGGTCGACCGGCTGGCCGAGAATGGCTGGGTCGAACGCCGCCTTGCCAGAACGGATCGGCGCGTGCGCATGATCTATGCGACCAGAAAAGCAAGAGACGCCTGTGGCGGCATCCAGGAAATCAGCGCTTCCGTCTATGAAGAGGCGCTTTCTGGCCTGGCTGACGATGAGCGCCGGGTTCTTTTCGGGGCGTTGGGCAAGATGGCGCAGAATCTCTATGGACCTGAAGCCGCAGACAGGGCGTGACTACGCCCTGTCTTGGCGGGTTTCAATCGGCGACCAGCTTGCGGTAGAGGTGCCATGTGGCGTGGCCGAGAATTGGCATGACCACAGCAAGACCGGCAAAGAGCGGCAGTGACCCGATGAGGAGCGCACCGGCTACCAGCACGCCCCAGAGCGCGATGGGTAGCGGATTGATGCTGGCGGCGCGCACCGACGTGACAATTGCGGCAACGGCGCCGCAGTCGCGGTCAAGCAGCATGGGGAAGGCGATGGCCGTGGTAATCAGCACCACGAGGGCAAAAATGAAGCCAATCGCATTGCCGAGCGCGAGCAGCATGAAGCCGGCGTCGGTGGTGAACAGGCTCTCAAGGAACAGCGAGATCGATGCCGGCGGTTCTGGACCGAGCAGGCGCACATAAAGCCCCTGAGCAACCAGCAGCCACGTCACGAAGATGGCGAACAGCATTGCCCCAACGGCGATAATGGATGGTATCGCAGGTGACTTGCGCACTGCCAGCGCGTGCCGCCAGCTGGTATCGAGCCCGGCTTCGCGTCTTCGACTGATTTCGTAAAGGCCGATGGCTGCAAATGGCCCGAGCAGCGCAAAGCCGGAGGCCAGGGGGAAAAGCAGCGGAAGCGCGTTTGCATCCGAAGCCCAGTAGATCAACACCACCCCGACAAGCGGGTAGATGAGGCACAGGAACGCGTAGTGCGAAGGTTTCTGCCAGAAATCATCGAGCCCGCGCCCCAGCGCATCGATGACATCCGACGTGCTGATCTTGCGAACAGCCGGCAAGGACAGGGTCTTGTCGGTTCCGGCCATGACATGAAAATCCGCCATTTCAGACCTCCCGGATATGCCAGGACGCAGACCGCACCCCGACGGCAAACCAAGCCCGGAGTATAGGGCCTGAGCGGCATCGCGGCGAGACAGGCGTCGGTCACATCTTCTGGAGCAGGTGGTGAGCGGCGTCAGGATCGCAGGGGGAAGAATGCCCGTTTGGCGAACGGTGCGGTAGCGCCGTGCAGGATGACGGACAGAAGGATCGTGAAGACGGCGATGTTGGTGATTGCCTCCGCCACGTCGAAACCGGACTGGTCGACCACGAGAATGAGGTAGAGCACGGAGCAAGGCCGCGCGGGCCGAACCAGCCGACGAAAAGCCGTGCCCGTGTGCCTGTTCCGGTTCCCAGCATGGCGATGAAAACGGGAACGATGCGAATGACGGTGAGGCTGAGCACTGCATAGAAAAGCGCCGGCAGGGCGGGCGCTTCCAGCGCCTGCGGCAGCATGGCCGCGCCGAACAGGAGAAAGGTGAGATTGGTGAGGATCGATCCCTCGGTCATGGCAAAATTGCTCGCCTTCTCCACCGTTTCGGCAGGCAGCCGCCAGCCAAAGGCCAGCCCCGCTGCAAAGGCGGCAAGAAATCCGTTGCCGCCCGCCAGTTCTGCGCCGAGATAGGCGAGCCCGGCAAGCCCGACCATGATGGGCGTGCGCCCGGCTGGGTTGGAAAAGGCGCGTGTAAAAGCAAAGTCTGCGGCGACGGCGCCGAGATAGCCAGCGGCGAGCCCGACGAGCGGTCCGAAAACCACCTGTTTCAGAAAGAAGGCCGCGTGCCCGGCCATGCCTTCACCGCCACCGGTGTCGGCGGCGAGTGCCAGTGCAATGAGGAGCAGGGGCAGGCACAGCCCGTCATTGAGCCCGCTTTCCACGTCCAGGGCCTCGCGCTCGACTTCGGGCAGCCCGTCATTGCCGAAAACCGGCTGCGCCAGTGCCGCGTCGGTCGGGGTCAGGACGATGGCGAGCACAAGCGCGCCGAAGAGGCCGAGCGCGGGAAAGAGAAACATCCCCGCGGCAGTGCCGGCAAGGATGGTGAGCGGAATGCCGATGAAGAGGAGCCGTGCGGAAAGGAGGGCGGTCGCGCGCTTGGCCATCACGCTTGAAACTCGGATGTTGGCAGCGTCGCGGTAGAGGATGATCGCCAGCGTCGCCGTTGCGAGGAACTCGACGACCGAATTGTCGAGCGGTGAGGTCAGCGTTGCATCCGTGAGATGAAACCCATAGCCCAGCGCGGTGAAGAGCATGGGGCCGGAGAGAACCGAGGCTTCAAGCTTTCGAGAGACCAGTGAGTAGGCGGTGAAAGCGATGAAAAGAAGGACCAGCGCCACGTGAACGTCCATCAGCGTGATCCCCTGTCTTCCACAGCCGCATCGCCGCTTTTCGGTTTGCCCCAGTTCAGCGTCTTGTAGTCAAAGCCGAAGGTGAGGGTTGGCTTGACGATGGCGAAATAGGGCGAGAGATCGAAATCGCGCGGGGTGAAAAGGCTGTGGTGGCGGATGTGGAGGATTTCCTGCCGCGAATAGGTGGATTCGGCCGAGGCGTGCCCCTTGGCCTTGGTGATTTCGGGCAGGATCGGGTAGCCGACTTTCTGAAACGCCTGGGCGATGAGCGAGGAGCAGATGGCGCGCGTCGGATCGCCCGAGCCGATGGCGATCATGCGCCGGCGCCAGCGTACGGGAACGGGCGGTGTCGGCAGGAAATAGCGCAGCAGGTCGAAGATGTTGCGCATGTCATATCGCAGGCCGAGTTTTTCGATCATGAAGCCGACGATCAGGTTCCGATCGTCCGGTGTAAGGCCGTTCGCCCGGCAGATGCGCGTGTTGTAGGTCTTGTACTTGGAAAGCGGCACGGCAATGCAGCCATCGCCTAGGATGACCTCGACGAGACGGGGGCGTTCGGAGCCGTCTTCGGGCTCCGGCAGCGCATCGCCCACATAGAGCGCGGCATGGCTCCAGGTGGACTGGGTCAGATATTTGATCGCTGCCGAAATGCGCTGATTGCCTTCAATCAGCAGAATATCGCCGGGCTGCAGGGTGCGATGCAGCGTTTCGGGGTCGGACGGCGTGTAGGGTTGATACCCTGAGGATTCGCTTTGGAGCCGCCGCGCCAGAAAGCGGCCGAACCGGTCGAGCAGGGTGCTGGGTTGTTCGCTCATTCGCTCCCGTCCGCGATTCTTCGATCAAT
The DNA here is from genome assembly GCF_000615975.1 of Nitratireductor aquibiodomus NL21 = JCM 21793. GTDB lineage: Bacteria > Pseudomonadota > Alphaproteobacteria > Rhizobiales > Rhizobiaceae > Nitratireductor > Nitratireductor aquibiodomus. The sequence goes on along the minus strand of NZ_BAMP01000081.1, from coordinate 7,595 downwards.
GGCAGGTGGAACTTAGAGGTTTTATCGCGTCGGGCAAACGGCCTGATGCGGCTAGAGGTAAACAGAGATCGGCTTGACTTAATTCAAACGTTTGATTAAATCAGAGATATGGTGCATGACAATGGCAATACGCAGAATGCCGAAACGCGGCTTTCATCGGCGGATCACACGCGGCTTTCGCTCATCCGGGCGGGGCTTAAGCTTTTCGGCGAAAAAGGCTTCGACGGCACGACAACGCGCGAGATCGCGCGCGCGGCTGGCGCGAACATTGGGTCGATCTCCTATCATTTCGGCGGCAAGGAAGGCCTGCGCGCGGCTTGTGCCGATTACATCGTCGAACTGATCGGCAGGATTGCCGGCAGTGCCCTCGACCTCAAGCCGGATCACGGCGCAACTCTGACGCCTTCCGAGGCCCGCGCCGTCTTGATGCAGGTGCTCGATACGATGACCGGCTTCATCGCCGCGCGGCCCGAAGCCGGGCTGATCGTCAAATTCGTGCTGCGGGAACTCTCCCACCCCACGGTCGCACTCGATCGCATTTATGAAGGCATATTCGCCCCGGTTCACAAGCGCCTTTGCGCGGTCTGGGAGGCAGCGACCGGGGAACCGGCGGAGAGCGACGAGACGCGGCTGACCGTATTCACGCTGATCGGTCAGCTCGTCTATTTCCGCATCGCCAGCGAAGCGGTGCAGCGGCGCATGGGCTGGAGTGAAATCGGCGCACGCGAAGCAGCGGCCATCACGGCCATAGCCGGGGGCAACCTCGACGCCATACTCGCCGCGCGGACGCGTGGAAAGGAAACATCATGAGCATGCTCTGCGCCATACCGGTTCTCGCCGGGCTGATTTCCGGTTGCGGTTCAGCCGAGCCGCTGGCCGTGGGCTATGTGGAAGGCGATTATGTGCTGCTTGCACCCACGGAAGTGGGGCAGTTGAGTGCCGTTCCGGTGCGGCGCGGTGCCTTTGTGGAGAAGGGCGCCACGGTTGCCGTGATGGATGATACGGATGCGCGCATTGCCGTGCGGCAGGCCGAGGCGGGGTTGGCGGAAGCGGAAGCGCAGCTTGCCGATCTAAAGGAGCCGAAGCGACCCGAAGAAATCGCCGTTCTGGAGGCTGCCCTTGCATCGGCAAAGGCCGAGGCGGCGGAAGCCGGCCGCGTGCTCGCGCGGACGGAAGGCCTCTCCCGCCGGGGCATCGCTACGGAGGCCGAACTCGACAAGGCGCGCACGGCAAAGGAGTTGGCGGACACGCGGGTCGGCCAGGCCGAGGCCAATCTGGCTGTTGCACGATTGCCAGCCCGCGCCGAAGCAATCAGGCTGCCGCCAGGCGCCGCGACCAGATGGAAGCCGCGCTGGAACAGGCGCGCTGGCGCCTTTCCGAACGTGCCATCACCGCGCCCTCCGCCGGTCGCATCGACGATGTGATCCGCAATGCGGGCGATGTGGCCGGGCCTTCGGCTCCGGTCGTCTCGCTGCTGCCCGACGGCGGGGTGAAGCTCAAGGTCTATGTGCCAGAAGCAGCATTCTCCGGCCTTGAACCCGATGCGCTTCTGGCCGTGAACTGCGACGGTTGTGCGCCGGGGCTGACGGCACGCATCTCCTACATTTCGCCGGATCCGGAATTCACCCCGCCGGTGATCTATTCGCTCGAGACGCGCCAGAAGCTTGTCTATCTGGTCGAGGCGCGGCCGGAGGGTGACGCGCGCAGCCTGCAGCCGGGGCAGATCGTGGATGTGCGCCTGAAAGCCGACGCGCCATGAACGCGATTGATGTCCACGGTCTGGTAAAGCGTTTCGGCGACAAGACGGTCGTCAACGATGTGACGATGCAGGTGGCCAGGGGGGAGATAGTCGGCTTTCTCGGCCCGAACGGGTCTGGCAAGACGACGACGATCCGCATCATGTGCGGGCTTTTGACGCCGGATGAGGGCGATGGCACGGTTCTGGGCTTCAACCTGCGAACCGAGGGGCTGAAGATCAAGCGCGAAGTCGGCTACATGACCCAGCGCTTCTCCTTTTATGAAGACCTGACCATAGCGGAGAACCTGGCCTTTGTCGCCCGGCTCTACGATCTGAAGCCGGTGGGTGCGCATGTGGACCGCACACTTGAGGAACTCGGCCTTGCCTCGCGCCGCAACCAGCTCGCCGGCACGCTTTCGGGCGGCTGGAAGCAGCGGCTGGCGCTGGCGGCCTGCATCATGCATCAGCCGAAACTTCTCCTGCTCGATGAGCCGACGGCGGGTGTCGATCCCAAGGCGCGGCGCGATTTCTGGGACGAGATTCACCGCCTTGCCGCCGACGGGCTGACGGTTCTCGTCTCCACCCACTACATGGATGAAGCCGAGCGCTGCCACCGCATCTCCTACATCTCCTACGGCACCATGCTGGCCACGGGGTCCGTGGCCGATGTGGTGCGCGACGCCGGGCTTGTCACCTATCTCGTTGACGGGCCGAAGCTGGAGAAGCTGGCCGCCGAGTTGCGGGAGCGGCCTGGCGTGGAGCAGGTGGCACCCTTCGGCGCAAGCCTTCATGTGGTGGGATCGGACGAAGAAGCGCTCAAGGCGGCGCTGCAGGATCTCGACGGGCGCGAGGGTGTGCGCGTATCACGCGGCGAAACGAGCCTCGAGGATGTCTTCATCCAGTTCATGGCCAATTCCACGGACAACATGCAATGAACGGCTTCTTTTCATTTAGTCGGCTCATTGCCCTGCTGATCAAGGAGTTCATCCAGATGCGGCGCGACCGCATCACATTCGGCATGATGCTGGGCGTGCCGCTGATGCAGCTCGTCCTGTTCGGCTATGCGATCAACTCCGACCCGAAGGCTCTGCCGGCGGCACTCGTCTCGCTCAGCCAGGATCACTACAGCCGGGCGATGGTCTCGGCGCTCGAAAACACCGATTACTACCGCTTCGATCATGTGGTGGAGAGCGCGGCGGAGGCCGAGAAGCTCATGGCGAGTGGCAAGGTGGTCTTTGTGGTCACCATCCCGTCGGATTTCGCCCGCCGTGTCGACCGGGGGCAGCGGCCGCAGATTCTGATCGAGGCCGACGCGACCGATCCGTCCGTCGCATCAGGAGCGATCTCCACGCTCGGAACGGTTGCTTCTGAGGCGCTCTTGCGCGAGCGCGGCGTGCCGGCTTCGGAGGCAAAGCCGGCTGACCGGCTCGAAGTGATCGTCCACCGCCGCTACAATCCCGAGGGCATCTCGCAATACAACATCGTGCCGGGGCTGCTTGGCGTCATCCTGCAGATGACCATGGTGATGATGACATCCATCGCGCTCACCCGCGAACGCGAACGCGGCACGATGGAAAACCTGCTCGCCATGCCGGCGAGCCCGCTTGAGATCATGCTCGGAAAAGTGCTGCCCTATCTGGTGGTCGGTGCGGTGCAGGTGGCGGTCATTCTCGGCGCGGCGAAACTGCTGTTCGGCGTTCCCTTCATCGGCAGCCTGTGGCTGCTTCTGACGGCGGTGTTGATCTTCGTTCTGGCACTCGTTCTGCTCGGTTACACGATCTCAACCGTCGCCCGCACGCAGATGCAGGCCCTGCAGCTCACCTTCTTCTTCTTCCTGCCGTCGATCCTGCTCTCCGGCTTCATGTTTCCGTTTCGCGGCATGCCCGACTGGGCGCAATGGCTGGGAGAGATCTTTCCGCTCACCCATTTCCTGCGCGTCATCCGCGCCGTCATGTTGAAGGGGGCGGACCTGCCGACAGTCGCCTTCGAGACGGGAATCCTCGTCCTGTTCATCATCGTCTATGCCGGGTTCGCGCTGATGCGGTTCCGCCGGACGCTGGATTGAGAGCGCCGGCGGAATTCATATTTTAGAACTATTCTAATCTATTGACGACGATGGAGCTGATCTCTATCTTAGAATTATTCTAAACAATGGATTGCCTCTGTCATGTTTTCACGCTTCTTCGGCTCCCACCGCCGCCCTTTCTCCTCACTCGATGAACAGGAGATTCTCGCTCTTGCCATCTCTTCGGAAGAGGACGACGCCCGCATCTATCGCGCCTATGCGGAAGGGCTGCGCGACGAATACCCGCATTCGGCGGCCGTGTTCGATGAAATGGCAGAGGAAGAGGACGGACACCGTGCGGCGCTGATCGAGGCGCACAGGGAGCGCTTCGGCGAGCGCATTCCCCTGATCCGCCGCGAGCATGTGCGCGGCTATTACGACCGCAAGCCCGACTGGCTGGTGCGCCCGCTTGGGCTGGACAATGTGCGTGCGCAGGCCGAGCAGATGGAAGAGCAGGCACATCGCTTCTACGTGGAAGCGGCCAAACGAACCGGGGACGCCGGCATTCGCAAACTGCTTGGCGATCTGGCCATCGCCGAAAAGACGCATGAATCTCTGGCGCACCGGCTTTCCGAGAAGCATCTGGGCGAAGACGAACGCGCCGAGGAAGAGCAGACCGAGCGCAAGCAGTTCATACTCACCTATGTGCAGCCTGGCCTTGCCGGCCTGATGGACGGCTCGGTCTCGACGCTTGCGCCCATCTTCGCTGCAGCATTTGCCACGGGCGACACATGGCAGACCTTCCTCGTCGGTCTCGCCGCGTCCATCGGCGCCGGCATCTCCATGGGTTTCACGGAAGTGGCCTCCGACGATGGTGTGATCTCGGGGCGCGGCTCGCCGATCAAGCGCGGTCTTGCCACGGGCATCATGACGACCGTGGGCGGCCTTGGCCACGCGCTCCCCTATCTGATCCCACATTTCTGGACGGCGACCATCATCGCTTTCATCATCGTTTTCATCGAGCTGTGGGCGATCGCCTGGATCCAGAACCGCTACATGGAGACCCCGTGGAGCCGCGCCACCTTCCAGGTGGTGCTTGGCGGCGCTCTTGTGTTTGCCACGGGCATGCTCATCGGCAATGCCTGACGCCGCTCATGCGTCGTGCAGCGCGCGGCTGTCTTCCGGGGCTTCCGCGCGCTCGGTCATGCCATAATCGCGCAGGACATGGGCGATGCGCAGACGATAGCCGGCAAATATTCCGCCGCGACCCGCGCGCTGGGCCTGCCTGTGCTCCTCCGTGTTGCGCCAGGCCTTGACCGCCTCCTCGTCGCGCCAGAAAGACAGTGAGAGGATGCGGCTTTCGTCGTTGAGGCTCTGGAAGCGTTCGATGGAAATGAAGCCGTCGATCCCGTCGAGCAGCGGGCGCAGGTCGGCGGCGATGCCGAGATAGGCATCGCGCCTGCCCTCTGCAGGTTGAACTTCGAAGATAACTGCGATCATGGCCGCACCCATTCGGCATGAGGCGCAGAAGCGCGTTTCAGGAACAAGCGATCCTCCTTGAGAATAAAGCGCTCGCGTTTTGCGAACTCGTAATTCGCGCGACCCTCGGGGCTCGCCGCAAGCCGTGTCCGATAAGCCTCATAGGCAGCGAGACTGTCGACATCATAGACGCCATAGGCGGTCGTCGCCGACCCCTCATATGGCGCGAAATAGCCGATGAGATCGACACCGGCGCGTGGGATCGCCTGCCCCCAGTTGCGGGAATACTCCGCAAAGGCATCCCGTTTGAATGGGTCGATCTCGTAACGGATGAAGCATGTGATGGTCACGGGTATGATCCCTTTCTGCTGGCATGCTTCGATGAGCATGGAAGCGTTTTCCTGTTTTCTGTGTCAGACGTCCCAGAGGGGCTTTGCGCATTCGCGTTCCACGTCACGGCGGGTGAGGCCGACATCGCGGAGTTGCTCGTCGGTGAGATCGGCGAGGTCGCGCCGCTGGCGGTATCGCTCCGAAGCAAGCGCGAGCCGGTAGAACCACGACAGGATCCACGTTCGGCGGTTTTTGGCCTGTTCCACGGGGGGAATGATCGATCTCTCATATGCCCGCATCGCTTCTCTCCCTGTTCGATGGTCCGAGAATAGCGCTTGTCGAACATTCATACTTTGGTTAGCATCGAACTATGAAAGCAGGAACGGACCTCGCCCAGATCGCAAGCCTCGTCGGCGACCCGGCGCGCGCCAATATGCTGGCGGCGTTGATGGGAGGCACGGCGCTCACGGCCAGTGAACTGGCGATGGAAGCGGGCGTCACTTTGCCCACAGCCAGTGCGCATCTTGCCAGGCTGTCAGATGGCGGGTTGCTGCGCATGACGCGGCAGGGCCGCCACCGCTATTACGCACTGGCGGATCATCAGGTGGCCGCCATGCTTGAATCCATCATGGGCGTGGCGGCGGCGCTGGGGCCGCGAAAGGTGTTGCCCGGCCCGCGCGATACGGCCATGCGCGAAGCCAGAATCTGCTACGACCATCTGGCGGGCGAGGCAGGCGTCGCCATGTTCGATGCCTTTGCCGGGCGCGGGTTGATCGCCATCGATGGAGACGACGTGAACCTCACGGACAAAGGGGCCGGATTCTTCAGCGGTTTCGGTCTCGACATTGAGGCGATGCGCGGGAAGCGCCGCCCGGTATGCCGCTCCTGCCTTGACTGGAGCGTGCGGCGCTCGCATCTGGCGGGCAGTCTGGGCGCTGGCATGCTCGACCGGTTCATTGCGCTGAAATGGGCACGGCGGGAAAAGAACAGTCGTGTCATCCGCTTTACGCCGCCCGGGCGCGCCGCGTTCGAGAAGATGCTGCGGGCAGACGAAGGCCGGACCGGCGCGTGAGCCAGTCTGAAGCGGCGGCGTGGCCATTTCTTTCCGCGCTGCTTTGCGCCATGGTCGCGCTTCACCGATGATTCCAACAAAGCTCTGCCGGGGACAATGATGAACACCGAACTGCTGCGCAGGCTCTGCGAAACGCCGGGTGCGCCGGGCCACGAAACGCGCGTCCGCGCCCTCATCGAAAAAGAGATCGATGGACTGTTCGACGAAGTGCGGACCGACCCGATGGGGTCGCTCCTGTGCGTGCGCAAGCCGCGGAGGAAGGTCAAGGGCGACCCGCTCAAAATCATGCTTCTGTGCCACATGGACGAGATTGCCTTTCTCGTCACCCATGTGACGGAGAAGGGTTTCCTCCATCTCGACCCGGTGGGCGGCTTCGACCCGCGCAACCTGTTCTCCCGCCGCGTGCTCGTCTGCACCGAGAGCGGCGATTACAAGGGCGTGATGAACCCCGCCGGCAAGCCCATTCACATTCAGAGTGCGGAAGAGCGCAAGAAGGTGCCCGAACCCGGCGAGTTCATCGTCGATATGGGGCTTGGAGAGAAAGCGCGCGATCTGGTGCAGGTTGGCGACTTCGTGGTCATGGACGAGCCGTTCCTGGAAATGGGAGAAAAATTCGTCTCCAAGGCGCTCGACAATCGCGTCGCCTGCTGGCTCGGTATTGAGGCGATCCGTGCGCTGGAGGAAGCCGGCACGAAGCATGATTGCGAGATCCATGTTGCGTTCACCGCTCAGGAAGAGGTGGGGCTGCGCGGTGCGCGCACGGCCGCCTATGCGGTGAAGCCCGATATCGGCCTCGGCATCGACACGACGCTTGCCTGCGACACGCCGGGCATCGGCGAGCACGAGGCGGTGACGAAGCAGGGAGAAGGCTTCGGTCTTCATGTGAAGGACTCTTCCTTCATCGCTGATCAGGCGCTGGTGCGCGAGGTCGAGCAGCTCGCCAAAAAGAAGGCGATCCCCTACCAGCGCAC
>NZ_BAMP01000082.1 GCF_000615975.1 Nitratireductor aquibiodomus NL21 = JCM 21793 | reverse complement strand
ACTGATCGTGCCGATCGCCATGGAAGAGAAGCTGCGCTTCGCTATCCGTGAAGGCGGCCGCACCGTCGGTGCCGGCATCGTCGCATCGATCACTGAGTGATCGATGCGGCGTTGCCGAAAGCAACCGACGCGGATAATGCCAAAACGGGCGCAAGCGCGTTTTGGCGCGGTGCCGGCATCGTCGCATCGATCACGGAGTGATCAGTCAGGAGCCGTTGTCATAAGTGACGACTGCGACACCTAGGATTTTCAGGCGGGGCGCTGGATACAGCGCCCCGTTTTTTATGCCCGAAGGGTGAGGGACAATGGCGAGAGTGCTTCTTGGCCTGTTGATCGTTTTCGCGATGGCGGGGATGCAGCAGGCATCGGCGGCGCGAAACTGTCCCGAACGCCCGCCGTGCAAAGGGTGCGGCTGTAAGGGCGGTCCCGGATATCGCGCGCCGGATGGGAAGTGCGTCAGTTTCAAGAACATCCATCGCAAGTGCGGTACGCCGCCTGAAAAGCGCTGCATCTTCGAGAACGCCCCGGGTACGGGAGCCAACAAAAGCTGTGCCCTGAAAAGTCAGCGAAAAAAGTGAAGTTTTCGGAGCATCCGGGCAAACTACTTCTTGAACTGAAAATGCGTTTGGGCAATAAGGACGCCGATAGGGGTATAGCTCAGTTGGTAGAGCGGCGGTCTCCAAAACCGCAGGTCGGGGGTTCGAGCCCCTCTGCCCCTGCCAGGACACTGCATCGATGAACCGAACCAGATTGCCTTGAGGCTTCTTGTTGCCACAATATTCCGTTGGGGCTTGCAAGAATCGGAGTTCGGTTCTATGTAGGACAAACAGACACGCGGTGCGTGGAGCCGGGAAAGCGGCTTTACGCGCCTTTGTCGTATGGGTGAAATGTGGAAAACGATTCGGTTTTTCAGGTTTCTTCCGGGCTTGGGGCTGGCCTCGCCGGTCTCGTGCATCTCTCCCGATCTGATCGGGGACAATAAATAACCTGGCTTACCAGGCTTTAGAACCAAGAGCGGCATATGGCGTCGAAAACCACGAATCCTTTCACGTTTCTTCAGCAGGTTCGGTCCGAAACCGCGAAAGTAACGTGGCCCTCGCGGCGTGAGACACTGATCTCTACGGTGATGGTCATCGCATTCGCTACGCTGGCGGCGATCTTCTTTTTCGCTGCCGATCAGCTCATGGCCTACGGCATCGAGCTAATCCTTGGCATTGGCGCCTGATCCTGGACGATTGACGGAGTGCGATTGAAATGACTGCGCGTTGGTACATCGTCCACGCCTATTCGAATTTTGAGAAGAAGGTTGCCGAATCCATTGAGGAGCAGGCGCGCCAGAAGGGGCTGACCAACAAGGTCGAGCAGGTTGTTGTTCCGACCGAGAAGGTCGTGGAAGTGCGTCGCGGCCGCAAGGTTGATGCCGAGCGCAAGTTCTTCCCCGGTTACGTTCTCGTCAAGGCGCAACTCACCGATGCCGTCTTCTCGATGATCAAGAATACGCCGAAAGTGACCGGTTTTCTTGGTGACTCCAAGCCGGTGCCGATCACCGAGCGGAGGCCGAGCGTATCCTGACCCAGGTTCAGGAGGGCGTGGAGCGTCCCAAGCCTTCGGTCACATTCGAGATCGGCGAGCAGGTGCGCGTGGCCGACGGCCCGTTCGCCTCGTTTAACGGCTCCGTTCAGGAAGTGGACGAGGAGCGCTCGCGGCTCAAGGTCGAGGTTTCGATTTTTGGACGGGCCGTGCCCGTCGATCTGGAATTCGGTCAGGTCGAAAAGGGCTGACCGTGTTGCCCCTCAAGGGGCTTCGTCGGTGGAAGGGAAGGGCGGCTTAGCCGGCTGCTGATTTCCGGACCACCAAACTGCAGTGCCGGCCCGTCCTTCCCGAGGTGGCCGGCGTGAACGACAAGGCAGATGAGATATGGCTAAGAAAGTTGCAGGCCTGCTCAAGCTTCAGGTTCCCGCGGGTTCGGCGACACCGTCGCCCCCGATCGGTCCTGCGCTTGGTCAGCGCGGCATCAACATCATGGAGTTCTGCAAGGCATTCAATGCGCAGACCCAGGAGATGGAGAAGGGTTCGCCGATTCCGGTCGTTGTGACCTACTATCAGGACAAGTCCTTCACCTTCACGATGAAGACTCCGCCGGTGAGCTACTTCCTCAAGAAGGCGATCAACCTGAAGTCCGGCTCCAAGGAGCCCGGCAAGGTGGTTGCAGGCAAGATTTCTCGTGACAAGGTGCGCGAGATCGCCGAAGCCAAGATGAAGGACCTGAACGCGACCGACGTCGACGCAGCCATGCGCATGGTCGAGGGTTCTGCGCGGTCCATGGGCCTGGAAGTGGAGGGCTGACGATATGGCGACGAAACTTTCCAAACGCGTTGCGAAGGCCCGTGAAGGCATTGATCGCGACAAGGAATACGCTCTCGACGAGGCCGTTGCGCTCCTGAAGGACCGTGCGACCGCAAAGTTTGACGAGACCATCGAAGTGGCGATGAACCTCGGCGTTGATCCGCGCCACGCGGACCAGATGGTTCGTGGCGTTGTGAACCTGCCGAACGGCACGGGCCGTACGGTTCGCGTTGCTGTCTTCGCCAAGGGTGACAAGGCGGACGAAGCCAAGGCAGCCGGTGCCGACATCGTTGGTGCCGAGGATCTCGTTGAGGTCGTTCAGAAGGGCGAGATCGAGTTCGATCGCTGCATTGCGACGCCGGACATGATGCCGCTGGTCGGCCGTCTGGGCAAGGTGCTCGGCCCGCGTGGCCTGATGCCGAACCCGAAGGTCGGAACGGTTACCGCTGACGTGACCGCTGCGGTCAAGGCTTCCAAGGGTGGCGCCGTCGAATTCCGCGTCGAGAAAGCCGGTATCGTGCATGCAGCGTTGGCAAGGCTTCCTTCGATGCCAAGGCCATTGCCGAGAACGTGCGCGCCTTCACTGATGCGGTGATCAAGGCGAAGCCGGCAGGCGCAAAGGGCAACTATGTGAAGAAGGTGGCAATCACCTCGACCATGGGCCCGGGCCTGCGCATCGACGTGGGCAGCCTCTCGGCCGAAGGCTGATGAATTTCGGGGAGGGCGCTTAGGCGCCTTCCCCAAGACTTTCCAGATCGCAAGATCTGGAAACCGGAAGGAAACTTCCGGAACATCCTGTCCGAGATTGCAGGCGGTTCGCCTTAATCCCTTTTCGGGGGTCTGCATGAGACGGGTGGGACCGGAGACCGGGGCATGCCCCGTTTGAAGGTTCGAACCGTGTTGGCCTTTTGTCCGATGCCGGAATTCCGGTTGGCGAAAGGGGACAGGATCCTCGAGCGTCGCTTGGGTGATCCGAGTTTGCGGATGCCCTGCGGCAAAAGGCAAACCGGCGGATATGTCTTTCGGGACTTTCCGTCAAATGGAGAAGGCAGTGGACAGAGCGGAAAAACGCGAATTCGTCGCGGATCTGAATCAGGTGTTCAGCAACACCGGTTCGGTCGTCGTGGCCCACTATGCCGGTCTGACCGTCGCACAGATGAACGATCTTCGTTCGAAGATGCGCGGTGCAGGTGGCACAGTCAAGGTTGCGAAAAACCGTCTCGCCAAAATCGCCCTTCAGGGAACCCCGTCCGAAAGCATTCAGGCCCTTTTCGAAGGCCAGACCCTGATTGCCTATTCGGACGATCCGGTTGTCGCTCCCAGGGTCGCCAATGACTTCGCCAAGGGCAATGACAGGCTTGTCATTCTCGGCGGTGCCATGGGTGAGACCGCGCTCGACGCCAACGGTGTGAAGGCACTTGCCTCGCTGCCGTCGCTGGACGAGCTGAGAGCGAAGCTGGTCGGCATGATTTCGACGCCGGCTACCCGGATCGCACAGGTTGTCAACGCGCCCGCGGGTCAGCTCGCGCGCGTCTTTGGCGCCTATTCCAAGAAGGACGAGGCGGCGTGATGCCGGTCCTCAAGACCAACAACACAGTTCGAACACAAAAGGAAATGTACAATGGCTGATCTTGCTAAGATCGTTGAAGACCTGTCGAGCCTGACCGTCCTCGAGGCGGCCGAGCTCTCCAAGATGCTTGAAGAGAAGTGGGGCGTCTCCGCTGCTGCTCCGGTGGCTGTTGCCGCTGCTGCAGGCGGTGCTGCCGGTGGCGAAGCTGCTGAAGAGAAGACCGAATTCGACGTCGTTCTCGCCGATGCAGGCGCCCAGAAGATCAACGTCATCAAGGAAGTCCGCGGCATCACGGGTCTCGGCCTGAAGGAAGCCAAGGATCTCGTTGAGTCCGCTCCGAAGCCGATCAAGGAAGGCGTCTCGAAGGACGAAGCCGAGAAGATCAAAGCCCAGCTCGAAGGCGCTGGCGCTAAAGTTGAGCTGAAGTAATTCAGCGTCCGGTCCGCGCGGGTTTTCGATCTGCGCGGACCGGAACACTGAATAACGAACCGAAACCTCTTTCCTGTGAGCCGCGAGCGGCTTTCAGGAAACGGGTTTTTATCCGTTTGGATTGACCGCCGGGATGGCGGTTCACGTGGTGCATGCAAGCCAGGCAGGGCAAGGAGCGACGATGGCCGAGACCCAAACGTTTAATGGTCGCAGGCGGGTACGCAAGTTCTTCGGAAAGATTCCGGAAGTTGCGGAGATGCCGAACCTTATCGAGGTTCAGAAGGCATCCTATGACCAGTTCCTGATGGTCGAGGAGCCCCAGGGCGGGCGTCCTGACGAGGGGCTGCAGGCGGTGTTCAAATCGGTGTTCCCGATTTCGGACTTCGCCGGAACGGCAATGCTCGAATTCGTGAAGTACGAGTTCGAGGATCCGAAATTCGATGTCGACGAGTGCCGGCAGCGCGATCTGACCTTCGCTGCGCCGCTTAAGGTGACGCTGCGCCTGATCGTCTTTGATGTCGATGAGGATACCGGCGCCAAGTCGATCAAGGACATCAAGGAGCAGGACGTCTATATGGGCGACATGCCGCTCATGACGTCCAACGGCACCTTCATCGTCAACGGCACCGAGCGCGTCATCGTTTCGCAGATGCACCGCTCTCCCGGCGTGTTCTTCGATCACGACAAGGGCAAGTCGCATTCTTCGGGCAAGCTTCTGTTTGCCGCCCGCGTCATCCCTTATCGCGGTTCCTGGCTCGACATCGAGTTCGACGCCAAGGACATCGTGCATGCGCGCATCGACCGCCGCCGCAAGTTGCCGGCGACGTCGCTTCTGATGGCGCTCGGCATGGATGCTGAAGAGATCCTGTCAACCTTCTACGATCAGCTCACCTATGTGCGCGACGGTGAAAACTGGCGCGTGCCTTACACGGTCGAGCGCTTTAAGGGTCTGAAGGCAACTACGGACCTGATCGATGCTGACAGCGGGGAAGTTGTCGTCGAGACGGGCAAGAAGATCACCGCGCGTCAGGCAAAGCAGCTTGCTGAAAAGGGCCTGAAAGCGATCCGCGCCACGGAAGACGATCTCTTGGGCAATTACCTTGCAGAAGACATCGTCAATCCCGAGACGGGCGAGATCTTCCTCGAGGCCGGTGACGAGATCGACGAGAAGACGCTGAAAGTCCTGCTCGAGACGGGTGCGACCGAGGTGCATTTCCTCGACATCGACCACGTCAATGTGGGTGGCTACATCCGCAACACGCTGGCTGCCGACAAGAACGAGTCGCGCCAGGACGCGCTGTTTGACATCTACCGTGTCATGCGCCCGGGCGAGCCTCCCACGCTTGAGACGGCGGAGGCGATGTTCCATTCGCTGTTCTTTGATGCCGAGCGCTACGACCTTTCGGCCGTCGGTCGCGTGAAGATGAACATGCGGCTTGAGCTCGATGCGGAAGACACCGTGCGCGTTCTGCGCAAGGAAGACATCGTTGCCGTGGTCAAGACACTGGTCGAGCTGCGCGACGGCAAGGGCGAGATTGACGACATCGACAATCTCGGCAACCGCCGTGTGCGTTCCGTCGGCGAGCTGATGGAAAACCAGTACCGCGTCGGTCTTCTGCGCATGGAGCGCGCGATCAAGGAGCGTATGTCCTCGATCGAGATCGACACGGTCATGCCGCAGGACCTGATCAACGCGAAGCCGGCGGCCGCCGCCGTGCGCGAGTTCTTCGGTTCCTCGCAGCTCTCGCAGTTCATGGATCAGACCAACCCGCTCTCCGAGATCACCCACAAGCGTCGCCTTTCGGCGCTTGGACCGGGCGGTCTGACACGTGAGCGTGCGGGCTTCGAAGTGCGCGACGTGCACCCGACCCACTATGGCCGCATCTGCCCGATTGAGACGCCGGAAGGCCCGAATATCGGTCTGATCAACTCGCTGGCTACCTTTGCCCGCGTGAACAAGTACGGCTTCATCGAAAGCCCGTACCGCAAGATCGTCGATGGCAAGGTCACGCAGGACGTCGTCTATCTGTCGGCCATGGAAGAAGCCAAGCACTATGTCGCCCAGGCCAATGCTCCATTGGCGAAGACGGCAGCTTCACGGACGAGTTCGTCATCTGCCGCCACGCCGGCGAGGTGATGATGGCGCCGCGTGAGAATGTCGACCTGATGGACGTGTCGCCGAAGCAGCTCGTTTCGGTCGCGGCCGCGCTCATTCCGTTCCTCGAGAACGATGACGCCAACCGCGCACTGATGGGCTCGAACATGCAGCGTCAGGCCGTGCCGCTGGTGCGGGCTGAAGCGCCGTTTGTCGGCACCGGCATGGAGCCGATCGTGGCACGCGATTCCGGCGCTGCGATCGCAGCACGCCGGACCGGTGTGGTCGACCAGGTGGACGCAACGCGTATCGTTATCCGTGCAACGGAAGACGTCGACGCGTCGCGTTCTGGCGTCGATATCTACCGTCTGATGAAGTTCCAGCGTTCGAACCAGAACACCTGCGTCAACCAGCGTCCGCTGGTGCGCGTGGGCGATCTGATCAACAAGGGCGACATCATCGCCGATGGTCCGTCCACGGATCTTGGTGATCTGGCGCTTGGCCGCAACGTGCTCGTCGCGTTCATGCCGTGGAACGGCTACAACTACGAGGACTCCATCCTTTTGTCCGAGCGCATCGTTCGCGATGACGTCTTCACCTCCATTCACATCGAGGAATTCGAGGTGATGGCGCGTGACACGAAGCTTGGACCGGAAGAAATCACGCGCGACATTCCTAACGTTTCGGAAGAAGCGCTGAAGAACCTCGACGAAGCCGGCATCACCTATATCGGCGCTGAAGTTCAGCCGGGCGATATCCTGGTCGGCAAGATCACACCGAAGGGCGAAAGCCCGATGACGCCGGAAGAAAAGCTTCTGCGCGCCATCTTCGGTGAGAAGGCTTCGGACGTTCGTGACACCTCCATGCGCATGCCGCCTGGCACGTATGGCACGGTCGTGGAAGTGCGCGTCTTCAACCGCCACGGCGTTGAGAAGGACGAGCGCGCCATGGCGATCGAGCGCGAGGAAATCGAGCGTCTCGCAAAGGACCGTGATGACGAGCAGTCGATCCTCGACCGCAACGTCTATGCGCGTCTGGCCGACATGCTGGACGGCAAGCAGGCGATTGCCGGCCCGAAGGGCTTCAAGAAGGGCGGCGCGCTTTCCGCGGAGGTTCTCGACGAGTATCCCCGCTCGCAGTGGTGGCAGTTTGCCGTCGAGGACGAGCAGCAGCAGGAAGCGCTCGAAGCGCTGCGTGCCCAGTACGACGAGTCCAAGAAGGCGCTTGAGCAGCGCTTCATGGACAAGGTCGAGAAGGTGCAGCGCGGCGACGAGATGCCGCCCGGCGTCATGAAGATGGTCAAGGTCTTCGTCGCCGTTAAGCGCAAGATGCAGCCCGGCGATAAGATGGCCGGCCGTCACGGCAACAAGGGTGTCGTGTCGCGCATCGTTCCGGTCGAAGACATGCCGTTCCTGGAGGATGGCCAGCATGTGGACATCGTGCTCAACCCTCTGGGTGTGCCGAGCCGCATGAATGTCGGCCAGATTCTGGAAACGCATCTGGGCTGGGCCTGTGCGGGCATGGGCCAGCAGATCGGCGAGCTGATCGACAGCTACAAGGAAAGTGGCGACATCAAGCCGCTGCGCCAGACGATCGAGGCGGTCATTCCCGAGAACGACCGCAACGAGCCGGTTCGCCAGTATGACGATGAAAGCGTCGTGCGGTGGGTGAGCAGATGCGTCGCGGCGTGTCCATCGCCACGCCGGTCTTCGACGGCGCACATGAGGCGGACGTCAATGACATGCTGGCGCAGGCAGGCATGCAGACCAGCGGTCAGGTTACGCTTTACGATGGGCGTACGGGTGAGCCGTTCGACCGTCAGGTGACCGTCGGCTACATCTACATGCTGAAGCTGCACCACCTTGTGGACGACAAGATCCACGCCCGTTCGATCGGCCGTACTCGCTCGTTACCCAGCAGCCGCTGGGTGGTAAGGCGCAGTTCGGTGGCCAGCGCTTCGGTGAGATGGAGGTCTGGGCGCTGGAAGCTTACGGTGCGGCCTACACGCTGCAGGAAATGCTGACCGTGAAGTCGGACGACGTGGCAGGCCGTACCAAGGTCTACGAAGCCATCGTGCGCGGCGACGACACGTTCGAGGCGGGCATTCCGGAGAGCTTCAACGTTCTCGTCAAGGAAATGCGTTCTCTCGGCCTCAATGTGGAGCTGGAAAACTCCCGCATTGACGCGGCCGAGGCCGAGCAGCTGCCCGACGCTGCGGAATAAGCGTTATCGCGTGTCGCAGGAAAAACCTGCGGCACGCATCGTCGTTCGCAAGGCAGCATAGCGGCCAAGCATTTGAACCGGTGGGACACGCGGCGGCAGTCTTCACCGAAGTTTAAAAGGGACAAGGCGTCCCGAAAAGGAGATCGGCATGAACCAAGAGGTCATGAATCTTTTCAACCCTCAGGCGCCGGCACAGACTTTCGACTCGATCAGGATTTCTCTGGCCAGCCCCGAGAAGATCCTGTCCTGGTCGTATGGCGAGATCAAAAAGCCCGAGACCATCAACTATCGTACGTTCAAGCCCGAGCGTGACGGTCTCTTCTGCGCACGCATCTTCGGTCCGATCAAGGACTATGAGTGCCTGTGCGGCAAGTACAAGCGCATGAAGTACAAGGGCGTCATCTGCGAGAAGTGCGGCGTTGAAGTCACGCTGTCGCGGGTGCGTCGCGAGCGCATGGGCCACATCGAACTGGCCGCACCTGTCGCGCATATCTGGTTCCTGAAGTCACTGCCGTCGCGCATCGGCACGCTGCTCGATATGACCCTGAAGGATATCGAGCGGGTTCTCTACTTCGAGAATTACATCGTGACCGAGCCCGGCCTGACGGCGCTCAAGGAGAACCAGCTTCTCTCCGAAGAAGAGTATCTGATCGCGGTCGACGAGTATGGCGAAGACCAGTTCACCGCCATGATCGGCGCCGAGGCGATCCATCACCTGCTGGAATCGATGGACCTCGACACGATTGCGGGTGATCTGCGTTCGGAGCTGGCATCCACCACGTCGGAGCTGAAGCAGAAGAAGCTTCTGAAGCGCCTCAAGGTGGTTGAGAACTTCCTCGAGTCGGGCAACCGTCCCGAGTGGATGATCATGAAGATCGTGCCGGTCATCCCGCCGGACCTGCGCCCGCTGGTTCCGCTGGATGGCGGTCGCTTTGCGACGTCCGATCTCAACGACCTTTACCGCCGTGTGATCAACCGCAACAACCGTCTGAAGCGCCTCATCGAGCTGCGCGCACCGGGCATCATTATCCGCAACGAGAAGCGCATGCTTCAGGAGGCCGTTGACGCGCTGTTCGACAATGGCCGCCGCGGCCGTGTCATCACCGGTGCCAACAAGCGTCCGCTGAAGTCGCTCTCTGACATGCTGAAGGGCAAGCAGGGCCGCTTCCGCCAGAACCTGCTCGGCAAGCGCGTCGACTATTCGGGCCGTTCGGTGATCGTGACCGGTCCCGAGCTCAAGCTGCACCAGTGCGGTCTGCCGAAGAAGATGGCGCTCGAGCTGTTCAAGCCGTTCATCTACGCGCGTCTCGACGCGAAGGGCTATTCGTCCACCGTCAAGCAGGCAAAGAAGCTGGTCGAGAAGGAAAAGCCGGAAGTCTGGGATATCCTGGACGAGGTTATCCGCGAGCATCCGGTTCTTCTGAACCGCGCGCCGACGCTGCACCGTCTGGGCATCCAGGCGTTCGAGCCGGTGCTGATCGAAGGCAAGGCGATCCAGCTTCACCCGCTGGTCTGTACGGCGTTTAATGCCGACTTCGACGGTGACCAGATGGCCGTTCACGTGCCGCTTTCGCTGGAAGCCCAGCTCGAAGCG
Organism: Nitratireductor aquibiodomus NL21 = JCM 21793; assembly: GCF_000615975.1. Taxonomy (GTDB): domain Bacteria; phylum Pseudomonadota; class Alphaproteobacteria; order Rhizobiales; family Rhizobiaceae; genus Nitratireductor; species Nitratireductor aquibiodomus. The sequence continues at coordinate 8,095 of NZ_BAMP01000082.1, read as the reverse complement.
CGCGTCCTGATGATGTCGACCAACAACATCCTGCACCCGGCCTCCGGCGCACCGATCATCGTGCCGTCGCAGGACATGGTTCTCGGACTCTACTACCTGTCCATCATGAACCAGAACGAGCCGGGCGAGGGCATGGTCTTTGCCGATATGGGCGAGCTGCACCATGCGCTGGAGAACAAGGTCGTCACGCTGCACACCAAGATCAAGGGCCGTTTCAAGACGGTCGATGCGGAAGGCAATCTCGTTTCGCAGATCCACGAGACGACGCCTGGCCGTATGATCGTTGGCGAGCTCCTGCCGAAGAACCACAATGTGCCCTTCGACATCTGCAACCAGGAACTGACCAAGAAGAACATCTCCAAGATGATCGATACGGTCTACCGTCACTGCGGTCAGAAAGAGACGGTTATCTTCTGTGACCGCGTCATGCAGCTCGGCTTCGGCCATGCCTGCCGCGCCGGCATTTCCTTCGGCAAGGACGACATGGTTATTCCGGACACCAAGGAAAACCTGGTGGCCGAGACCGAAGCGCTCGCCAAGGAATACGAGCAGCAGTACAATGACGGCCTGATCACGCAGGGCGAGAAGTACAACAAAGTCGTCGACGCCTGGGCCAAGTGCTCGGAAAAGGTCGCCGATGAGATGATGAAGCGCATCAAGGCGGTCGAGTTTAACGAAGACGGTCGTCAGAAGCCGATGAACTCGGTCTACATGATGTCGCATTCCGGTGCACGTGGCTCGCCGGCGCAGATGCGTCAGCTTGCCGGCATGCGCGGCCTGATGGCCCGTCCGGATGGCTCCATCATCGAGACGCCGATCATCTCGAACTTCAAGGAAGGCCTGACCGTGATGGAGTACTTCAACTCCACCCACGGTGCCCGTAAGGGTCTGGCCGACACGGCTCTGAAGACGGCGAATTCGGGTTATCTCACCCGCCGTCTGGTTGACGTGGCTCAGGACTGCATTGTCACCGTGCCCGATTGCGGCACCGACAAGGGCCTGACCATGCAGCCGATCGTCGACGCCGGTCAGGTGGTTGCTTCCATCGGTCAGCGTGTGCTGGGGCGCACCGCGCTTGATGACATCATCAACCCCGCAACCGACGAGGTCATCGTTTCGGCCGGGCGTCTGATTGACGAGCGCGATGTCGAAGCCATTGAAAAGGCAGGCATCCAGTCTGTCCGCATCCGTTCGGCGCTGACCTGTGAAGTCCGCAGCGGTGTCTGCGCGATCTGTTACGGTCGTGACCTTGCGCGTGGTACGCCGGTCAATATCGGCGAGGCCGTTGGTGTCATCGCCGCCCAGTCGATCGGTGAACCGGGTACCCAGCTCACCATGCGTACCTTCCACATGGGCGGTACGGCGCAGGTGGTCGATCAGTCGTTCCTCGAAGCTTCCTTCGAAGGCACGGTCAAGGTCCGCAACCGCAATGTGGTGCGCAATTCCGAAGGCGATCTCGTGGTGATGGGCCGCAACATGGCGGTTCTGATCCTGGACGAGAACGGCGAGGAGCGCGCAAGCCACCGTCTCACCTATGGCTCGCGTCTGTTCATTGACGAGGGCGACAAGGTGAAGCGCGGCCAGCGCATCTCCGAGTGGGATCCCTATACGCGCCCGATGCTGACCGAGGTGGAAGGCACCGTTGCCTTCGAGGACCTGGTCGACGGTGTGTCGGTTCAGGAAACGGCGGACGAATCCACCGGCATCACCAAGCGTGAGGTCATCGACTGGCGGTCGACGCCGCGCGGAACCGACCTGAAGCCGGCGCTGACGGTGCTCGATGCCAAGGGCAAGGTGGCAAAGCTCGCCCGTGGTGGCGATGCGCGCTTCCTGCTGTCGGTGGAGACGGTTCTTTCCGTGGAGCCGGGCTCCAAGGTCAAGCCGGGCGACGTGATTGCCCGTATCCCGACCGAGAGTGCCCGCACCAAGGACATCACCGGTGGTCTGCCGCGCGTTGCGGAACTTTTCGAGGCCCGTCGTCCGAAAGATCACGCCATCATCGCCGAGATCGATGGCACGATCCGCTTCGGCCGCGACTACAAGAACAAGCGCCGCATCGTCATCGAGCCGCATGACTCGACGCTGGAGCCCGCGGAGTATCTCATTCCCAAGGGCAAGCCGTTCCATCTTCAGGACGGAGACCAGATCGAGAAAGGCGACTTCATTCTCGACGGTAACCCGGCGCCGCACGACATCCTGGCGATCAAGGGCGTGGAGGCTCTGGCTTCCTACCTGGTCAACGAAATCCAGGAGGTCTATCGCTTGCAGGGCGTGTTGATCAACGACAAGCACATCGAGGTGATCGTTCGCCAGATGCTGCAGAAGATCGAGATCACGGCACAGGGCGACTCGACCTACATTCCGGGCGACCATGTCGACTCGGTCGAGTTCGAGGAGATCAACGAGCGTCTGGTGGAAGAGGGCAAGAAGCCGGCCGAAGGCCAGCCGGTCCTCCTCGGCATCACCAAGGCTTCGCTGCAGACACCGTCCTTCATCTCGGCGGCCTCCTTCCAGGAAACCACACGCGTGCTGACCGAGGCGGCTGTCGCCGGCAAGATCGACACGCTGCAGGGCTTGAAGGAGAACGTCATTGTCGGCCGTCTCATCCCGGCCGGTACGGGTGGCGCCATGAGCCAGGTTCGCCGGATCGCGCGCTCGCGCGACGATCTGATCCTGGACGAGCGGCGCAAGAGCTCGGGCGCCGAGATGGCCGATCCGATGATCGCCGACATGACGACAAGCGCTGCCGAATAATCGGCAGACCGCTTCTCAGAAAAATGCAAGAGCCGGGCCCTGCGCCCGGCTTTTCTTTTGGCGGTCCACCGTCATGGTCGCATGCCTGTCATCCGACTGGATCATGAGGCTTCCGGGGCGCGCATTCCCGCCCGTTTTTTGGAGAAGTTCTCATGTTCAAAAAGTTGGTCCTCGCTGCGGCATTGTCCGTTTCGGTGCAGTCTCTCGCCCTCGCAGACGCCATGATGAAGCCCGCCTATCTCGGCGAAATCGTTCTTCCTAGCGGCCTTATGATCTCGGGCGTCGAGTTCGGCGGCATATCGGGCCTGGACTATGATGCAGAGGCGGGGGTGTTTTATGCGATTTCGGATGACCGGTCGGAGAAAGCGCCGGCGCGGTTCTATCGGCTGAAGCTTGCGATCGAGAAAGATGGCGTGAAGGGCGTCGATATCATCTCCAGCCATGTGTTGCAGGAGGAGAACGGCGGGCCGTTCGCGCCCAAAACGATCGATCCCGAAGCTATCCGCTTCGACGCTTCGCGCCAGAGCGTGTTCTGGTCGAGTGAACGCGACGCCGCGGGCAATCCGACGCTCTACGAGGCTGGACCGGACGGTGCATTCAAGCGCAGCTTCGCGATCCCTGAAGCCTATCTGCCGGACGCCGCCGGCGAACGGGGCATCCGCAACAATCTGGGGTTTGAAGGGCTGACGCTCTCGGTCGATGGAGAGACCGTCTGGGTCGCGACCGAGAATGCGCTCGTTCAGGATGGCCCAAAGGCGACGCTTGAAGCCGGAAGCCCGTCGCGCATTCTTGGCTTCAATGTGGAAAGTGGCGAGCCGGTCGCCGAGTATGTCTACGAAACCGGCCCGATTCACCGGAAATCCGAAACCGAGCCCTATTACAACGATAACGGTCTGACGGAGATACTGGAGATCGAAGCCGGCAGGTTTCTTGCGGTCGAGCGTTCCTTTGCACTGGGGACTGGAAACGAGATCAATCTCTATATCGTCGAAACGGCAGGTGCGAGCGACATTCTCGGCGCGGAGAGCATTGCCGACCTTGATGTCACGCCGGTCAGGAAGGCGCATGTTCTGAAGATCGGGGAAGGGGATTTCGGGCTCGACGTGGACAACATCGAAGCGGTCTCCTGGGGACCGGATGTCGTCGGCAAACGAACTCTCGTCATGGCCTCCGACAACAACTTCAATCCCAATGGCCAGTTCTCACAGTTTGTTGTGTTCACGCTGGAACCGGCGCTAAACTAGATCGCCGTGCGTGGCCTGCGGAAGAAGCCCGGCTGACAGCCGGGCTTCTTCGGAGACTGCATCATTCGACCATTTCTCGGAAACCCCGCTCGGGGGCACTCTACCGTTTTCCCAATGCGTGTGGATGTCCGGGCGGTCCCTTCTGGCTGTGAACGCCGTGGGGTCAGGACCTAGATTGGTTCGTCAAACGTGACGATCGCGATTTCGCCTTCAAGCGCGCCCTGCCAGGCGGAGAGGTGAGGCTCCTCGTCCGGCTCCCCCTCCATGTCCCCGATTCGATCGAGCTCAGCCTCGGCGTAGCCTTCGCGGGCAAGGGCCTCCAGAGCGAGCCGCACGGCGGTGTCGTCGTCGGGTGCGAGCAGCATGATGTGCACACCTTCGCTTTCCTCGCCCTTTTCCCGCCAGACGCGGCCGGTAATGATGGTGACCGCGCGTTCTTCCGATTCGTTCATCGTTTTTCCTGATTCTTACCAAACGGCGAATGCCTGTATTGCGAGGCCCGTTTTTCGCATGCGGCCCTGGAAAATGACAGGGGAACGACGCGGTTTCGCTTCGAAAACCCGCCCGATTGAGCAATATTGTGTCGTTGCGCCTCGCTACCGCCGTGGCGCCGGTGTTTGCGCCAGATAATTGCGCGGTTGGGGTTGACGGTTAACCGACATGCGAGTAATACCCGCTTCGTCCGAGCCGATGTGAGGCTTTTTCTTTCGGGGCGACGCGCCCCGGATCAGGTCTCAAACAGGGTTCGTTTTTGCGAGCGACAGAATTTGCGGCGCATGAAGCGGAAGCGCTTCCTCTGCTGTATGTCCGGGCAAGACCGTTAAAGCGGTTTGGCAGCCCGGATTTATGCATTAACGCAGACTGTTCTTGAAGCGGCCCTCGGGCTTGAGACACGGAATTGTAACAAGGGAAGGTTTGATGCCTACCGTTAACCAGTTGATCCGCAAGCCGCGCATTGCGCCGGTTAAGCGCAATAAGGTTCCGGCCATGCAGGCCAACCCGCAGAAGCGGGGCGTTTGTACGCGCGTCTACACCACGACGCCGAAGAAGCCGAACTCGGCTATGCGTAAGGTGGCGAAGATCCGCCTTGCCAATGGCTTCGAGGTCATCGGTTATATCCCGGGTGAGGGGCATAACCTTCAGGAGCACTCCGTGGTCATGATCCGCGGCGGCCGCGTGAAGGACCTTCCGGGTGTGCGCTACCACATTATCCGTGGTGTGCTCGACACGCAGGGTGTCAAGAACCGCAAGCAGCGTCGTTCCAAATACGGCGCCAAGCGTCCGAAGTAGGTTTCCCGGCTTCGGCGCTTTGTTTTTGAGCCGGGCCTTCGAAGGTAAGAGACGAAAAACATGTCCCGACGCCATCGCGCAGAAAAGCGAGAGATCAACCCCGATCCGAAATTCGGTGACACGGTTGTAACGAAGTTCATGAACGCCATCATGCTTGATGGCAAAAAGTCCGCTGCGGAACGTATCGTTTACGGTGCGTTCGAGCAGGTGGAGGACAAGCTGAAGCAGGAGCCTGTTGGTGTGTTCCATCAGGCGCTCGAGAACGTTGCTCCGCACGTTGAGGTTCGTTCCCGCCGTGTTGGTGGTGCGACCTACCAGGTGCCGGTTGATGTTCGTCCCGAGCGTCGTCAGGCCCTGGCCATCCGTTGGCTGATTTCTGCTGCACGCAAGCGCAACGAGACGACCATGGTCGATCGCCTTTCCGGCGAACTGCTCGATGCAGCCAACAATCGCGGCACTGCCGTCAAGAAGCGCGAAGACACGCACAAGATGGCTGAGGCCAACCGCGCGTTCTCGCACTACCGCTGGTAGCCTTACGGATCGAAGAGGTACACGACGATGTCCCGCGAATATAAGCTCGAAGACTACCGCAACTTCGGTATCATGGCGCATATCGACGCCGGCAAGACGACGACGACCGAGCGCATTCTTTTCTACACCGGCAAGTCCCACAAGATCGGCGAAGTGCATGATGGCGCTGCGACGATGGACTGGATGGAGCAGGAGCAGGAGCGCGGGATCACGATCACGTCTGCTGCCACGACCACCTTCTGGGAAGGCCGTGACGGCAAGAAGCGCCGCTTCAACATCATTGACACGCCCGGACACGTCGACTTCACGATTGAAGTGGAGCGTTCGCTGCGCGTTCTCGACGGTGCGGTTGCACTGCTTGACGCCAACGCCGGCGTCGAGCCGCAGACGGAAACTGTCTGGCGCCAGGCGGACAAGTACAAAGTCCCGCGCATGATCTTCTGTAACAAGATGGACAAGATCGGCGCTGACTTCTACCGCTCGGCGGAGATGGTCAAGACCCGTCTTGGTGCGCAGGCTGTCGTCATGCAGCTCCCCATCGGTGCTGAGAACGAATTTGCCGGCGTTGTTGATCTGATCGAGATGAACGCGCTTGTCTGGCAGTCCGAGAACCTTGGCGCTGCCTGGGACATCGTCGAGATCCCCGCTGATCTTCAGGCGAAGGCCGAAGAGTACCGCGAGGCTCTTATCGAGGCTGCCGTCGAGATGGACGAAGGCGCGATGGAGCGTTACCTCGAAGGCGAGATGCCCTCGAATGACGAGATCCGTAAGCTCATCCGTAAGGGCACCATCGAGGTCAAGTTCTTCCCGATGTTCTGCGGCTCCGCCTTCAAGAACAAGGGTGTTCAGCCGCTGCTCGACGCCGTTGTGGACTTCCTGCCGTCTCCGATGGACGTTCCGTCGATCAAGGGCATCGACCCCAAGACCGAAGCAGAGATTGCTCGCAAGTCGTCTGACGAAGAGCCTGTCTCCATGCTGGCCTTCAAGATCATGAACGATCCGTTCGTTGGCTCGCTCACCTTCTGTCGCATCTATTCGGGTGTGCTGAACAAGGGTTCTTCGCTGGCCAACACGGTGAAGGACAAGCGCGAGCGCATCGGCCGCATGTTGCAGATGCACTCCAACTCCCGTTCCGATCTCGAAGTGGCTTACGCAGGCGACATCGTCGCCCTGGCCGGCCTCAAGGAGACCACGACGGGCGACACGCTTTGCGATCCGACCAAGCCGGTCATTCTCGAGCGCATGGAGTTCCCGGATCCGGTGATCCAGATCGCTATCGAGCCGAAGACCAAGGGCGACCAGGAGAAGATGGGCCTCGCGCTCAATCGTCTGGCAGCCGAGGATCCGTCCTTCCGCGTCAAGTCCGACGAGGAATCCGGTCAGACCATTATCGCCGGCATGGGCGAGCTTCACCTCGACATCATCGTCGACCGCCTGAAGCGTGAATTCAAGGTTGAGGCCAATGTGGGCGCTCCGCAGGTTGCATACCGCGAGACGATCACCCGCGAAGCCGAAATCGACTACACGCACAAGAAGCAGTCCGGTGGTTCGGGCCAGTTCGCCCGCGTCAAGATCGTGTTTGCGCCGAACACCGAGAGCGAGGAATTCGAGTTCGAATCCAAGATCGTCGGCGGTTCGGTTCCGAAGGAATACATTCCCGGCGTCCAGAAGGGCATCGAGAGCGTTCTTTCCTCCGGTCCGGTTGCGGGCTTCCCGATGCTCGGCGTGAAGGCCACGCTGATCGACGGTGCCTATCACGACGTCGACTCTTCGGTTCTCGCCTTCGAAATCGCTGCTCGTGCAGCATTCCGTGAAGGCGCCCAGAAGGCCGGTGCTCAGCTCCTTGAGCCGATCATGAAGGTCGAGGTTGTGACGCCGGAAGAGTATGTGGGCAGCATCATTGGTGACCTGAACGGGCGTCGTGGCCAGATTCAGGGCCAGGAAGCACGCGGTATCGCTACGGTGATCAACGCCATGGTGCCGCTGGCCAACATGTTCAAATACGTCGATACACTGCGTTCGATGTCGCAGGGCCGCGCCCAGTACACGATGCAGTTCGATCATTACGAGCCGGTCCCCAGCGCGGTGGCGCAGGAGATCCAGAAGAAATACGCGTAATCCGCTCAGATGCGTTCGTTACGGATTATCGAGAGTTGAAAGAGCCCGGACGGGCACAAGGAATGGAGAGCTCACATGGCCAAAGGTAAATTTGAGCGTACGAAGCCGCATGTGAACATCGGCACGATTGGTCACGTTGACCACGGCAAGACGTCATT